>JAIRRB010000015.1 GCA_031256195.1 Treponema sp.
CCGGTAACGGCGGGCGGCGGCGGCGTAATCATCCCTGGCTTTGGGCGAGGAAAGGCCGATTTTTTTCAGTTCAAAACTGTTGGGTTCGCCGTTTTTTGAAAGGGCCAGATAGTCGCGGAGTTTTCTGAAACACCAGGCAAGGCTGGCCAAAATACCCTGGGCGCTTTCCTTTGCGGCAAGCAGGGTGTGCAGCGATTCAACGGCTTTGGAAGCGTCACCGGCGGCGATTCGGGAGAACAGGGTAAATGCCGATTCTTCCCGGTTGTGGGACAGCCATTTTTCAATATCCGCCGCCCCGGCAGGGCGGTCTTTGGGCAGAAACAACATCAGCCGCGAACATTCACGGCGCAGGGCATCGGTATTGTTTTCGACCATTTCCAAAATTACATCAATACCGTCAGAATCAATACGGTAACCTTCACGCCGGAAAAATGAACGCAGCCATTCGCTTTTTTCACTTTCAAACAATTCGTAAAAAACTTTCCGGTTTTCTTTGGGAACGCAGTCGTCAAGGCCGGCGGCAAGTTTAAATTCATCGGAAAGCAGAATCAACACGGTTTCCGATTCCGGTTCCCGCATACAGGATGCAATAAGGGCGATGTCTTCCTTCTTTTTTATTTGTTCGGCATTTTTGATTATGAACAGGCGCGATTGGGCAAAAAGGCTGTGATTTTGCGCCGCGTTGGCAATTTCAACTAACGGAGTTTCACCGGCATAGAAAGACGTTTCTTCCGGCGGCCCGTTTGCGGCGGCGATTTTTTTTCTGATTTCTTCAATGGCATCCTGTTTTTTTCCGGTTTCCGGACCGAGAAAAATATAGGCGCCGCCATGGGCGCCGCCGCCCCGGGCGCTATTGGCGGCCATCATTTATAAGAGCGGATTATTTGAGCCAGCCGCCCCAAAATCCGCACATCCTGACAGTAGATTGGCTTATAGGCGGGATTTTCAGCCTGCAGCCTGATTCGGGCGCTTTCTTTGTAAAATCGTTTCAGGGTAACCGCGTCGTCTACAACTGCCACGGCAATTTCACCGTTTTTTACCACCGTCATTTTTTCGATAATGGCCATGTCGCCGTCCATGATTCCCACACCGGACATGGAATCTCCCCGTACCCTGACGGCAAAATAAACACGGCTTTTCTTCAGCATGGACTGGTGCAAGGTAATGGTTCCCTCCCAATTCTCTTCGGAAAGGATGGGGATGCCCGCGGCGACAGTTCCCACAATGGGAATTTTGGATATTGTTCCCAAATCTTCATCTACCTTTGACCGTACCAGTTCCATGGTACGCGAACGGTTGTCGTCCTGCTTCAGATAATTTTTTCGTTTAAGCGCCGTAATATGGTCATAGGCGCCCTTTACGGAAATTGAAAAATTGTCTGCGATTTCCCGAATGGTGGGAGGGTAGGGATGATTTTTCAGATAAGCAGTGATGAATGACAAGACTTCCTTTTGACGTTTGGTAAGTTCTCTCATTACTTACTGTTTTCCTTCCTTACTGTAAATGCCATATTTTTTCAGCTTTGCGTGCAGGTTGCTGGGGTATATTCCGATAGCCTCAGCAGTTCTGCTAATTATACCATTGTTTTTTGAAAGTTGGAACTCCAAATAATGTTTTTCAAAAGATTCTTTTGCCTCGCTGAAATTCTGTTCCAGCAGTGTTTCGGGCAGGGATTCTCCCTGCGGGATAGTTTTGCCCGGCAGGGTTCCCCCTACAGGGGGGTGGGTATGTTTTCTGCCGCCCCTGTTCAAAAGTCCGGCAAGCGCCTTTCCGCTGATACTGCTGTCTGAGTGCATAACCGCTATACGCTCGGCCAGATTTTTCAGTTCCCGCACATTTCCCGGCCAGTCATGGGATGCCAGCAATTCCAGCGCATCGTCTTCCAGCTTGGTTTCCATTTCCATATCTTTCAGGAAATGGCAGAGCAGCAGGGGGATGTCGCTGGGCCGTTCCCGCAGCGGGGGAATATGAATGGGAATAACATTGAGGCGGAAATACAGGTCCTGCCGAAAACGCCCCTGGGCGCAGGCTTCTTCAAGGTTCTTGTTGGTTGCCGCCACAATACGGACATCGGTTTCAATGGTTTTTTCACCGCCGACGCGCTCCATTTTCTGTTCCTGAATCACCCGCAGAACTTTGGCCTGCGCCGGAAGCGACATATCCCCGATTTCATCCAGAAAAAGCGTACCGCCGCGGGCAATTTCAAAACGTCCCTTGCGGCTGGAAACCGCATCGGTAAAGGCTCCCTTCTCGTGGCCGAACAGTTCGCTTTCTATAAGGGTTTCCGGTATGGCGGCGCAGTTGACCTCTATAAAGGGGCGCTCGGCGCGGGTAGAACGCAGATGAATCGCCCGTGCCACCACTTCCTTGCCGGTACCGTTTTCCCCGGTAATAAGAATCCGTGCGTCGCTGGCGGCGGCCTGTTTTACCAGAGCCCTGATGCTGATAATGGCGGCGCTGTCGCCGATTAACTCCTTATGGGCAAGTGAAGCGTTTTTTTGCAGGCGGCGGTTTTCTTCACGGAGTTTTCCGATGGCGAGGGCGTTACGGCATACGGTCAGCACCTTGTCCAGCGAAAGGGGTTTTTCCAGAAAATCAAAAGCGCCGCCCTTGACCGCCCGCACCGCCATGTCAATGTTGGCATGGCCGGATATCATCACTACTTCCATCTGCGGCCAACTGCCGTGAATATGTTCCAGCGCTTCAAGGCCGCCCAGTTTGGGCAGGAGTACGTCAAGAAAAACCATATCAATTTTTTCCCGGTCCAGAATCTCCATGCCGACAACAGCGTCTTCCGCGGTGAGCGCACGGTATTTTTCGTCTTCAAGGATTGAGGCGAGGGACTGCCTGATTCCCGGCTCGTCATCAATGATAAGAATTGCCGCCATTATGCCGCCTCCCCGCTGACCGGCAGGTCAACAAAAAAAGTGGTTCCCATTCTTTCCGCTGAATTAAACCAGATGCTTCCCCCGTGATCGTTTATTATACGCTCCACAATGGGAAGCCCCAGGCCGGTGCCTGATTCTTTGGTAGTATAATACGGGGTAAAAACCTGCGGAATCGACTGCCGGGCAATGCCTTTGCCTGAGTCTTTGATGCTGATTCTGCAAAACCGCATCTCCCGTTTCTGTACAAAATCCGTTCTTATTTCAATAAGCCCCTTGCCGTCCATTGCGTCAATGGCGTTAATCAACAGATTGGTCAGCAGTTGCACAAAACGGTGTTTGTCAATTTTAACGGTTACATTATTATCAATATGATCGGTATTAAACTGTACTTCGGGATACGAATTGCGGTACAGGCCAATCACTTCTCCCGCTGTTTCGGTGATTTTTGTCCATGACTGCGAAGGCTCTATCGGCTTTGAAAGGGTTCTGAATTCATTGAGAAGGGTTGAAAGTCCTTCGGTTTCCTGAATAATCGCCAGCATGGAATCTTCGATAATTTCGCCGATTTGTTCCGGTTCATTGCGCCAGCGCCGCAACACCCGTTCCGCGGACAATTTTATCGGGGTTAAGGGATTTTTTATCTCGTGGGCAAGCTGCTGCGCCATGTTCTGCCATATTGAAATTTTTTCAGCCTTGACCAGCGCGGCCCTCGATTTTTCCAAATCCTGCACCATGGCGTTAAACGAACGGATTAAAAGCCCCAATTCGTCGCCCCGGCGGGCAAGTATCTGTATCGAAAAATCTCCTTCGGCAACGCGGCGGGTAGCTTCGGTCAATTCTACAATGGGATTGGTTACGCGCCGGGTAAAGGAGATGGCGATGATTACCGTCATCAGCAATGTGGGGACAAAAAACACCCCGTAATAAAACAGCGCCAGAATGGGCGCGTTATTCCGCAAAATGTTGATTACTTCAAACCGTTCTCCCTGATTTTCTATGGCGGCTCTTCCCCGGTCAAAATCAGCGCCCAGATTATAACTGATCAGTCTGATCATATTTTTTGCGGCCCCCCCTACGGGGCGCATCACATAACGGATACAGTCCGTATCGCGGGGCAGTTCGCGCGTAATGTGGCCTTCGGTCTCTGAAGGGGGAAATTCGAGTCTTCTGTCCTCATCTCCGGTCAAGACAATTTCTTTCCATCCGTCTTCGGTTTTTTGAAAATCCTGCACCGAGGCAATACCCGCCGGTAAAATTGCCGATGGCGTTGCCTGCGACATAACGGCGTTCCAGTTGGTTTTTTTCAGTATGTCTTCAAAATGTTCAAAGTGAAAGGAATAGTTGTCTACGGCAAATGAATGCGCGGCGGTTTTGGCCGTATCCGCCTGAATGCTGTGCCAGAAGCGGATTGCCTCGCTGAGCGAGATACCGGTAACTATGGCCATGGGCGCGGCGGAAAAAACAACAATAACAATAAAATAACCCAGCAGCCGCGCCCTGAATTTTGTCCCCGGGCGGCGGGCGATAATGTCCCCCAGCAGGCTGGCCGCGGCAATTCCCAGAAATATCAGCAGTACCGCGGGGATGGTAAAAAATACCACCAGATTGAGTCTGCCGGGAACCTCCCCATGATCCAGGATTTCGGAAAAAAAGGAACGGGAAAACAGCACGGTAAGTATGCCAAGCAGCACATAAATAAAAATCAGGCCCCTTACATTGAGGATAGAATAGTGCGGGCGGGTCTTTACTGTTTTCATTCCTCTTCAAATTTTGAATCAAAAAGACGGACCAATGTTTCTACCGCCGCCTGCTCATCTTCTCCTTCGGCGACAATTTTTATCTCTGTTCCGAAAGCCGCTCCCAGAGTTATAACGCCCATAATTGATTTTGCGTTTATCCGGTCACGGCCCTTTTCAAGATATATATTGCATATAAAATTTTTGGTTGTTTGAACCAGCAACGCCGCAGGGCGGGCATGGACACCGGCGCGATTTGATACGGTTATAGTTTGTTCTATCATACCCCTTCCCCCTTAAATAATATCATCATGTCCGAAAAAAACCGAGCGGGTGGAATCGCTTTCGGACCATTTAAGGACATTCTTGTTAAATTCCCTCGCGGCATTGTAACCCATTGATTTAAGCCGCTCGTTCATGGCGGCGGTTTCAATGATGATGGGAATATTCCGTCCCGGCTTTACCGGTATTTCCAGTTTGGGAACGCTGACCCCCAGAATGTCTGTTTTCTGATCTTCGAGGCCCAGCCGGTCATAGGCTTTGGAGGAATCCCATGTTTCCAGTATTACCACGAGTTGAATTTCTTTCCGGTTCCGGATTGCCCGTACGCCGAACATATGGGTTATGTTAATTATTCCCAGTCCCCGGATTTCCATGTGATGCCCGATAATTTTGTTCGCCCCGGTTCCCATTAACATATTGCCGTTTACGCAGTGAATATCCACCACATCGTCCGCTACCAGCCGGTGTCCCCGGTGAATCAGCTCAAGGGCGGTTTCGCTTTTCCCGACCCCTGAATCCCCCAAAATCAGAATTCCCAGTCCAAAAACCTCCACCAGCACCCCGTGGATGCTTTTGCGGGGCGCGAAAATTTCCGCCAGAATACGCATAAGCCGTGCGGAAAAATCGGCGGTTCCCAGATTGGTCTGTAACAGGGGGCATTGCGCCGCCTCGGCTATTTCCTGAAATTCCTTGCGGGGGCTGAGGTTGTGGGTAAAGATACAGCAGGGAACGGGATAGTTAAGCAGGTCGCGAACGGTTTGGTATTCTCCGCTGTTTTCCAGACGGCGCAGGTAGGCAACTTCCCCTCTGCCGAAGATTTGAACCCGCTGATAGGCAAAATCCTCATAAAAACCCATTATCGCCCCCATGGGGCGGTTAAGGTCGGGGATGCCGATTCTCCGTGCCAGTCCTTTTCTGCCGCCTATACAGTGAAGATTGAGTGAATTGCGGTCTCTGAGGTCAATATCAATCAAGTCCAGGACGGTAAAACGGACATCATCCATGTTGATATTCTAAAACAAAAACGGCATCCGTGCAATGTGTAGTTTAGGATACAGGTATTAACTGGCTTTTTCGGTTCTGGATTCCTGCAAGTGAAATTCTTCCAGGTACTGGTCAAAAATGCGCCGTTCATCGCCAGGGAATGAGACAAATTCCAGTGAAATGGTTTTCCCGGCATCGCTTATGCGGCAGACCGGCGCAAGTATCGCATCGCCGGTGCGCAGGCTGCATTCCCGCAGTTCTTTGTTTATGGCGACCGCTTTTGCCGACAGGGGACTGGCGGGAGAAAACGACAATCCTTCGGCGGAAATGGTTTTGACATCCGCGATAACAATTGATTTGCCTGAAAGATTTGCGATTAAAAGGCCGATACGATGCCAGGGTTCTACAAAAAGATGACGGCTTTTGTGTTCTCCCTGCGCCGACAGGGAACGGCCCAGAATGTCATGCAGGCGGTCAATATCATCCTGATTTTCCGGCGTGTCGCTGATGATTCCGTTGACCCCCAGAAAAAGGGCCTTTGATGTCTCTTCGGCGCTAAAACTGCCCCCCCTCAAAATGATAATGGGGCATGTTTCCTTTGACCGTTCGCTGCGGACAAATTGCACCAGTATCTTCCAGTGCCGGGGGAAATCCCGTGCGCTGATGATAATTGCTGCGGGGTCAATTTCATCAATATTGTCCATTGCTTTAAGTACATGGCGGTAACGGATTGGTTCAAAATCCAGCGGCGCAATACTGCGGAAAATAGCGTCGTAATTATCGTCCGATCCAAGTACCAGAAGCAGCTTCATTCAGTCCCCAGATTAACAACGGAATAACCCGCTATGGTCCAGATATTGTCTTTCAAACGTACCGAATAGGTGTAACGCTTAAGTTCGGTAAAGGTATTATTGTTGTCGTTCCTGAATTTTTCCAGTACGGTAACGGTTCCTTCAAAACTGTTGTACTGGGTGCGTTCTATGGTAAAACCGGTGGGGATAACCGAGATGGTTCCGTCTCTCACGTCGCTTTGCAGTTCACGGCGGTATTGTTCAATCATCCGCCTTCTGCCTTCCTCGCTTTCGGTAATCCATTTCCGCTGACGTACCGCGTCCTGCGACATCATTGTTTCAAGATCAAGGTACAGGAAGAATTTTTCCCACTGCGATTTTTGCCGGGCGGTAAGCATATACTCAATCACCTGGTCCGGTGCAAGCCGTTCCCGTACCAGTACCGCGTTAGTTGCCACATCCATTTCAAGCGGTATGCCGTCGGGGCCGATGATGACGGAAGGCCGGATACTCAGGCTCAACCGCTTTGATTCCAGCATTCCGGAAGCCGCGGCAGGAGGGGAACCGCCGCCCAGCGCCGCCGTCCTGATTATGCCGGAACGGAACAATTCCGGGTACAGCCAGGCTTTAACCACCAATGATCCCGGTTCCTTCAAATTAACATAATTGCGCAGGTCTTCCACAAACGAGAAGGATTCCCCCGATTCAACGGCTATCTCGCGGAAGAAAATCTGCTGGTACTGGGTCCGTTTGCGAACCAGCATATCCGCCGGTTCCAGTGAACGGTTGCTCACGGTTTTTACGTCAAAATCAAGGGAAAAAACCCGCTCGTCCGCCAGCTTGAACCGGTAGGTGGCGGGGCTGTTATTGGTTATGGTTACCTGAATATAGATGGGGTCGCCTTCGACATAGTAAATGCGCCGGTCAAAAAAACGAATGCTGAAATCAACATCGCCTGCCGTTTCCGCCGCTGCTGTGTACAGGGGGATAATCATAGTGAGCAGCATCAACAAGACAGCGCGCATAATGAAGGGTATTAAACCCTTCGGTGACTGCGCTTGCTCAGTCATGTCCGAGCAAGCTCGGCCACGACACTCGATTCGCTTGTCAATAACGTTTGAAAAAATACCGTTGGATTTCATCCTTGCTTCCTTATTATCTGAATTTTCCCTGAATAAACCAGTCAACAAACTAGTCTGTTCAGGGGGAATCCGCATTATGGCTTGCATTGGTGCGGACCTTACCAAGAACCCAGTTCTACATTATAGTTATCGGCAGATTGGCATGAATACCTTATCTTTTCCTGATTTTTTGCGCGTAATCGGTACATCCGGGCCGGTTTCCGCCGGTATTTCCGCCGTTTTGGAAGGGAAATTCCCCCTGGAAATTGAAGGCAGCGAGGGGGCCTATAGCGCCCTGCTGCTGGCGAAACTCTATGTGGCCAAACCGGGCCGCTATTTTGTCATTGTACCCCAGGAAATTGACGCCGCGGATATTGCCCTTGATGCGCGGACTTTGGCTCTGCCCTGCCTGCAATTTCCCTGGTGGGGCGCGGCGCCTTACCGCGAGTTGGCCCCCCTTTCGGCAGTGTTCGGGGAACGGGTCAAAACTTTGAGTGAGCTGGTTTCGCTCAGGCCGGGCATGGTCATTATTCCCCAGCGGGCCTTCCTTACCCCCCTGCCGCCGCCGGATTATATCAAGAGTTTGCTGGTTTCCGTCAAGCCGGGGGGGAAGATTGACACGACGGCCCTTGCCCAAACGCTGACTTCTTACGGATACCTACGGGTGCCGCGGGTGCAGGTATCCGGGGAATTTGCCCTGCGCGGCGAGGTGCTGGATATTTTTCTGGGCGGCGATGATGCGGCGGCGGAAACCGCCGAAGCGTACCGTATTCTGTTTGATTTTGACCAGGTGGAATCAATCAAACGCTTTGACCCGCTCATGCAGGGTTCGCTTGTATCAAGCGGGCTCGTGTCGAGCGGGCTTGTATCAAGCGCTGAAAAACTGCCGGAACTGTTGATTCGTCCCCTGCGGGAAGTGGTCTGGACTGATGAACGAATTGAGACGCTGGAAAAAAACCTTGCCGCCTGCAAGGAATTTCCCGACGGCGGAAAGGCCGTTATCGAAGAATTGATTGAGCGGCGCGGCATTGCCGGTGAGGAAATGTTTTACCCGCTGGCTTTTAACAATATAAACATAAAGAATTTAACCACGGAGAACCACGGAGAAAAAAATATTAATTTAATATCCGGTACTATTCTTGATTATCTCGGCGCAGAAGGAACGCTGGTATTGATTGACCGGGAACGGCTGGAAAATGCCCAGGAAAGCCTGAACCGCGAGTATCACAATTTGTACCTGCGCTCGCAGCGGGAGGGCGCATTACGGCGTGAATATCCCCTGCCGGAACGTCTGTTGCTTGATTTTAGGAATTTGATTACTGGCTGCAAACGAATTATTTCTTTCAAAAATATTAAAAGCGAACCGGGGCCGCAGGTTTGCCGTATCAATATGGGCTGCGAGACGGCGCGGAGTTTTTTTGGCAACATTAATTATTTAAAAGAAGAATTTGCCGCGTTACACGCAAGCGGCTGGCACATTGTCGTGGCCGCCGAATCCGCGGTACAGGCTGAACGTATACGGACGATTCTTGCGTCTCATGATTTGCTTTCGATAATGGCGGCGCCCCTTTCCGCCGGTTTCTCCCTGCCGGAACTTAAATTCATGCTGGTACAGGAAAACGAGATTTTTGGCCGCCGTAAACGGATGCCCCGTTCCCTGAAAACGGCGCATTCAAGCCCCATCGACACTTTTGTAGAACTGAACCCCGGCGATTATATTGTCCATGTTAATCACGGTATCGGCCTGTTCAAGGGTATTGAGCGGATTAACACTTTTGGTTTTGAGCGGGACTATATTCAGCTTGAATACGCGGGGGATGAAACGGTGTTTGTGCCGGTGGAACAGGTAAATCTGGTTCAGCGCTACATCGGCAATGAAGGCCAGCCGCCGCGTTTGGATACGGTAGGCTCAAAAAGCTGGGAAAGCCGCAAACACCGGGTTAAGCAATCCGTTGAAGATATAGCCCAGCGGCTTATTGATTTGTATTCAAAACGTAAGCGCGCGCAGGGCTTTGCCTTTCCCCCGGACGCGGAATGGCAGACCATGTTCGAGGCGGCCTTTCCCTTTGAAGAAACCGAGGACCAGCTCCGCTGTGTGGAAGAAATTAAACAGGACATGGAAAGCTCCCATCCCATGGACCGGCTGATATGCGGGGACGTTGGTTACGGTAAAACCGAAGTTGCGGTACGGGCCTGCTTCAAAGCGATTATGGGCGGCAAACAGGCGGCCTTTCTTGCCCCCACGACGATTCTCGCCGAGCAGCACTATGAAAATTTTCAGGAACGTTTTTCCCGTTTCCCCGTGCGTATCGCCATGCTTTCCCGTTTTGTTGACCGCAAAAATATCAGGGTGATTTTGGAACAGGTCAAAAAAGGTGAGATAGACCTGCTGGTAGGAACCCACCGGATTATTCAGCGGGATGTAATGTTCAAAAATCTGGGGCTGATGGTCATTGACGAGGAACAGCGTTTTGGCGTTAAAGACAAGGAACGCCTCAAAGAACTGAAAACCAATGTCGACTGCCTGACCCTTTCGGCGACTCCCATTCCCCGTACATTACACATGAGTCTGTTAAAAATCCGGGATATGAGTCTTTTGACCAGCCCTCCTTCGGGCCGCCATCCCATTGAAACCGTTATTGAAGAATATAACGATGAGCGGCTGGTGCAGGCCATACGTAGCGAAGTTGAACGGGGAGGGCAGGTTTTTTTCCTCCACAATCGCATAGAAACTTTGCGGGAAACGCGGATTAAAATTGAACACCTGGTTCCGGAAATGCTGGTTGAAACCGCCCACGGTCAGATGGACGCCCATGATCTTGAAGATATTATGCACCGTTTTATCCACGGCGGTTTTCATGTGCTGGTTTCAACCACCATTATTGAAAACGGCATTGACATTCCCAATGTTAATACCATTATCATTGACCGCGCCGATATGTACGGCGTATCCCAGTTGTACCAGCTGCGGGGCAGGGTAGGCCGTTCCGACCGCGTGGCCTATGCGTATCTGTTGTACCCGCAGGGCAAGGCAATTACCGAACTGGCCATGAAGCGGATCCAGGTTATTTCCGATTTTACCGAACTGGGTTCCGGTTTCAAGATTGCCATGAAGGACATGGAGATTCGCGGCGCGGGGAATCTTTTGGGCCGCGAGCAGTCAGGCGACATTTATGCGGTCGGCTTTGACCTGTACCTGAAACTGCTGGATGAAGCGGTCAAGCGGCTTGAAAATTCCGATTATGAGGCCGAAACCGAAACCCTGCTGGAACTGGAATATTCCGGGTTTATTCCCGACAGTTATATTGATTCAGCACAGGAAAAAATGGAAATATACAAGATGATAGCCGCCATACGGGACAAGGGGGAACTGGAGCGGGTTTATGCGGAACTGTTGGACCGCTTCGGCCCCCTGCCGGATGAAGCCGCATCCCTTTTGTCGCTGGCGGAGATTCGGATTATCTGCCGGGAACTTGCCGTTTCTTCTTTGCGGGAACGAAGCGGCCTGGTGCGCATTGAGTTTTCAAAAGTTTCCCGCGTCAATGTTGACCGGCTGGTGCGGCTTATGCGGGATTCATCGGGCAGGGTAAAACTTGATCCGCATAAGCCGAATGTGCTTATGCTGACTGCGGGCAATATCGGCCTGAAGGAAAAGAGCGAGTTTATTCGTGAAAAACTGGCGGCGCTGGCTTAAAGGTACAATGGAGTTGTTCGGAAACTAACCAAGTTCCCGAACAAGTCCAATGGTATCGTTGGCATCTAACACCGCATATGCGGTTCGTCATTTTTGCCAGGGCGCTTTTTCCGGCAGGGATTTGTTGAATTCGGCAAGCAGGCCTTCCTGATACGCTCCCCCATAGCTCATGCTCAAAAATTTTTCCAGCGCCTCATCATGAAAACGTTTCCATGACTCGTCCTCGCTGCCGGGAACAATGGGATAAAAAAGCGCCCCAACGGATTGAGCGGCTTTCAGGTCGCCCGGCGCGTCGCCTATCATCAGGATTTTGTCAGGCGGATACTTGCCTTGTGCCGCATATTCAAGATGCTCCGCCTTTGTACCCAGTTCCTGTCCGGCGATGAAACGCACCAGTTTGTCCAGACCCAATTCCGCCCATTCGCGTACAAGGGTTTCTGTCGGCGTCTGGGACACAACGATAATATCCGCCTTCGCCCGCATCTTGTCCAAACTTTCCCGAAAAAGCGGAAAAGGCGGTATGTTTCGTATGATTTTTTTTACGGCTTCGTTTACATCGAGCGACCATTGGTAGACAATCCCCAGCTCCGGGTCATTTGTTTTCTCCAGTTCGGCTTTAAGCGCGGGGTTCCCCAGTTTGGATTCCCGCTCAGTCCATGCTTTCAATACAGGCAGATCCATAATGTGCGTTCCGCGTTTTTTTACTTCGGGGCGTTCACGCAGAAGATTCAATGCGCCAATGACGCCATGGAAACGGTTGCATCCCCTGCTCTGTGAGTAAAGATTGATAAAATCCCAGATTTCCCGTGCGTATTTGGAAACGCTTTGCAAATTAAAATTATTGATAAAAGCCGGACAAAAACATTCTTTGTGTTTTGGCTCCATGGAATCAAAAACACAGCCGTCCGAATCGATGCCGATAAAAAATTCTTTCCCGGCGTTTAGATTTTTCAAATCCTGTGGAGTACTCATAATTATAAAGTATAGGTATGAATACCGGTGTAGTCAACCATTTTTTACAACAGCCCTTACAACAGGTATTTTACGCTATAGCTTTAGCCGGACATTTTCGAACGCAATTTCTGCAATAAATACATTCTGTTGACAATACTTTTTGTCCGTTTTCAATGTATTTTTTTACGTCTATGTCCATTGGGCAGACTTCGCTGCATTTTCCGCATTTTATACATTTGTTTCCGTTTGGTTTTATTTTTATCAGTGAAATACGGGCGGGCAGTTTCATTATGAGCGAAACAGGACAAAATATTTTACAGAAAGCGCGTTTCTTTCTGAATACAAACGCCAATATTATTCCGATTATGTAATACAATATATACCCGGCAAGAAACCAGATAAATTGTTCAAACTTGCGGCTCTCTATAAAAAAACTGTTATACGAAGAATCTATGTGTTTTGCATAATAATCATATCCGCTTTGAATAAGAATGAACGGAATCAACAATGACACAATTAAAATTGGTATTCTTATATATGTGTATTTTTGGGGTATAGTTTTGTTTTCTTTTATGGGGAGCCATTCGAGTAACGCCGCCGTGTAACAAGCCCATCCGCAATACCCTCTTCCCCAAATCAACGGTCCAAAAACTTTTGCTGTCGCGTAATGTATTAAAACGCGGGTAAATATTCCGGTACTGATAAAATAGGCAAAATAAAACACCGTTTCTTCAATTTGCATATTTTCCCGCTGCATTATCCCCAGAAAAACCAAGAAAACCAGTGAAATCACCGAAAGGCTGATCTTTCTTCCCAAATCAGGGTTTTCATAACGAACACTGAGGAAAAAACCTATGGATACGCCTATTCCAATCGGAATAAATACAAAGAAAAATCCAACCCATAACACTAAACCCATTGATACGGATAAAACAGTCCCTATAAGTAATGGGATTAAACAACTTATATACTTTTT
>JAIRRB010000132.1 GCA_031256195.1 Treponema sp.
GGTGTCTATCCCCTCGGAAACATACGCCCCGGAAAGCCGTTCAATCTCTTTTTTTATTACAGGGTTTTGGCAGAGCTTGTACCCGCTTGAAACAGCGTTTTTCTTGGCGTACCCCGCCCGGATCGCAGAACGGGTCTTGTGTTGAAAACAATCCGTACCGGGAAAGCAAAACCAGAACACGAACCGTTTGGCTCGATCAGTAAGGGTATTGTCTATGCCGGATAGATCCAGAGCAGACCCTTCGTCTGTGGTATTCTGCTGTGTTATCGCTTTCGTTTTTGGTTTCCTTGTCATAATTCCCTGAAATAGCCCTCAAAAAATAGGATTTAATAGGATTTTAACCTATACCTTCATCTTTACAAAGCCCCAGAAAATCGAACCATCAGATGTAAGTCTGAAAAAGTGTATCGAACCGTATCAGATGTAAGCCTATTCCGTCTTGTATTGACTATGTATAAGTGAATCACGCCCCCCTTTTATTAGTGTTTTTGGTCTCATTTGTTTTATGGTATCCAGTGAAACTTCAAAAATGTCTGCTAATTCCGAATATGTTACCCACGGGCATAACTGCACATATTCAAGTATCCGATCATTGCGCTCATCGGCTTTTGCCCTACGTGATATGCCGGAAAGTATACCTCTCCGTCTCTGTATCTCCGTAAAGCCCTGCTGGGTGTGTTTTGAGGCGGTCCACTTGATGACAGACCTTACTATGCTATTGACCTCTCTCAATGGCAGGGGAGGGGTAAAATTCATGTTGTAACTTTTGGCGTATTTTTCCACATCGTACCAGTAGAATTCGTTATTAAGAAACCCGCCTTTTCTGTATGACTTATAAGCGTATTTCGCCGTGTACTTGAATAGAGTACAGTTTCTGCCAAGTCCTAAAGGTTCAAGATCAATCCTTTTGTCCGTGTAGGGTTCCAAGTCAAGATGACTAGCCAATCCCGGTAGATCGTATAACTGGTTTTGCCATATAGTAACATTCCAATAATTGTGGGTAGGGTTTTTCGATATGAGCTTTGAATACCCCGGATCGGCTTCCAGTTTTTTAGTCATCGCCACATCTATTGAGGCGACGTAACGGATCGGGCTTTTGTGTACCTTTGGGTTATATTCAGCGGTCAATACCGGGTTTTGTAACCCGTAGAATAAGTGGGCGTGTCCATTTTCGGGGTTCATCGCTGTTATTGTCGGGGTTGGGGCGTTTGCGTCCTGCCAGTCGATAACGGCGGTCGGTCGGTCAACATCATAGACTAACCAGTAACACTCATAAGGGGAATTATGCTGTATATATCTGTTTTTCAGTGCCTGGGCTTTCTCTTGAATAATGAGTACACCAAGCCGATTAGTACAATACGGCTTTTCAGGAATTGAGGCTGCAAAATAATCTAATACATCGGGGGTTTTAACCTGTAGATACTCCCGACTCATAACGACTCCTTCTGGGAGCCTTTGCGCCGGTTTCTCCTGGTAGACAAAGACTTTTGTTAATTAGACTTTATTTTTTATCGGGTACTATTGATACGGTTTTCTCAATCCGAAAGGTCAAATGCCTGTCCCGAATATTAACAACCAGTGAAACACCGCCATGGTCTATTCCTCGTATCTCCTGTTCAAGCCTTTCTATTACCGACTGGGGAATATTGTCTGGTGTATTACTAGCCTGGATTAACCAGTCGCCATGATGGGATTTTTCTTTAGGCATGGCTTGCCGCCTCATAATCCGCGCTTTGGCGGTTTCTGAAAAGAAAAGTTTCCAATTCCGTTGGCTTGAAAAAAACACGGCCTCCCGTTGGCTTGTAATGCGGTATTTTTTTCTGATGGATAAGTTTATACAGATAGTTTTTTGATAACCCTGTAAATTCGGCAGCGGCATCAACAGTCAATGCCTTTTGTGTTTGTTCCATGGCAGAGCCTCCCCATAACGTTTATTTCCGCAAAGCTCCGTTTGTTTTGCTTTGCGGTTATGGGGAAATATTAGGGTTGGTTTTTCTTTTTGGGATTTACAAAAAATCCATATAAAATCTATATAGAATCTTTTTTATGCGTTCCTCTGCGGGTACGTCCTTCTGTCTTTTTTCTTTCAGGAGAAATACCGTAGGTATTAAGGGTTGAAATAATAGCGCTTGGTTGAAATGGTTTTCCTTCTTTCTCTTTAACAAGATAATCATCTATCAGATTTTTTGTGGGGTTTATTCTTTTAATTTTTGCGTATTTATCTACAAATTGGCGCAGATTTTTGCATTTGTATTTTCCTCCATTCCATTTTCTTAAAACAGGATCATCCTCTTTAGCCAATTGCTCTAAAACATCATCCGTGGGTAAATCTTTTGTCTCACTACTGCTGGTTTCTTCTTTGGGATTAATCAAACCATTTTGTTTCAGCAGTTGATAAAGTTCATCTCTCTGTTCGGTTGTGCCATTTATCTTAGTTTCTTGATATACATTATCTAACCAATATAAAAGTGATTGTTTGAATTCAGATGCTTTAGGATACCGCTTTTTTTCAAAATCCTCGTGTCTATCAAATTGCCGCCATTTTTCTATAGCTATTATTCCGCCCTGCTCAACCAGCCAATCTATAACTAAATTATATTCAGGCCATAAGATAAAAGGAGGAGCAAGCATTTTCTCAATTTCTCCGATGGAATTATGTTCCATAAGATTATTAAGTTGACTTAATACAATTTTTGGACAATTTTTTGTAAATTCTTCTAGTAGTTCATCCTCTGTCATTTCTCCAATAGGTTTACCTATCAATGATTTCTCGTAATTTTCACGCTCTATTTTTTTCCTCTCTATTATTTCATTAATGGTTTCTTTGTGCTTTGGATTATTAATCTGTTGAGCCATTTTTCTACTCCTTTCTCACTCCCCCGGAGGTTTTGCATTGCAACAGCCCCGGAAGTGTACTTCACGTCCGGGGCAATCCGGCGCGTTACAGGGCTATTCTTGCGCGTTCTGGAGGGGTTTTATGCCCCCTTTCCTGAACCGCAATAGATTCCTGAATACCTCCGCGCCAACCCTGCCGACTTCCTCGATGTTTTCCTCGGTGATGTGGTCGGCATATTCCTCAAATACCGCCCGGCTCTTATGCCCGGTTATACGACTCACCTGATCGGCGGTCATGCGGTCAGCCATCCGCGCCGCGTAGTAGTGCCTCCATGAATGAAACACTATGCCCCGGACGGCAGCGTCTATCCCTATGCCGGCCAGGGCGTTATGCAATCCGTCCAATAAGACATTGCGGTCTATTGGCTTATCCGCCAGATTACCGAAAAAAATAAATCCATCTGGCCCATGTGGGTTATCACGGATAAGCTCAAGCAGTTTCGCTTTTACTTCCGGCAACAGGGGGACCCGCCGGGACTCCCCGCTCTTCGGGGCTTTCAGGCCGTCAAAATCGCTCCATGAGTGCCGGACGTTCAAAACCCGGTCCCCTATATCTTTCCGCTTGAGAGCCAAGACTTCCCCGCTTCTCATGCCGGTGGTACAGGCCAGAAGGGAAGCGGCATACGCCCGTTTGTCCTTCCACTGCGCCGCAAACAGGGCTTGCGCTTCCAGTGGAGTCAGTACCCCGCGCTTCTTTGCCTCACCGGAGAAATTAACAAGCCCTACAGTTGGATCAACCGGAATCATCCCCTCACGAAAAGCCCATGACAAGCAAGTAGTGCCAACCGCCATTACCTTGTTAATTGACGCGGGGGCAAGCCCGCCATCGGCAAGGGACAGGGAAAAATCTTTCAAGTCCTGCCGGGTTATGCTGTTAAGGATTCGGCCTTGAAAAGCCGGTCGCCAATAGCTGTTAAAGCGGCTCATACTCTCGTAACAATGCCGCTTCCCTATGCTCTGCCCGTGGACTTTCTTTTCCCGAACATACGGGGAGGCTTCATAGTCCCAAAACTCCTCAAGGAATCCAGTAAAAGAAACCGCTCCCTTGCCGGGTTTCACCGCCGCTATGTCGATCAGCTTCCGGTACTTCAAAGCCTGGACAATCCGCAATGCGTCATCTGGATTCAGGTCCGCCCTTTTAATTACTTTCAGGACGTTCTCAATTCCCGCCGCCGCTTCCAGCGTCCGGGGCTTTTGTACCCTGCCGGTCGGTATGCCGGATTTAAGCCACTCGGCAATTTTCAGCAGGGCTTCATCACGATTTCTTGTTCCGGTTGACCGCGCGTTGAGCTTCGCCCCTGTCTGGGGGTCTACAAGCTCCGCGTAGATGACTCCGTTATGCCGTATGTGCAAATAAAACCGGCGCATCTCCCCTCCTCCGAAAAAGGATTTTCTACCCTTTTTCTCATTGGTATTGGAGTTAAGGCGCCGGTTCTTCCGGTAGTCTTAAGCTAATTCCTTATGTTATAAGGAATTAGCGCTTTAGCAAGGGCAGGACTCGAACCTGCGACCTCCGGGTTATGAGCCCGACGAGCTGCCAACTGCTCTACCTTGCGTCGTATTGTTTCAATGTACCAGTTTATGACAAATTTGTCAACTACACACATCATAGGCTGTTCGGCAGGCGGGGGTAAACCACGCTTTCAGATGAAATGACCGATTATTGACATCTTGTTCCTACTTAATGTACATTTTCTATTGATATGCTGTTGCCTTTTGGTATGGTATCCGCCCAGTGGATATGGGCAGCGCTGGTTATTATTTTCGCCCTTATCGAAGTTTTTACCTTCGGCCTTACCACGGTGTGGTTTGCCATAGCCGCCTTGCTGATGGTATTTCTCTCGCTTTTTAAAATTCCCCTGTCGGTTCAGATAATAATTTTTTTGATTATCGCTTCCCTGCTGCTGATTTTTACCCGGCCCCTGGCGATAAAAAAATTCAAAATGGGCAGGGAAAAAACAAATGTTGACAGTCTGGCGGGAAAGCACGTACTGGTGATAAAGACAATCGGTGAATTTGAAAAAGGCGAGGTAAAACTCAACGGTTTGACCTGGACTGCCCGTTCAGATAATAATGCGGAAATAGCCGCAGGAACCAAATGTGAAGTCCTGCGGGTTGAGGGCGTTCAGCTTATTGTACGCCCCTTAGAAATAGCGGAGGTATCATCATGATTAGTGTGCTTATCGTTTTGATGGCGTTTATTCTGGCGTTGATTATCGGCAACATCAGAATCGTTGCCCAGTCAAATGCTTTTGTAATTGAACGTCTGGGCGCGTACAGCGCTACCTGGAGCGTGGGTATCCATGTAAAAATACCCTTTATTGACCGTATTGCCGGCAGGGTTTCACTCAAGGAACAGGTGGCGGATTTTGACCCACAGCCGGTTATTACCAAAGACAATGTGACCATGATGATTGACACGGTGATATATATGCAGATTACCGATCCCAAACTGTATACCTACGGCGTGGTGAATCCCATGAACGCCATTGAAAATTTAACCAGCACCACACTGCGGAATATTATCGGCGAACTGGAACTTGACGAGACGCTGACCAGCCGCGACATGATTAATAACCGTATGCGCATTGTACTGGATGAGGCAACCGATCCCTGGGGAATTAAAGTGAACCGCGTTGAAGTTAAAAACATTGCGCCCCCCAGGAGCATCCAGGAGGCAATGGAAAAACAAATGCGGGCCGAGCGGGAGCGCCGCGAATCGATACTCAAGGCCGAAGGCGAAAAGCAGTCGGCAATTCTGGTTGCCGAAGGGCAAAAGGCTTCCGCCATTCTCAAGGCCGAGGCGGAAAAAGCTGCGATAATTTTGCAGGCGGAAGCCGCCCGGGAAGCCGCCATTCGCGAAGCGGAAGGCGAGGCTCAGGCCATCCTTAATATACAAAAGGCCACCGCAGACGGCCTTTCCATGATTAAGGCGGTCAGCGCCGACGAGGCCCTTATCAAACTGAAAAGCCTTGAAACCCTGCAAAAAGTCGCCGACGGTCAGGCCACCAAAATCATCATACCCTCGGATATTCAAAATCTGGCGGGATTGGTAACCAGCGTTACGGAACTGGCGAAAAAGTAGGGATTCTTACGGATTTTTGGATTAAATTTTTCTCGACAAAAGGCCCTCAAGTGGTTACTATTACTATATGCAGCAGGCTTCACTGGTTCAAAGACAACAGTTGGGGGTCAAAATGGCCCCGCAGATGTATCAGTCCATAAAACTGATGGAAATGCCGCTGATTGAATTGAGGGAAAAAATCGGGGAGGAGCTTGAGCGGAATCCTGCCCTGGAAGTTATCGAGGATAACAGTACCGTTTCTCTGGACGAGACGGAAGCCTCCGAAGAAATGGAGTATTTTGAGGCCAGCTCGGATTCCGGTTTTATCAACAGCGGTGCGGGAGGGGCCGCCGCATCGGATGAACATTACCGTTTTATCGAAGGCGCATTGAGCCGCCCGGAAACCCTTCAACAGCATCTTCTCTGGCAGTTGCAGTTGGAGCCGGTGGATGCCGAACTGCGGGCCATTGCGTCCGTCCTTATCCAAAATCTTGACGATGACGGTTTTCATAAAGAGCCGCCTGAAACCCTTTTTAACAAAACTCCGGTTCCTGTGGAAGCGACGCTTCCAACAGAAGCGCCGTTTTCAACGATTCCCCCCCGTCTTGCCGAAGCGATACGCCTTGTCCAGACGCTTGACCCCATCGGCTGCTGTACCGCCCATTACCATGAATCCCTGAAAACCCAGATTGCCCTGCTCTACGATGACGCTCCTGCCTGCATGGAAAGCGCGCTGGATTGCCTTGAACTGCTGGAACGGGAAAAATTCTCCGAAGCGGCAAAAAAAATGAACTGCAGCAAGGATGACGCCGTAACCTGCTTTGAACTGATAAAAAAACTGTCGCCGTTTCCCGGCAGGCTTTTTGCCGCGGAAGAAGTCCGCTTCGTGGTTCCCGATTTGCAGGTAGTCAGGGGCGATGAGGGCTTTGCCATTATTCATAACAACGAGGTAATCCCCGTTCTGGGAATTAACCCCTTTTTAAAAAAACTCGATCCGGAGATTCGCCGGGGCCGCATTAAAAATACTCCAAACCAGTCGGCGCAGCAATTCGCGCGGGAGAATATCAGGGAAGCCCGCGTATTCATCAGTTCAATTGCCATGCGAAACCATACGCTCAAGATGGTAGCCCGCGCGATAGTGGAATTTCAAAAGAATTTTTTTTCGGACGGGCCGCAATATCTCGCCCCTTTGACATTGGGCGATATTGCAAAAGAATTGGGCATTCATGAAACTACCGTTTCACGGGCCGCCAACGGCAAGTATATGCAGACTGAGTGGGGCATTTTTGAGCTGCGCTATTTTTTTACCAATTCGATCAGCGGTTCCGGTTCCAGCGGTTCCCGCTTTTCAAAGGAGGGAGTTAAAGCGATCATTCAGGAAATGGTCAGCGCTGATGAACAGAATCTTTCAGACCTTGATATTTCAGAACTGTTGGCGCGGCGCGGTATTTCTCTAGCCCGCAGAACGGTCGCGAAATACCGCAAGGAACTTGATTTAGGATCTTCCTACGTTCGTTAGAACGTGACACCCGGCAGGGTGTAAAACCCGTTAAGGGAAAAATATAAGGAGAGGAAAATGAACACGGAAATCAAAGCATTACATTTCACGCTGCATGACGATGCAAGGGAACACCTCAACAAAAAACTTGAGCGCATCCACAACGCCGAGAACATGATTGTCGATCTTCTCGTCACTCTTAAAAAGGAAAAAGACTTTGAAGCCGAGGCTAATGTCAATTTCCGCTGGGGCGTCTCAATTCACGTTCACGAAGATGATTTTGATCTTATCGCCGCCATCGACAAGATGATTGACAAACTCGAACAAAAAGTAACCAAAGAGAAGGAAAAAATAAAAGAAAAACGTTAAATTTGCTAGAGATGAAGGGTATAATACCGCAGGGCTCGTCAACGATAGTTGACACGGCCGGCGTCTGCGGCGCCTTCCGCAGCAGAGCTCGGACTGAAAGTCCGGCGGGGTATTAAACCCTTCGGTGACTGCGCTTGTTCGGTCATGTCCGAGCAAGCTCGTCCGCAACACTCACTTCGCTTGTCAATAAGTTTTAAGAGCCTCGCCCATGCGCCTTATATTATCCAGCCAGTCGGGGGCTAGAGGTAACCGAATAACAGCGCCCCGACAGGGGCGTTTACCGACAAATGTGGCGCTACGGCCTAAAGCTTTCTTCAAGAACTGAACATTTGCTGGGCCTCCGCCGTATTTCTTTTACTCCCCGACCGCCCTCAATGTTTCGGGCGCAGATATTTGGCGTCGCGCACAATGAAAGCCCCAGTAAACATAAACAGTAGCCCGACTTTAGTCGGGCGTGTGCGCGGCGGACGGGATATAAACTTTTAGAGCCTCGCCCATGCGCCGTATATTATCCAGCCAGTCAGAGGCTAACGGATCAATACTAATGATTACCGCGCCAACGGCATCGGCGATTGTTTTAGCGGCGTTGACGGGGAACTGGGCTTGCACAAAAATTGCCGCGGGTTGTTCCTCTTTTGCCAGGGCAATCAGGCGGCTCAGTTGGCGGGGGCCAGGCGTTTTACCGCCGGTTTCTACCGCTTGTTGGCTAATGCCGAATTCGTCCAAAAAGTAGCCGAA
>JAIRRB010000244.1 GCA_031256195.1 Treponema sp.
CCATATAATTCTTCGTAAACTGCCTGAAGTCCCGCTTCCATTTCTTTCCTCTTATTATAGGGTAATGTTTACCCTGTAAATCATATTATAGGCGCTGCGTTTCATTCTTGTCAACAAAAAACTAAAATGCCGCTGCGGGTTAACGCCTTACCCTGCGAGCCGCGGGTGACGCACTCTCATTGATTATTTTATATGTAAGGGCATATACTGATTATTGAAGGCTATGGGAAGAAGATCTATCCTGTTCCGCTGGTTTATCTCGTATCTCATAATTCTGTTAATACCTATGCTACTGAGCATGGTTATCTACGGTTATTCTTTCAGGCTGATTACCCGGAGTCAGGGGCAATTATACGCGGCTTCGCTTGAACAGGTCCGTACCGAAATCGACGGTATGGTCGACATGGTATTTAACGCCCTTGATAATATGGTGATCGACAGCAATGTCCAGAGGCTTACCTTTGTACAGGGGAAACCGACGCCCCGTGAACACTGGGCCATTGTGGAGCTGGTACGGGCTCTGACAAGCCATTTTGTCCTGTCTCCCTATTTGGACGACATATTTATTTTTTTGCATGAAACCAATACCGTTGTCAGTACCATCGGCTACATTGATGAAAACTTCTATTACCAAATTCGTTATGAAAACGAATCGGCTTATTTTGAAGAAATAAAGGAGTTTGTACGTTCGCCCTATCTCCGGCATCAGGCTGTCCTCCTGGGGAATTATTTCTTTTTTGCGAGAACCACACCGGAAGGTAATTTAAGCAAAAGTACCGTAACAGTAGTGTGCGCCCTAAAACGGAACAGAATTGAACGGCTTTTCATAAAAGAGAACGGCGCGGTTATGTATATAGAAAATACCGGCGGGGGCATCACATACCCGCTTCAGGAGAATTCTTTCAACGCCGCGTCCTATAATTCATTTTCCTCGCTTTCTACAGTCATTAATTGGCGGTACGTCTGCCTTATTCCGGATCGGGCCTGGAAGGAAACCGCGCGGAACATTCAGCTCGTCACAGCGGCGGGGCTTTTAATCAGTACGTTTCTCTGCCTTCTCGTATCCTTCTCCCTGAGCAAACGGAACTATGATCCGGTAAAAAAACTTATGTCATATTTCCCTTCCCCAGGGGAAAACGAATCTCCCGGGGAAAACGAATTTGACTACCTTGAAAAACGTACCGGGGAACTATTAAGGGAAAACCGCAATACCGGCCTAATCTTCCGCAAGTACTATACCCAAAGCCGTTACAGCCAGGAAACCGAGCAGCGGCTCATCAACCTGGTGCGGGCCGGGGACGGCAAGGCGGCAACGGCTCTCATTGGTGAGGTTTTTATTGCCAATGTCTTCCCGTCGGATCTCTCCGGAAAGATGCGCCGGCTTTTGGCGTATGAATTACTGGGAACCGTTCTCCGGGGAATTGAGCAGCACGGCGATCTGACGGATGAAATTGACCTTGAGCAGATACCCCCGGAAGATTTGTGCGGTTTTGTAGAGCGGATTACCCTGTCCGCCTGCGAAGGCCGTATGCGGAACATCCCGGGGAAAAATGTCCGGAACCTTCGTGAGAATGTCGAAGAATATATCCGGGAGAATTTCCGTAACCCCGACATAAATATCTCCCAGACCGGCTACCACTTCGATATTTCCCCTTTTTATCTTTCAGGCGTATACCGGGAAGAAACAGGCAAAAGCCTTCTGCAATATATAAATACCGTGCGTATTGAGGAAGGAAAACGCCTCCTTGAAGCAGGCCGCAATGTAGCCGAAATAGCCGAGCTGACAGGTTTCCGGGGAAGCGGCGCTTTCATCCGGGTTTTCAAAAAGGTCACGGGCGTTACGCCGGGACAGTACCGCCGGCTCCCGTCAGACCCTGAATCCGGCAAATAAACCATTGTCTGAATTTGAAATTTTCAACATGGATTCTCGATTTTGAGCATGTTTTTTTGTGAAATTCGATTTGTTCCTGAAAAATTGATATATCGGAATCACCGGTATTAACGTATACTGGTCCTGATGACAGGGGAGTTAAAAGAATGAAATTCGCTCTTCACACGGTAAGTTACGCCGGCTGCTGGAAGGGGCAATTCAGCATGCCGTTGGAAGCCGCTATAGAAAAAGCGGCCTCTCTGGGTTACAAAGGCGTGGAGATTATGGCCAAACGGCCCCATGCCTCGGTTTTGGATATGGATTCGCAGCGGATCAGGCGCGTAAAAACGATTTTGGATGACAACGGCCTGGACTGCGCCTGTATTGCCGGGTATACGGATTTTCTTCTTGGCATTGATTCAATGCTGGTTCCCTCGATTGAAATGCAGATTTCCCACATTGAGCGGCTGGCTGAGATGGCCTGCGGCCTGGGCGGCAATTTGGTGAGGGTGTTCACCGGCTACGAGGTATCCGGCCACCAGTATTGGCCGCAGTGGTACACAGTGGCCGAGGCGCTGCGGGAGTGCGGCCGCAGGCTGGCGCCTATGGGCGTGACCCTGGGCCTGCAAAACCATCACGATATCGGCGCGGACCCGGAGGGGATGATCGACCTGCTGCAGGATATTGGTGAACCCAACGTTAAGGCCATGTACGACGCGTGGACGCCCGCGCTTCACGGCGGTGACGTTTCTGCCGCCGCAAGGCGCATGGCGCCGTACATGGTTTATACAACCGCTGCCGATTATGTGCGGATGCCGCGCTGGCATTACGAGCCGAGTTTGACCAA
>JAIRRB010000043.1 GCA_031256195.1 Treponema sp.
GCCTCCTGAACGCATGAGTTTGTGGCGTGAATTGCGCGTAACGCTTGCGCTTATGACAATAATTCTTCTTGAATCGCTAAAAGCCAAAGGTCTGGAAAAACACTTGGCCTGCCTGTCGAGTCTTTGCGCTGACTCTAAACGCAAGAGGGTACCTCAGCTTTGTGTTTTTAATTCTTCTTAAGTTGACGCATATGGTGACAGTCACCTTTTTTCAAAAGATTAAAAAGGGGCTTGCGGCGGCGATGATTTCGGTGGCAATGATTGCGGCAATGTGTGCCGGCCCGGTCAGTTGCACAAACCCAACCAACGGCCCGGATAAACCCGGCCCAGGCTCCGGACATGAACATGACTTTAGCAACGATTGGAAAAGCGACAAGAACGGCCACTGGCACGAATGCCCTACGGATAAAGTGAAAACAGACTATGCTGCTCATGAAGCAGGTGACTGGAAAATAGACAAAGCAGCTACCCTAGAAGCACCCGGCAGCAAACACAAAGAATGTATCGAATGTAAATATATAATGGAAACCGCGGTAATACCCCCACAGACAAAAGACCCCCACGGTCCCAATGAACATACCTATGGCAATACCTGGATATCCGATGGAGTAGATGGACACCACAAAGACTGTACTGAAAAAGACGGCGGGAAAATAACGGGACCCCATCAGTATGTGGAAATAGAAAAAGCCCCAACCGACTATGAAGCGGGCGAAAAATACCAACAGTGTAAAGATTGCGGATACGAAACCGAAAAAACTATAACACCTGCCCTCTACAAAAAGTTGTCGGATTATGCTACGGTAGAGGATATCAAATTCGATGGTTTACTCTCTGCTGCATCAGACCAGGACGCTGTGTCGAGTTGGCTGCGATACCTGATACTTAATACCGTAGCAGACTCGACACAGCGCCCTGGTCTGATGCAGCAAGCCAACGACATAAAAAATCAATATACCGGCACCTCCGGTGTCGACGCCCAATTTGCCCAAACCGTCCGCGATTTAGAGGATAATATAGCCTTTAAGTTCAATGCACAGGGGGGAGGGGATACCCTAAAATCATCTCAGAATAGTAATTATAATGGCTTGATTAATGCGATGTGTAATACTTTCGGTAATACAGATGACGCTGCTATGTTCAGGACACGATTGGAGGCATATATGGCAGCACACTATTTGGAGGCAAGAAAAATGGAAGGAACAAATAAGTATGGAACCAAAGTTGACAAAAACACTGCACTTGCTGGGGGGTCTAATGGACGACCGGGTGCCGCATACGATAAGCTGGAGGAGTACAACACGTTAATTAATCAAATCACAAGACCGAGTGGCGAAGCATACCCCGAAAAAATCTCTGAGGCTTTGAAAGCATTAACAACGGATTTGATAGATACCTCGCATGCGGGTATGGGAGATGGCTATTACAATTTATTACAGCAATTTGAAGATTGGGCACAGTTCCATGCATTTGTGGACGACATACACGCGATTGGCAAAAATCCGCATACAAGTAAGAATTCCGACATTTCCAAGATTGAAAATAAAGATGAAAATTTGCTGGCACAGTTTATGATTAAAAAACGCGGTGACGCATTGGTGGCAGCCATCAGTTTTTGGTAGTGTACCTGACTGGTTTGGGTACACTACGGGTAGCGGTGCATAAGGCCGGCGCAATGATGGCAGCCATCAGTTTTTAGGAAAGTAAGAATTTACCACGAAGTTACACGAAGGAATAACAGGAAAGTACGTTTTACCGTACCGGAATAGGCTGGCAGTGGGCGGCGCTGCGGGGTCGCCCTAAAGGGCGGCGGAAACCTTTGGAAACCCGCCGTGCGCGGTAACCAGTCGCACTTGTCCGTCAACGCCTCTTGTCGAGGCGCGTTTATTTGGTTACCCCTTCGGAGGAGCCCAAGACTTGACACACAGACTTATTCCGGCAGGGGGGAAATGGTATAAAAACATTCTTCTCCTCCTCCGAGTTTCTCCGTGACCTCCGTGGTAAATTCTTTTTGCACTTGCCCCCCTCATGGTAAACAATGATACCATTGACAATCTTTTATACTTTGGTTATAATGATAATTATTATAAAGAATTTGAACCAATAGCAGATGCAGCGCTTGAGAGTATGTTGTATTACCTTTGACAACAAATTTACGTTTGTTGGATGCACCCGGTAACGTATTTATTCGGAAAAAAGAATCAAAATTAATCAATGATTCTGTAATAATTGTTACCCAATTATATGCAATTGATCGTGGAAGATTTAAGGAAAAAATATCAAAGGTTAGCAAAGAAATAATGAAACAGGTAGAAGTAGGAATAAAATTAGTTTTGGGAATAAACCAATAAAACAAAAATTACGGCACATAACAGAACGGTAACTGCTCCTCTTCATTTTTACCGGATAAAAAACTCCGTGTACTCCGTGGTAAATTCTCCAGGCACTTGCCCCAACCATCAAAAACAGGCAAAATTACCATAATGGAGCGGCATCCCCCCCAAAAAGCGCTGTTTCTCGCCGTTGTGGTCTGCATACTGCTGATAACGCTTGCCGCCTGCAAACCACATAAAAACGCCGCCGTCCACGACCAAAACGGCAAAATCAACGTAACCGTAACGAATTTTCCGCCTTACGATTTTGTGCGGCAAATCGCGGGGGACAGGGTAAACCTGAGTATGCTGCTGCCGCCCGGCGCGGAAAGCCACTCATTTGAGCCTTCGCCGCGGGATATAATCACCATTCAGAACAGCGCTATTTTTATTTATTCAGGCGGCGGGTCGGATAAATGGGTAGACCGCATACTCCAATCCATGAACACGGGCAATATGAACATCCTCGCCGTGATTGACACCGTAGAAGCGGTTGATGAAGAAATCGTCGAAGGAATGGAAGAAGACGGTGATGACGACGAATCCGATTACGATGAACACGTCTGGACTTCTCCCCGCAACGCGATACGTATCGTTCAGGCGATAACCGAAACGTTATGCGAAACTGACGCCGCCAATGACGGCTATTACCGCCAAAACGCCGCCGCGTATATAGAAAAACTCAGGCTGCTTGACATTGCGTTTACGGAAGTAGTCTCCGGCTCAAAACGCGGCGTAATCGTTTTCGCCGACCGTTTTCCTTTCCGTTATTTGGCGGACGCTTACGGACTGACTTATTACGCCGCCTTCCCCGGCTGTTCAACGGAAACAGAACCGAGCGCGGCAACCGTTAAATTTTTAATCGACAAAATCAGGGCGGAGAGAATTCCCGTTGTATTTCACATCGAACTTTCAAACGAGCGAATGGCAAATACCATAAGCGGAGAAACAGGGGCAAAGAAACTTTTGCTACATTCAAGCCACAACATAACCAAAAAGGATTTTGATTCCGGCATGGGCTATCTTGAAATAATGAAAAACAATGTCGAAAATTTAAGGGAGGCGTTATTTTAGATGATAGATTGTAAAAACCTTTCATTCGGTTATGACGGACAAATAATAGTCCGCGGCCTCAATTTTTCCGTAGAAGCGGGGGACTTTCTTCTTGTTGCGGGAGAAAACGGCTCCGGCAAATCTACGCTGGTGAAAGGCTTACTGCGGCTCATTAATCCAATGGAGGGGACAATCAATTTCAGCCCCGATTTTAGGCAGAATCAAACAGGCTACCTGTCACAACAGACCGCCGCCAAACAGGATTTTCCCGCCGGAGTTACGGAAATTGTCCTTTCCGGTTTTTTGGGAACGAAACGTTTTTTACCGTTTTACAGCCATTCGGAAAAACAAAAAGCAGAAGAAAAAATGCGCCTTCTTGAAATTACCGGATTAAAAGACCGCTGTTTTCGGGAACTGTCCGGCGGACAACAGCGGAGGGTGTTACTCGCACGTTCCCTGTGCGCCGCCGAAAAACTGCTCGTGCTGGACGAACCCTTTGCAGGCTTAGACCCTCTGATAAGTGCGGAACTGTACCGCCTGCTCGAAAAAATCAACAAGGAAACCGGCATGACCATAATTATGGTTTCCCATGAAATCGAAGCCGCCGCCTCGCGGCGCGCTGAATGTGCAACAAAGGCGCTCCACTTGCAGAAACAGCAGCTTTTTTTCGGCAGCATGGAAGACTACCGGAAAAGTGACACAGGCAGAAAGTTTTTGGGAGGCGTATTTCCATGACAATTTGAAATTGTCATGGAATTCCGATTATAATTGTTTGTCCTGCGGACAAACTTAAAGGAGTATAATGGTTGCGATAATCTTTGAAATGTTTGGTTATTCGTTTCTGGTCAGAGCCTTTATAGTCGGCGCTCTTGTTTCAGTCTGCGCCGCCCTGCTCGGCGTCAGCCTGGTATTAAAACGTTACTCGATGATAGGGGATGGGCTGTCCCATGTCGGCTTCGGCTCTCTTGCCCTCGCGACCGCCCTCAACGCCGCCCCCCTGACCGTTGCCATTCCCATCGTAATAGCAGCCGCCTTTTTACTTTTGCGCCTGAGCGAAAACAGCAAAATTAAGGGAGATGCCGCAGTCGCCCTTATCTCGACAGGTTCCCTGGCGGTCGGCGTTATCATCATATCGCAGACAACCGGCATGAATACCGACGTGTGCAATTATCTTTTCGGCAGCATACTCGCGATGGCAAAAACAGACGTTTATTTAAGCATTGCCCTGTCGGCAGTCGTGCTGGTTCTCTTCATGCTGTTTTACCATAAGTTATTCGCCATAACATTTGACGAAACATTCGCGAAAGCCGCGGGAATAAAAACAGGCCTGTATAATATGCTTATCGCCCTGTTAACCGCCCTTACCATCGTACTTGGTATGCGGATAATGGGAGCAATGCTCATTTCAAGCCTGATAATTTTTCCCGCGTTAAGCTCAATGCGCCTTTTCAAAAAATTCAAAAGCGTAACTTTTTCGTCCGCTGTTATTTCAATAGTGTGCTTTTTTGTAGGCGTTGTCATTTCGTACATATACGCCACGCCGACAGGCGCAAGCGTCGTGCTGATAAACTTAATCGTGTTTGTATTATTTTGGCTTACAGAAAACCTGCTCAATTCAGGAGCGGTCAATAAATTACAGGGGGTAAAATCATGAGTAAAAACAAATTCGCGCGTAACGGTTTGTTTATCGCAGTGTTCGTAATAGCGGCAGCCGCTTCATTTATTACGTTTAGCTACATTAAACCGGACGGGAATAAAGTTTCACCTCATAAAATCTCAAAAAAAGGCGTTGTAGAAATAGGGGAAAAAATGTTTATCGCCCAGGTCAACGACATCTACCTGAACGCGAAAGATTACATGGGAAAAACAATCAAACTTGAGGGAATGTTCAAGTGTGAAGACCCTTACAATTTTGTTGTCCGTTACGGTTTCGGCGGCTGCTGCGGC
>JAIRRB010000119.1 GCA_031256195.1 Treponema sp.
AAAACGCTTACCTCGTTTTTGCCGGCAATTTCCCGCTTTTGCCCCGCCGCGGCCAATGAGCCGCCGCGTTATCCGGCGGATAAACTCACCGTGCTGTATGTTTCCCCGCTCAAGGCCCTGAACGAGGACATTAGGCGCAATTTGCTTGAGCCGTTGGCGGCTGTCCGTCTGCGTTTTGAACAGACGGGGCTTTCATTTCCCGCCATTCGGGCGGAGACTCGTTCCGGCGATACCCCGCAGGCGCAGCGGCGGCGTTTCCTTGCCCATCCTCCGTCGATTCTCGCCCTTACCCCGGAAAGTCTGGCGATACTCCTTTTAAGCCCCAAAGGGAGGCAGGCGCTTTCAACGGTGAAGTACCTTATACTGGATGAGATTCATGCCGTGCTGGGAAACAAGCGGGGGGCTTTTCTTTCCTGTCAGATTGACCGGCTTGCGCTGCTTGCCGGTGAGTTCCAGCGGATAAGCCTTTCCGCCACGATTCGCCCGCCGCAGGCTGCCGCTGAGTTTACCGGGGGGCTTGATTCGGCAGGCATGGGCCGGACGGTCCGCGTTGTCGCGCCCGCGGCGGAGAAACAAATAGAGCTTAGTATTGAGTACCCAGATGTGGATAATGAAATTGAGCGGACGGAAAGATACGGGAAACGTTACGGCGGCCTTATCAGCTATATATTGAGTCGAATCTCGCAGCATTCAACGATTCTGGTATTTACCGGTTCGCGCCGCCGCGCGGAACGCCTTGCATGGTTTATCAATCAGGAAGTGACACCTAACGGCCCCGTCGCTTTTGCCCACCACGGTTCGCTTTCCAAAGAACTCAGGCAGAGCGTGGAACGGCGGCTGGCCTGCGGGGAGCTTCCCTGCGTAGTCGCCACCGCATCTCTGGAATTGGGTATCGACATCGGCAGCGTTGACGAAGTGGTGCTGGCGGGAAGCCCCGGCGCCGTATCTCAGGCCCTGCAGCGAATCGGCAGGTCGGGTCATCAGGTCGGCAGAATCAGCCGGGGCAGGCTTTTTCCCTTTCACGGCATGGATTTGCTGGTGGCCTCCGCGCTTAAAGGCGCCGTTGAAGATCGTGATATTGAAGAACTGCGTCCCATTGAAAATCCCCTCGACATACTCGCCCAAATCATCCTTGCCCTCTGTGTTGAAAAGAACCGGAACATTGACGAACTCTATACCCTTCTGCGGGGATTTTTTGTTTTCAGAAATCTTAACCGCGAATCGTATGGGGGAACGGTGCGTATGCTGGCGGGGATTGGCGGGAAGGGGCGGTTGCGGGAGATAAAGCCCCGCATCTGGCTGGACAATGTTACCGGTGAAATCGGCGCCCTTGATGGGAGTCTTCTGCTCCTGTACGCATCCGGCGGAGTCATTGCCAGCCGGGGACTGTATTCGCTGCGCCTCGCCGACGGTACGAAAATCGGGGAGTTGGATGAGGAGTTTGTCTGGGAACGCCGCATCAGGGACCGCTTTCATTTCGGCGGGCGCGGCTGGCAGATTACCGCTATCGGAACAGAGGCGGTAGAGGCTGTGCCTTTGGAAAACCCGGCGGAATCTATTCCCTTTTGGCATTCCGATACCAGTTTTCGCAGTCCCCAACTGACGGAACGGGTGTTGGCGATTCTGGATGGTAATAATGCGCATAACGGCGGTGAACCAACGGCTACCGCCGATACTGCCCTGACAGCATTTCTGGAATCCCAGCGCGCAGCGCAGGGGGATATTCCGTTGTCCGGCAACGCAAACATTGCCGTGGAAATTATCGACAGTCCTGAAAGCCGCCGGCAGGGGCTGCGGCAAGGAGCGGGGGATTTTTTTCAGGCGGTAATCCACACTTTCAGGGGAGGGGCGGTCAATTATCCCCTTTCATTGGCTCTGGCCCAGGAACTGGAAGAAACGATTGAATTGCGAATCGAAACATTTTCCAATGATGATGCGATTATCGTTTTGATTCCCCGCCAGAGCATAGCGGCGGAAGAATTAATCCGCCGCGCTTTTGTGTCGCTTAACGAAACAAGCCGCAGATCAGGCCGCGGCATCAGCCGGGGGGAACGGCTGTTCAGGAACCGGTTGGAAATTTCAGGCGTCTTTGGGGCGAATTTCCGCGAAGCGGCGGAACGGAGTCTGCTGCTGCCCAAAGCGGGTTTTGGGAAGCGTACCCCGCTGTGGATTATGCGGCAGCGTTCCAAACGGCTTTTTGACGCAGTGGCGCATGAAGACGGCTTTCCCGCTACCGCCGAGGCATGGCGGACCTGTCTGAACGATATGTTCGACATGGAAGGTTTTCGCGATTTGTTAACTGCAATTAATGACGGCAGCGTTGCCCTGTCTTTTTTTTACTGCGGCGTTCCCAGTCCTTTTGCGCAGGACCTGGTATGGCAGGAAACTAATTTCCTCATCTATGAAATGGACGAACGCAAGGATATGCCCGGCCGGGCCGGGGGCCGCAGCGCGACGCTTTCGGACAAGGTTATTGAGGAAGCCCTCGGCGATGCCGCCCTGCGTCCGGTATTGCAGGGGGAACTGGTCGGCAATTTTGCCGCCCGTTTGCGCCGGGAAATACCCGGCTGGGTGCCGGAAGACGCGCTTTCATTGTGCGAGTGGGTCAAGGAGCGGATAGCGATTCCGTTAGATGAATGGGAAACGCTGTGCGCTGTTCTGCCTGAGCCGTTACAACAGGAAATTTTTGAAAATTCCGGCGGATTTAAACCGTATTGCGATGAGCGCCTGAAAATGATTAAAAAGGGTGACGCGTCTGTCTCGGTGGTGCATAGGGAATGGGAAACGGCGTGGAAAAACGAGCCTTTGACCCTGCTGGGCCCCTGGCTTCGTTATGAAGGGCCGGTTTCCCTGCCGCGCATAGCGGAAGTTTTCGGCGTTGGCCCTGACCTTGCCGAAGATGCGGCTAACGCGCTGGTCGAAGTTGAAGAAGCAGCCGGTGATGTGCAGGTTGCCGGAACCCCTGTTCCTCAATCCCCTCTCATCTGCGACCGTGAAAACCTTGAAATGCTGCTGCGTCTTTCCCGCAAAAAAGCCCGGCCTGAAATAAGGGAAAGGCCCGCCGCTTTACTGGTTCCTTTTCTCGCTTTGCGTCAGGGGCTTATAACGGCGAATACCGGTTCAACCGCCGGTCCAACCGAAGCCGCATTTTTGAAAAAACTTGCCGCATGGCGCGCTCCGGCCAAACTGTGGGAAACCGAATTGTGTCCCGCCCGCCGCAGCGATTATCGTCCTGACATAATTGACCATGAAATACAGGAAGGCCGTCTGCTCTGGTACGGAGCCGGCAAGGAACGAATCAGTTTGTGTCGGCCTGATGATGTGGATTTGGTGTATACAAATGAGGGACACTTGAATATACGATTGTCACCTGCCTATGCGGAAATTTTTACGCAGGCGATAAACGCAGGCTTTTTTGACCGGCCCCGCAGTTTTTGGGAAATAAAAGAAAAAATTGCCGCCATGACGGCAGAGCACATGCCGCAAGGCGTTGTTGTGTCCGGCATCAACAGCGCAAGCTGCGCTGAAGCCCTGTGGCGGGAGGTATGGCAGGGGCGGCTTTCATCGGATTCATTTGAACCGGTACGCCGGGGTATTGAAAACGGCTTTACGTTCAGGGAACCGGAAGGTAGGGAACAGCAGGCTGCGGGGCCAATCCACGGGGTTCCCCGCCTCCCTCGTGTTCCCCGCGCCCTGCGTGACCGCTGGAAGGGCGGGGCGCCGGTAAAGGGTGAATGGTTTTCGCTTGCCCTTGACGACTCTTTGTTAGGTGACACTGTTGACCCGCTTGACGAGGAATGCCGTAACCGTGACCGTGTCCGCCTGCTCCTTGGCCGCTGGGGTATTCTCTGCCGCCCCCTGCTGGAACGGGAGTCTCCGCCTTTTACCTGGTCGGGCCTTTTGCCCGCGATACGCCGCATGGAACTTTCAGGCGAACTCATAGCGGGCCGCTTTTTTGCCGGCATCAATTCTCTGCAATTTGCCTCACCCGCCATTGCGCGGGAACTTGAAAATGTTGACGCTCTGTGCGGCGCCGTTGGCGACGCTCCCGGCGGCATATACTGGATGAATGCCGCCGATCCGGCAAGCCCCGCCGGTCTGGACATCGAGGGGCTTGATTCCCGCATCCCCGGCAGGCTGCCCTCCGGCCGCCTCTATTTCCGGGGGGAACATCTTGCTGCGGTAAGCGGCAAAAACGGCAAAGAGCAGCAGATTTTTATTGCCCCCGGTGATTCCGATATTGCCGCCCTGATTGAAGCCATTAAAATACCCCGTACCCGAAAGGTCTTGCCTGAAAACAAAATAGTGATTGAAAAAATCAACGATGCGGAAGCGGCCCGCAGCAATTATGCCCCTGCTTTTAAGTTCGCCGGCTTTGTGCCCGACCGCGGCAAATTGTGTTTCTGGTAAGATTTGGGTCAGTTCGTTAGGCGAAAAAATCTCATATCGGCAGTTTTTCCCTCTAACGAAACAGGGTTTCTGCTGGTAATTGCTGAATAACAATGCATTATCAGGCGGGCAAGCCTTTACTTTTTCTTGACAATCACCCGTCTGCCCCTCTGGGGGCCTGCGGAGGGACGGCCTTTTCGGGAGCCTCTCTGGGGGCGGCCTTCAGAAGGGCCTGCGGAGGGGCGGCGTCCCTTGCGCGGCCTTTCCGCATAATCGGGCTTTCTGCCGTCGGGGTTATGGTATCTGCCGCGTTCTGCGCCCCTGTCTTCACGGCCGTTTTTGCCCTCGGTTTTTGCGTCATGCGTAACGGTTCGCTTTTCGCGCCGCCGTTCGCGAACCTCTTTTTCCAGAACATGCAGTGCCTCGTCAAAACCTTTCAGGAATTCCTGGAGGTCCTCGGCAAAAAGAATCACCGACTGGCGGTCAAAGCCCCCTTCGTCGCGGTTTTTGCTTTCCACGATATTCAGGTAAATATCGCCCACGCGGTTTTCTTTTACATTAAAAAAGTACGTCCGGTTTTGCAGTAAAACCCTCGTCGAAAAAAGTTCTCCTCTTAATCCCATATTAACTCCTTACGGTCCAGTATCAGCTTCCGTTACCATGCGGCGCTGCCATTCAATAAGCTCGCGCTCAATCCGCCGGTCCGGGGCATCGGCCATGACACGGAAAACCGGCTCAGTGGCGGAACCCCGCATCCATATCGAGGCAATGGCTTTATTATGAACATTATAAAAACAAATTTTAAGCCCGCCCCTGCCCGCATCGCCGAAATCGGCGATGCCCTTTCGTTCTTCGATTCTGTTATATGCCGACGCCTCCCAGTGGTGTATACCATAGCGGGCATTAAAATCATCCGCGCGTTCTTTCCATTCACGCGCAAAAATTGATTGATAGCGGCTTTTCAACGCGCCGTGGTCTGTACTGATGACATTTAACGCCGCTTCGGGGGAATACGCGCCGGTGGTGGCATAGGGGGGCAGGCTTGCGATGACATCGCTCATATCGAAATGGGGATGATAGCGTTCCGCCTGAGCGGATGCAGTACACCATAGTTCAAAGAGTCCCGGCCCCTTGCTTGTTGTTCGTAACGAAAGAAGTTTTGTCAGGGCAAGTACCGTGTGAAGCGGGTCGCGTACCGCCGACGGGTGGGTGATATTACCCCCCGCCGAACCTTCACCCAGTATCCGCACCGTGTAGCCGCTTGCCCGCAGTTTGCGGGCAAGGCCCACCACATTGGCTTCGCCTACCTCGGCGCGGAAAACTGAAACGCCAAAGGCTTCGGCAATGCGGTCGATGCGCAGAGAAGTGGGATCGTTAACCGCAACTGCCGCCTGAGCGCCGCCCTGCAACGCGCCGGTCCAGACAAGCTGGGCAAGTTCGGCAATACAGGCCAGAGCAAAAACTTCTTGGGCTTCAAGCGCCCGCGCTTTCTGCGCATTACTGTCCCATATTACCAGGTTGCCCCGGTCGCCGTCGCAGTCGGGAACATAGCCCAGAACAAAAGCCGGGTCGCGGCGATGCTGTTCTTCCAGAAAGGCGCGGCAGGGTTCAAGGGATTCGCCTTCCGGCACAATCCGGTGAACTATTGCGCCGGGCTCTGCGTTTATCGCCGCGCATTGAATTCCCAGACCGCCCAAAAATTCCCGGTCTATGGATACGCAGCGGGCGGAACCGTTAAAATCACAGCACACGCCGAGGGGCTGTTCCGCGATACCGCGCTGAAGAATCTCCGTAATACCGGATGTATTACCGGCCCATGCCACCTCATTGCTAAAATTGAAATACGCATCCCAGGCTTCCTGTTTGGCCGCCAGCAAAGCCGTCGGCAGAGCCGCGAATTCCGGCGGTGATGCGGAATTAACATCGGCGATAAGTTTTTCCAGACGGGCGGAGTCAGCCATGAGCGAGCGAAAATGTTCGGTAAGTTTATGTGCTTCGTCCGCGGGAAGAATCCCGCCGTCGGCAAGGCCGAACTTAAACCCGTTGTGGCCTATGGGGTTGTGGCTTGCCGAAATATACACAAAGCCGCA
>JAIRRB010000071.1 GCA_031256195.1 Treponema sp.
TCTTGCCGTTGTTCTGACTCTTGTTATTCTGATACTGCTTATTTTTAATTTTTCGGCGATAAAAATAAAAAATAATCTTTCCTCACTTTACACAATGTCCGCTTCCCTGCTGGAATCGGAGAAACGGGCGGTGCAGGTTTTGGATTACGGTTCATCAGGCTGGTACTATATCGTCTCTGGCTCAAGTCCAGCAGAAACGCTGGAACATGAAGAAGCCCTTGTTATGCGTTTGGAAGAAGAAACGCTCCGGGGAAATCTGGGGTCTTTTTTGGGGACTTCGGTTTTTGCCCCTTCAATAAAAAAACAAAAAGAAACGTATAACGCCATGAAAACCCTGCTCCCTCTGGCTGAAGCCCAGTTTGAATACCTCGGCTTTCCTCCGCAGTATGCGCAATCGTTTGAAAAGGAATTCGCCGCCGCGGAAAGGTACTGCTTCCCCGAAGACACCCCTGCCCGCGCTGGTATTTCAAAACTGTGGATAGGAGAGAAAAACGGAAACTGTTACTCCTGCGTTCTGCCTCTCAAACCCGGTGATGAGGCGGTTTTCAGGTCTATCGCCGGAGAATTCGATTATGTGTATTTTGTAAACAAGGCGCAGGATATAGGCCGCGATTTGGACACGCTTACCAAAACCATGCTTTTCTTTTTTCTGGCCGCCTACATCGTTATTGCTGTTGTGGTATGGGCGGTATATCCACGGCGGGACAGCCTCAAAATTTGCGTGATCCCCCCACTGCTGGTTCTGGCTGTTATAGCCGTGCTGGCGTTTAACAAAATTCCACTGGGCTTTTTTTCAACAGCGGCTCTTGTTCTGGTCTTTGGTCTGGGACTGGACTATATTTTTTATATGACCGGAAGAAAACACGGGGAAGGAAAACCCCTTACATCTCTTGCGGTAGTTTTGTCGTTTTTAACCACCCTTCTTTCTTTTGGCGCTTTGGTTTTAAGCAGCTTTATGCCTGTTCATATTTTTGGACTTACCGTTTCAGCCGGATTAATCGCCGCTTTTATGTTTGCAATGCTTTTACAGGCAAGAGACTCTTGAGAAAACCATCGAATTTCAACCGGCTCATTTTCTGTTCCTTCAAACGCCGCCGCCAGCATATAACGCCCGCCCGCGTTTCCTGAAAGTTCGTAAAGGTTAAAAGAGAGCGGAGAAGAAACAGCCGCGCCAAAAGCAAACTGCCCGCCGCATGAGCAAATAAAAGACGGCGCGCCGGCCATATCAAATACCGGCAGCCCCCGGAGTTTTAAAAAACATTCCTTTAACGTCCATATCCCGTAAAACCGCGCTTCGTCAAACCGGCCCTGAGATTCAATATAATCTCTTTCAGGAGCGGAAAAAAATTCTTCTGCTATTTCTCTTGCCCTTGAGCGGGGACGTACCAGTTCAACATCACAGCCGGTACGAAGGTTTTTACCTTTTACCAGAGAAACCGCGGCCAGCGACCCGGAATGGGAGATGCTGAAATCAGTGTCGCTGTCAGGGAAAAAAGGCCGTCCCCCAGTTTCTCTGGCTATATCATCCGCCAAAACAGGCCTGCCTTCAAACTGGGATAACATACACCGCGCTTCGGCGCTTAATCGTTTTTTGTGTTCTGCCTTTTGTAAATTATTAAGCTCATTTGACAAAAAAGACAAATTTAGGTAATATGACATAACTTTAAATACCGGATGTTTTTTTGAACAGTAAAAAATCTGCCATAACTTTTTTCCTCTTATTTTCCAGTATCCTCGGTTGTTTTTGTTCCTGCTCATCAAACGCCGCAGTCAGAAAAAACCAGCCTTATGCCAATCTAACCGGCAGTTCAAAATATTTTTTATTGCCTGCCCAAGATATTGAAAGTCCGCTGGATATGGCACAGCGCATTTCCGCTTCATGGCAGGGCAAAAATTATTCTTTCAACGCATGGGTACAGGCAGACGAAACAGGTATGGAAATGACCCTTTTGAACGAACTTGGTGCAAATATGGGAGACCTCTCCTACCGGAATGGGCTTGTATCTTTCTCATCCCTGGTGTTTCCCCAATCCCTGAAACCCGAATATATTGTAGCCGATTTTCAACTCTGTTTCTACAGCGTCCCCCCTCTCCGTCAGGCTCTTGAAGACTGCGGCCTTTCCTTTGAAAGTACGGAAAACAGCCGCCGTATCTTTCAGAAAGAAACCGTTATTATAGAAATTGAAAAAAGCAAGGATGCCGTCAGGCTGATTAATCATCTGCAGGGATACGCGTACACTCTGGAAGGTAATTTCGAGTGAAGAAAAACATCTGGCTGTCCGCTCCGGGGCTTGTATGCTGTGCCGGTCAAAACAGAGACGAATTGTATAACTCCTGCCTGAACGGTTATCAGGGCGGCATGGTAATGACTGAATTGCCCGGCGGCGGCGGTAGTACCGGCGGCAGTACCGGCGGTGTCAGTTCTGGCGGAAAATTCCCCGTAGGGCTGATTCCCCATGAACTGCCCGAAGTTGTTTTTCCCCCGGCGGTCTATGCAGGTAACACCAGAATCATACGCATTATTGACGCCGCTCTGGAACAGATACGGCCCGATATAGAGAAGGCCGCTGCCAAATACGGCCCGGAAAAAATCGGAGTCTGCCTCGGTTCCTGCGACAACGGCTCCGAAGGTTCTCTAAAAGCCCATCAAACGCTGATTGAGCAAGGCGCTTTCCCGGAAGATTACCGCCTCTGTTTTCAGAGCGCGTCATTTCCTGCGGAATTTATCGCCCGCAAATTCGGCCTGAGCGGCCCGGTATTTACTGTTGCTACTGCCTGCGCCTCCGGCGCAAGCGCAATCATACGGGGAGCGGAATTGATACGGGCAGGTCTGTGCGAAGCGGTCATCGCCGGCGGCGCAGATGTTGTTTCACAAACAGTTTTTGCGGGCTTCCATTCATTGGAAGCAATTTCGGACAGCCTCACTAACCCATTCAGTAAAAACCGCAAGGGAATCAATCTCGGCGAAGGAGCGGCGTTTTTTCTCCTTGATTCAAATGAAAATTCCGCCGTAGAACTTTTGGGCGCTGGGGAAAGCGCCGATGC
>JAIRRB010000179.1 GCA_031256195.1 Treponema sp.
TCGTAATTACTATGCAATCATTATCTGATTTAAGTGCTGGGCTTTTACTGTCCCTACCCTCGTTACCGTTTTTCGCTGGTCTCCTCCGGCGGGGAATTCCAAATGTTTCCGTACCCCGCTGCGCCGCCACCTGCCGGCCTATTCCAGTACGGAAAGGCTTGTCATCCACCTGTTACTTCTCCGTGAAACTCCGTGAAACTCAGTGGTAAAATTTTATACAAAAATGCTATTCTGTTATTGAGAAGGATAGGCTCTAACGCTTTACCCGCCGTATATCATCCAGTTCGCGGGTTTCGGCGGCGAAAAATTCCTTGCGGTATTCGACTTCCCGCTTTTCCCTGAGTTTCTCCATTACTTTCAGTTCACGACTCGCCTCAAGGTAGAGGTTTCGTTTTTCTTCAACAACCATTTCAGCCTGAGCCGCTTCCCGCATCAGGCGTTCCGCCTCCTGTTCCAGGCGGAGGATATAACTGTCCCAGGCCAGCATGGAAGCGGCGGCTATGCCATTGGCCATGCCGATATCCGCTAATCCGGTAAAACGCTGCTGAACCGCCCGGCTGTGGACAAGGGCATTTTGTTTAATGTTATTTTCAATGGCGGTAAGGATGCTGATGGCCCGGCCCAATTCGTTTTTCGCTTCATCTTCGCGGTGCTGTCTGAGTTCCAGCACCTTTTCAAGATTAAATCTGAATCGTTTCACTGGCCGGAATCACCTTTGGCATCTTCGTCTGAACCAGACGTGCCTGAATCAGGCGTGTCTGAATTAGGCATATCGGCATCCGGCAGGCCGCGTCCAGCAAAAAGCGCCGCAACGCTGTTTTGAGCCTGAATATACCCGGCATCGGCTGCGGGAAGCGGGATTTTGGCGGCTGCCGTTTTGTGCCGCTTGTGTCCGCTAGCAACCGCAGCGGCGGCCGGATTGTCTCCCGCTTCTTCAGGCGGTATGGGAACGCCGGAAATTGTTTCCATTGCGGCCAGAGTCGCTTCCAATGGAGACGCCTCATCAACCGCCTGAATCAAAAATTCCTCAATGGGTTGATGTTTGGCGATAGCGTCATCAATGGCGGGATTCGAGCCTGCGTGATATGCCCCCACATTGATGAGGTCTTCCACTTCGGCGTAAGATGCCATACTGCGGCGCAGGGAAGCCGCGGCTTTGTTATGCGATGGCCCCGATACCGCGGGGGCAAGGCGGGAAATGCTTTGCAGCACGTCAATGGCCGGATAATGATAAGCCTGTGCCAGGCGGCGGGAAAGCACAATATGGCCGTCAAGTATACCCCGTACGGTATCCGCTACCGGCTCGTCCATGTCATCGCCGTCAACCAGAATGGTGTAAAAGCCGGTAATACTCCCCGCATCGGAAGTGCCTGAACGCTCCAGCAATTTGGGCATAGAGTCGAACATACTGGGAGGATAGCCTCTGGTTGCGGAGGGCTCGCCCGACGCCAGGCCAATTTCCCGCATGGCGCGGGCAAAGCGGGTTACCGAATCAAAAAGCAGCATAACGTCCTGTCCCTGATCGCGGAAAAATTCAGCGATAGCGGTTGCCACATAGGCCCCCCGCAAACGGGCCAGGGGCGGCGAATTGGATGGAGTTACCACTAACACACTGCGGGCAAGGCCCTGGGGCCCCAGATCATTTTCAATAAAATCATTGACCTCGCGGCCCCGCTCGCCGATAAGGGCGACCACATTAACATCGGCATTGGTGTTACGGGCAATCATTCCCAGCAGGGTGGATTTGCCCACGCCGGAACCGGCAAAAATGCCCAGCCGCTGCCCCCGGCCTACGGATAAAAGACCGTCGATGGCCCGTACCCCGGTGGTAATATGTTTGGTAACACGCCGACGATTGAGGGGGTCCGGAGGATTTGCCAGCGCGGGATACATGACGGGGGATTCTACTTCGCCTTTACCGTCAACCGGATTCCCCAAAGCGCCCAGCACCCGTCCCAGAAGTTTGGCCGAAACCGGCACTTCAAGGCGGCTGCCCCGCGCAATGACACGGCTGCCAACCTCAAGCCCGCCGGTTTCCTCAAAGGCCATAAGCTGCACAAATTCATCCCGCAGTCCGACGACTTCGGCGCAGATGGTTCCCTGGCCTTTGGGAACCTCAATCGTACAAATTTCACCAATAATGGCCTGAGGCCCCCTGCTTTCGATGAGGAGTCCCTGGACTTTGGTTATCCTGCCGGTACATTTTATCGGATCGGTGCGCTCGGCGGCTTCAAGATATTTTTCAAAAACAGCGGTTTCCACGCTCCCCTCCTGCTTCTATTGTAAAGCGTCAGGCCGGGGAAGTCAATTATCCGCATTGCCCTTTTCTATTATCATATTCTCTCTTATACTGTCCCTAATGGAAAACGGCCGTCCCCAATTCACCGTGTCGGAACTGACCGAGCTTATCCGCAGCCGCCTTGAAGAGGATTTTGCATCGGTGGTGGTAGAGGGGGAATTGTCAAATTGCCGGCCCGCGTCATCGGGGCATTTGTATTTTTCACTGAAGGATGCCGGGGCAAAAATAGACGCGGTGATGTTTAAAAACCGCCTGCGCTCGTTGAGTTTCGAACCGAAAGATGGGATGTTATTGCGGGTGCGGGGAAGCCTTTCCGTGTATGCGCCGCGGGGCAGTTATTCGATTGTTTGTGAAGAAATGGAACTTGCCGGCAGCGGGGACATACTCGCTATGCTGGAGGAACGGAAACGGCGGCTGGCCGCGCAGGGGCTTTTTGATGAAAGCCGGAAAAAACCGCTGCCCTGCTTTCCCGCAACGATTGGGGTGGTAAGCTCGCCGACCGGCGCGGCGGTGCGGGACATCGTTAATGTACTGGAACGGCGGGCCGCCGGTGTGCGGGTGATTATTCTGCCCGCGCCGGTGCAGGGGAACGGAGCGGCGGCGCTTATCGCCCGGCGTATAGAACAGGCCAATCAGTGGAAGCTGGCCGATGTGTTAATCGTGGGGAGGGGAGGGGGGTCTCTGGAAGACCTGCTGCCCTTTTCCGAGGAAATAGTAGTTCAGGCGGTCGCCGCATCGGCAATTCCCGTGGTCAGCGCCGTGGGCCACGAGATAGACTGGGCCTTATGCGACTTTGCGGCGGATTTGCGCGCCCCCACTCCATCGGCGGCGGCGGAACTGGCCAGCGGGGAAAGGGCGGCTATTCTGGAAATTATCCGCGGCAGGGCGGAAGATTTCGCCGCTGTTATGCGCAATCGTATTGAAAAGGCCCGGCTCCTCCTGCGTCCTTTCAGCATGGAAGACCTGGAATACCGTTTTCGGGCCATACTGCAGCCCCGCCTGATACGTCTTGACGATGCCAAAGAGGCGCTGATCAATAACCTTTCCGCTCTTGTTTCAGGCCGCCGCAAACGGCTGGAATTGGCGTATGCTGTTCTTGAGGCGGGCAGCCCTCTGGCAGTTATGGAACGGGGGTTTTCAGTGGTGACCAATACACGGACCAGTATGATTGTCAGACATTCAGGCGATGTTCGTCCCGGCGACCATCTGGAGATACGCCCGCTTAAAGGGACAATTACCGCAGTTACGGAGGAATGTTATGGCGAAAATAGGCAGTAAGGCCGCCGCTAAAACTGCCGTCGGCAAAGTTGCCGCTGGCAATAAAGCTGCCGCGATGAAAAATTTTGAAGAACGGCTGGAGCGGCTGGAAATTCTCGGCGAGCAGATTCGCAGAACTGATATTCCCCTGGATGAGGCGCTCAAGGCTTTTGAAGAAGGTATCAGGCTGGCCCGCACTCTGGAAAAAGACCTGGAAAAAATTGACAGTCGTATTGAAGTATTGATGAACAGCGCCGAGGCCCCGGAACAGGAGTCGCCGGAACTGGAATTGTTTGAAACGGAGAGTGAGCGGTAATGTATGAGGCTGTCAGCGCCGTCCCGAATGCCGCAGGCGGGGGTATACAGATACTGCCGCCGGAAGAAGCCCGGCGTATTGCCGCCGGGGAAGTTATCGACCGGCCTGCTGCGTTAATCCGTGAATTACTTGATAATGCCATTGATTCAGGCGCGGGCGGCATTGAAGTTTCCATTGAGGAAGGCGGCAGCAAAAAAGTTGAAGTTGCCGATGACGGCAGCGGTATGAATCATGACGACCTTCAAATATGCTGGCTTGCCCACGCAACCAGCAAGATACGTTCTCTTGACGACCTTAATACCGCCGGGACCCTGGGTTTTCGGGGCGAAGCGCTGGCCGCCGCCGCTGCGGTCGCGCGGCTGGAAATTGTCAGCAGTATTACCAACGGTGAGGCATGGCGGTTTACCGTAGGCCCCGGTGAAAGCCATCCTCCATCTATGGAACGGGCCAGCAGAACCAGAGGTAGCACTGTCCGCGCCCTTAATCTGTACGATACCATTCCCGCCCGCAAACGTTTTTTGAAACGGGAAGGAAGCGAGGCTGCGCTTTGCCGTCAGGTATTTATTGAAAAGGCCCTCGCCTTTCCGGAAATCACTTTTCGTTTTACCCAGGACGGACGTCCCAAAATTTTCCTTCCTGCCGCCGCTTCAAAAAAAGAACGCTTTGCCGCCGCCCTGCTGGATACGCCGGAAAGCAATTTTCTCCATGAGATTCATGTGTCCGGCGGCGGTTTTTCCGCGGAAGTGGTAATCGGCGGCCCGGAACTGTTCCGCTCAGACCGGCGGATGTTGTATGTATTTGCCAACGGCAGACGGATACAGGATTATTCCCTGATAACGGCGCTGGAATACGGTACACAGGGATGGTTTCCCAATGGCGTTCATCCTCTGGGCGCCGTTTATGTAACCATTGATCCCGCTCTGGCGGACTTTAACATTCATCCGGCCAAGCGGGAAGTTCGTTTTCAGGACCCCGGCGCTATTCATCATGCGATAACAACCGGTTTGCGGGACTTCTGTCATCGTTTGAACCTGAAAACCGGAACGCGGACGGAGACGGGACAAGGTATGCCGCTTGCGCTGGAGGCGCTGAGAGACAGGCCCTCTGCGGCTGAGGCTCAAACTTCGGCTTATGCGTCCCAGCGGGGCGGCAATGCGCCGCATCGTGCGCCGGATGCGGCTCCTCTCCGTACAATCGGCGACATCGCTTCCATTGTTGCCGCCGTCCATACCGCCGAGGAAGCCCCCATTTACGGCGAGCCGCGTTATGCGGGAAGAATCTTTGGCGTTTTTCTGCTGGCCGAATGGGGCGACAAACTGTTTATTATTGACCAACACGCCGCCCATGAACGCATTCTTTATAACCGTTTTCTCAGTTTCCCCATCCATCAACAGGAGTTGTTAATTCCCATTTTTTTCAATACCGAAACTGCGGAAGACGCCGATTTTCTTGCGGCAAAAAAAGACGAACTGGCCAGGCTGGGCATTGTCATTGAAAGGGACGCGGACGGCTGGCGAATCGATGCGCTGCCGGAAGGCTGGCAATCAAGCGACACTGACACCGTACGGGAAATTCTTGCCTTGCGCACAGCCCGTGAAAACATTGCCGAACGCTGGGCCGCTACCCTCTGCTGCCATCAGGCAGTACGGGACGGCGACTTCCTTGACGATGCAACTGCTTTTGCCCTGGTAAAGGAAGCCCTTGCCCTGCCTGACCCGCACTGCCCCCATGGCCGCCCGGTATGGACCGAAATCAGCCGCGAAGCGCTGTACCGAGCCGTCCGGCGCACTTGAACTTGGTAAAAACGCAGGCCCTTGACAGTTTTTAATGTTTTTAATAGGATGTATCAGGCTGAAATACGCTCCCCGGTTGTGTAATGGTAGCACGGCAGACTCTGGATCTGCTTGTGAGGGTTCAAATCCTTCCTGGGGAAATATCGTAATTCTTTACGTGGTAAGGAATTACGGGAGGGCTACCCGACAGCGGGCGTCCTTAATCATTGCGTAAAGCAAAAACGACACATGGAATTGTGAACCGTTTTTC
>JAIRRB010000181.1 GCA_031256195.1 Treponema sp.
AAAATAACCTATCACCATTTTTATAGATACACCAGATTCAGCAGGTTCATATCGGGAGTATCGTTGGGAATTTTCATTCTGTTATCAGACAATAATAATGACCACACCACAATACTCCATGAATATGGGCATAGTACCCAGTCCCTGTATCTTGGCTGGCTGTACCTTCCGGTTATCGGCATATACTCCGCAGTGTTTTGTAACCTTTGGGATAGGTGGTTTCATCCATGGATGGAATGGGATAGCAATAGAAGGCATCAATGGTATTACAGCCGCTGGAGCGAAGCCTGGGCTGATAAATTAGGCAGAGTAGAACGGGAATAACAGGAGATAATTATGTGGGATCAGAGTACTGTGTATATGCTTGACATTCCCTAGAATTTAGGGAAAAATACCCCCTGTCTTTTTTCGTATGAATTGGGCAGAGGGTAGACGGGTTCAATGTCCGGGGAGGGGGTCAGATAACTTCCCGGACGCTTTTTAAGGTACTGTATAGCACAGGCCATATTCTCCGTGATAGGAGGGTGTGGCCTTTTGTTTTTTAACTATTATTGTCTGGGGGAGATAATTATGTGGGATCAGATTTGGGAATTTGTCGTTCAAAATGTCTTTAATGTGATTATTGTTATTGGTATTGTATTTTTGATTTTCGGGCCAAAGAAATTCCATAAATTCAGCCTCGGAAAACAAGGAATAGAATTTCAAGGAATACACGATCCAGGGTGCGGAGAATTGCAACAAAAACATGAAGCAAAGTTAAGTAAAATCGAGAAAATACTCGAAGATGATATTCAGGAAAGAAAAAAACGGCAAGCCTATGTCGATAAGGAATTTACCGACTTGAAAGCTAATGATGAGAAAACATGGGAAGTGTTGTTAAAAGTATCAGAAGATAACCAATATAACCTGTTTATCAATAAAGAAGCCGACATCGTTGAACGCCTGAAAGCATTCAGAATACTTATCGCATTTGAACGGAATGGTGATGTGAAGAAACAGGGTTTTGAGTTAATCCTGCAAAATAAAAATGGCAATATAGACCCGTGGCGGCAGGCTCAAAAATACAAACTGCCTGTACCTATTAAAAATCAAAAATATTGGGATGAAACAATGGAAGAGATAGAACGGAGAATTTATGACGGTTTTTAAGGGAGGTGAGAAATGAAACTGATTGCTGATTTATCAAAAAATACGTTAATTGTTGATGAATGTACTTTTTCCATAAGCAACATAATCCGTACCCTGAGATGTGGTTCACGGGCAAGCTATGAAGTTATATTATCCCTGCACGATAATATGCCTTATGACCCGCAGGCGTTTCCCAAAGGGTTATGGAGTATTACCGGCCTGGAATGGCAAAAAGAAAAAGGATTTGATTACAATACCTACGGCCCGGTAAAAATCCGTACTGATGCATGGCAAATGGTAAAGGTATGGGAACTTGACAAAAATGGAGACTATTTAAGGGAAACCGAAAAATCAGTCGAAGATTTCGGATACCTCCTGCACTACTCAAAATCAAGTACAACGCTTGGCTGCATACGGATTGCAAGCCATGATGACGCTGAAATGATCGCCGGGATTATACAGAGAGCTTTTGATAACAGCGAAAAGGTAGAACTGGAGGTTTTATGAAACATTTTACATTGCAGTTTATTCAAATCGCCTGGGTAGCGGAGATAATTGCAATACTGGTTTACACCATGTTTGCAATTGCTTTCTTCGAATCGGGGCAAATAAATCTATGGCTTCAGTTTATTCCTATATTTGGACTTCTCATTGCCGCCCAGGGAACGGCTGCCGGCGCGGGGCCGCTTGCGGCAGATAGCATTAAAGCAAAAGCGGAAAAGGAGGGATAATGTGCGGAAAAAACTTTTTATCACCGGCTGTGTTTTTATTGTGCTGGCAGTTATCGGCGCAATCGGTTACGGAGTCTACTACAAAACCAAGTATGAACGACTTATCGCAACAATCGAGACTACAGTGGGAGCAGAGTTTATCCAGCAAGTCGAATCAGTCACCGAAGAACTTAAACAAACAAGAACAGCCCTTGCTCGATCCGAACAATCCGTGGCAGAACTTGAGAGAATTGGTAAACAATGGGCTAGAGGGCATGAAAGAATCGAACGAAGCATTGACGCAATTGGAAACAGAATCATTAATGCTCAAAGCGGAAACGAACGAACAGAGGAAGCTCTTAGAGGAATTTGGGAACTTAGTTTCATCTTTGAAGAAGAGTTTGGCAGAGGCGCAGAACAGCATTGATATTTCCATTGACCGTATGCAGGATGCGGAGGATTATGCCGTTTGGATAGGCGCGCAAAATGAAATGCTGAAACGGGAAGTACAGGGGCATCGAAAATCAGCGCGGGTAAATTTCGCATTTGGCGGGGTATCGTTTGGGGTTGGCGCACCGCTTATTGTCGAAGGCATCCGCAGCGACAATAGTACCATGCTGGGGGCTGGTATAGGGGTTGCTGCTGGAACCGGCGCAATATGGGCGGCAGGGCATTTCATATTTCATTGGTGGTAAATTACAGTCCGTGAAAACCGCAGCCATATGGCTGTCCCCATCCTGGCAAGTGGCGGACTGTTTTTTATATTTTTTTAGGAGGGAAAGATGAAAAAACTCATTTTTCTTTTGTTAATGGCGGTTGCCTTGGCTGGATTTGTGTCGGCTATGGAAACCGCTAACCCGCCCTGGGAGCGAACCTCTGGTTCGACTCCCTTTGAGGCGGCAATGTCCGAATACGGCGTGAATTGTCATGCCGTTACCCCGGATACGATTCTGGCTTTGGAAATGCCGGCAATAGCAGAGCCATCCAGTTTTCAGGCAGTTATGGCGCTATACAATGAAACAGCCATACAGCCACAGAGCGGTATTATGAATATATCAGGTATGTCATTGAGAATTGGACAGACTTGTACTTGTTGCGCCGCAGGCCACTATCACTTGCGTTGCTAATCAGTAACGAGGTTTATTTCTTTTTCTATGCAAGCCCGTGTATACGTTTTGTGCATACGGGCTGTTTTTTTTTATCCCCGGAAGCACCTGACTAGGACAAAAAGTAGGACAAAAAATCTTACCGCCAGAAACCACAAGAGTATTGACTTACCCTTGTAGTGTTGATATACTACCTACGATCTATAGGTTTTTGTGGCAATTTTGGAGTTTTCAATGGAATTTTCTTTCCTTTGGTAACTTTTGTTGTAAAAATTGACCGCAAATTTGGGTCAATATGACACACTTTTTGCCTAGAATTGGTTTACAGCAGATTGAGATGGCTCTGGAACTGCTGACTCCGGATTCGCCCCGGCGGGAAGAATTTGAACGCCGCCTGCAGCGGCTGCGGAAAAAAAGAACTTGACCACGGAAGTGCTTTAAGAATTTACCACGGAGGACACGGAGTTTTTTGAGAGGGGAAGTCAAGGGCAAGGATGGTGGTATACGTGACTCTCCGTGAAACTCCGTGGTTAAAATTTTCGAATTGATGCCTCCCGATTTTCTCTTAATCGTTAAGGCCTTTTATCCGTTCCAGCCGTCCCCGGTAAAAGGCATCCGATCCTTTGCGGCGGTCAATTTCACGCTGCATTTTCCGCCGTACCGCTTCGGCAAATTCCCTGATCGATTCCGGGGTAATTTCACCCTTCTCGTTCCGCCGGACATAGCGCGCCGGATATTCGGGTTCAAGCACAACCAATGTTTCAACCGGCAGGGAACGTCCCCAAAATGACCAAGGCTTAAATAAGCCGTTGGAAAAAACCGTCACCAGCGGTATTAACGGAATGTCCAGTTCTGCGGACAGCCTGAATGCGCCGGGACGAAATTCCCTGATGCGCTGATTATATAAAAAACATTCGCTTTCGGGATAAAAGTGCAGATAACGGCGGTATTTAAAGGCCTTCTCGCAGATTTCAAAAACTTTACGGTAACCGGTTTTGCCGCCGGGAATGGGAACGCCGCCCAAAAGCCTGGTATAGGTTCCCAAAACAGGAAATTCTACCGTTGCTTCCAGCAGAGTCTGGAAAATCAGACGGGGCAAGGTAAGGCCGGTAATTTTTACCGGGTCCAAAAAGGTCGTGTGGTTTGAAACAGTAATGGCCCGGCGTATGCCGTAAATGCGCCAGCGATGCCGGTAAGAGGTGGCATGCTGCATAAAATTGAACAGCATGGCTATGGGAAAAGTGATGTAAAAAGCCCATGCCGAAGCAATCCTAAACCAGGGGGAAAGATCGATAACCGGGCGTCCATGTTTATACGGCATCAGCCTACAACCCGGTCCTTCCAGAGGAATCCCCTGCCCGATACAGTCCTGAACCATGACCATGCCGCCATGTAAATCAGGTTGAGAAAAAACAGCGGCCAGAGGAAACCGTACCACCAGTTCAGCCGTTGGCCCAGAAACATAAACAGCCAGGTAAGGGTATACAAAATAACGACGGCAAAAATATGAAGAGTCCAGGCGCTGGAATACGCCATGCAGAGAAACAACAGGGGGAAGGGGAAAAACAGAAAGAAAAACACAATGATCATTATTATGAACAGCAGAATTGAATTCTTTCCCATAAAATCAAAAATGTTTTTTCCTATGCCTTCTATCGCGGAACGGTAGCCCTTATACATACGACATTGAACGTGTTCGGTAATATTGAGAAAACGGGTAGCGAAGCCTCTGCTCCTGATATAGCGGCACAAATATATATCTTCACTGGTCTTTCTTTTTATGCTTTCACAGCCGCCTATTGCCTCGAATACATTACGTTTAATGACAATGAACTGGCCGATAGCGGCGGAAAACCAATGTACATTGACAAAACGATTCAAAAACAGGGGGATAGTAAAACCGGTCAGGAAGAACATCAGGGGAACCGTTATAATCTCGCCGAAACTTTGAAATATCTGCCCTACATAACCGGATACCAGATCGGCCTTGAGCTTCAGCAAGTTGGTGACCGCCCAGGCAACGCTGGTAGGAGTGTGGACGGTATCAGCATCGGTGAAGATAAATATTTCACCCTGCGCCTGCTGTGTCAGTTGATGCAGGGCAAAGGGCTTGCCATACCAGTCATCCGGCAGCGGTTTGCCGTCAAAGACCCGTACGCGGCTGTCGGCGGCGGCTATCCGGTTCAGGATTTCCAGGGTATTGTCGGTTGAATTGTCATTCAACACCAGAATTTCGTAATTTTTATATATCTGATTCCGCAGCGAATCAAGGCAGCGTTCTATGTTGCGCTCCTCATTCCGCGCGGGAACCATAATCGAAACCAGAGGCCCGTCAAAAATTTCCGACGCAAGGGTGAAACGCCACATCTCGTAGTGATTTGCCAGCGAGAGGATGAAAAAATACACTGCCACTACCAGCAGCAGGTTGTAATAAAACGGGCTGAGGGGCTCCCACAGAAATTGCAGCATAATCTACCTCGTTGTTATTTTTTCTCCAGCAGCCCAGCCGCATATTTATTGGTCGGATAAATCTCCAGTGATTTTATCAGCCAGGGCCGGGCTTCGGCATATTTTTTTTGCTGTACATACCCATACCCAATGGCGGAGTATACATTGAAACGATCATCCTTGTCCATGTCGCCTTCGGTAAGTATCGCCTCCATCATCCGTATTCCCTTTTTATAATTGTGAAAGGGCGCAGGGGCGAAGACCCAGCGGGCCGCGACTATGTATTGGGCAGTCGCGTTCCGGCTGTTCAGGGCCAATGCGTTTTTGGCGAATTTTTCCACATTAAGGCCGTTTGACAGGGCAAAACCTGTGGAACGCACCGCACAGCTTTGGGAAAGATTATCCGACAGCATAAGCCATGCTTCATCGCTGGGGGCCGCCGCTATTGCCTTTTCCGCACATTTCATTCCTTCGGCGTAATGTTCAGCGGCCTCGCTGTTCCGTTTTTCATATTGAAAAACCCGCCCCATAAGGTATTCACAGCGGGAAAGGGCCAGTTCCAGCGCCGTACCTGAGCAATGTTCCTGCGCCGCAACTTTTGCGGCACGGTACAGCGGTTCAATCTCTTCCGCCTTTAATTGCTGTTCATAAACCGCTTCACGAAGGGGGAGCATCCATTCCGGCAGGTTTTCCGCCCGCAAACCGTAACCTGCCGCCAGTAAAAACAACACCATAAGTATACGCATTATATTCTTAAGTATATCCATTTCTTTTTGGTTTTTCCAGATAAGTTCAGGCTGTCCGTTGCAACGCTATTGCATGATTTTTTCGTCTAATTTGTGAATTTCAGCCTTAATTATCCCGCAAACGTCTTTCAAAGCCGCCTTCCGGTAAGAATTCATGAGAGATTGAGGGTCAATTTCCTTAAAAAACAATTCTGTTGGGTCAATATCCAGGGCAATAGACAGCTTTTGAATCATGCGCCTACGGCGCAGTAGACAGGATTTATGTATAAATAGCCCAAATAAGGCATGATTACCCCATTTTTGATACTTTTATTTTATCAAATTCACAATTTCATTAAACGAATCGTCAAAAGAACGTTTTATTTTTACTAATTTTTTAACTGCTTCATCAGGATTTATTGATTTTGGCAGGGTATTTTCACTTGGTAATAATAGTTGAAAACTCTCAATTTTAAGAGCATCAGCAAGGCTTTCAAGTGTTTTATCGCTTACCCATGTCCTATGGCATTCGATGCTGTTAACCGTTTGCCACGACAAATTTGCTATTTCTGCCAGTTTTTCCTGTGAAAGACCAAGCGTTTTACGCTGTTCTTTGAGATTAACCGCTAAAATTCCCCTTAAATCGGGTTTTTTTCCCTTCATAACTAAATAATCGTATATTCATACATTACTGTATTGACACGTATTTATATAAATGGAAATATATTAGTAATATGAGGGTTTGGATTTACAACGGAAATCAGCCTTTATATAGCCTTATCCGTATGGATGGGCAAGTATTCGTGATTTTCTGCCCAAAGAGGCAGGAATCACATCGGACTAAAAGTCCGAAAGGAGTTCTGTATGAAGAACTTTTTCGAGGCACGTTTCGTGCCATTTTTGGGAATTATCGCATTGGTGGCGGTAATCGGATTTTCAATGGCGGCTTGCGGTGATGATAACAACGATCCGCCCGGACCTGGACCGGGCGGGGCGAGTACAGGACTGACCATTGAAAACATACCAAGCAATATAACAGGGTATGTTTCAGGAATGATGGTTTGGGGGGCTCCGCCTATACTTCTTGTCGCAAATGACTCCTTGCCCGAATATCCTAATGTGGCAGCTCGAAAATCCGCTGCAATTACCGGCGGCAAAGCAACGCTCAATGCGTTTGTTAGTAACGATTTAAAATACCCGAAATTCACCGGAACAGTATCTTATAATTCTATTTCTAGCAGTGAAGATGGTGGCAACGACTTTATGATTATAGTAGCTTCAACAGATGCCTGGAAAGCATCTACAGGATCTCCTGATCCAGTAACGGGCGTGTATAAGCTTAAATCCGGCAAAACACTTCAGTTTACAAACGGAAAAGCGACTTTGAACTGGAATGATCTTGAAGAAGAATAGGATTAGGTAAAAGACCAAAAGGGCAGCGGATAAAATCTTATTCGCTGCCTGCTAACATTTTAAATAAAAATAAATCTGTGAATAAAAATATATTGCAAAAAATAATGTACGGGCAAACGGCACATAACAGGACTGTAACTGTACGCCGCCCTGTTCGGGCGGCTAGGCTACGCAAAACACCAGTCGGGCTTGCTCCCTTTGTGGCGTTTTGCTCCGCCACAGTTTGGGCAGGGGTCGTTGCTTCGCAACGCCCTATTACCTGCCCAAACCGTCAGCTACAGCCGGAACGTTGTGCAACATAAAATGTGGCAAAAATGGTATAAAACTGGTATGGAATTAAGGTTTATTGTATGAATCTTGAGGTACAATAGGAATTTAAGGTATTTATACTATGCGCCTACGGTGCAGTAGGCAGAGACTAACCGCTTTTTTGATACTTTTGCTTTTTTAGGGCGGTTTGAGACCGCCCCCAAGCCCATAAGGGCT
>JAIRRB010000186.1 GCA_031256195.1 Treponema sp.
CCGTAATTAAATAACGGCCTTCGGGAAGCGTACTTTGCAGCAGAACCTTCGCCGTGTCGCCGGGATTATACATGTCCTGATCCGGTGTAAGCCTTAGTTCGCTGGGGTTGCTCATGTTCCAGTAGCCGCCCGAACCGGTAACATAAAAATTCAGTTCCGTCAGGGCTGTTCTGCCCTCCCGGTCTTTTGAGGAAACCCGCAGGGTGTGATACCCGGCGCCGCCTGGCTTTAATTTGATGGAACCGCCGCCGTTTTTAATCGCAATTTTCTGAACGCTGTCGATTACCTGTTCCTGTGAATACTCATCATAGATGTAACCGTTCACTCCCCGCTGCTGGACGCGCCGCCATTCTTCCCGGATAAGTTCAACCGTGAGCTGTCCCGTGTTTTCTCCGGTTTGCAGAAAAAGCCGGTTACCCGAAGTTTTTTCGCCTGATGTATTAACGGTAATGTAATCATAGGATAATTCCTGTCCTGCCCGCGCAAAGCCGCCGGCCGCCCCCCGGTACAGTCCGATATAAAAACTTGCGGGATGCACCACCACCGAACGGTAGGCGCTTACCATTTGATTGCTGATGTCGGTTACTCTGGCTTCCGCCTGATACAGATAGGGTGCGCCGGTTATCTTGCCGCCGCCGGTTTTCTGGCTGAGAGTTGCCGTTCCCTGCCCGCCGAGAATTCCGCTTTCGGAGGCAATGTAACGCTTACTGTCCCAGACGCGGCGGGGCCCGAATACATAGCCTTTGGTTTCAACCAGTTTTGGCTGAAAGGTTGTCATTTCATCGTACCATGCGCCTTCCCATGAAGCGCCCGACAGACTGCCGCCGGAAAGGTAAGTGGCCTGTAATTTCAGGCTAATGTCATCGCCGCTTATGATTGCCGCCGCCGGTGCGGAAAGGGACGCCTGAAATTTGAGCCGCTCAAAGTAAGCCACCGTTACCGGCACATTGGCGATAATTTTGTTGCTCATGCCGTCATTGCGTCTGTACACCAGCCGATAGGAACCCGGATTAAGATCATCGGGAATGTTGATGCGGCCGTAAAAACCGCCGGATTCGGTGGTTGTGCCCTGAAGACTTGTCACTTCCGGTGGTTGGTAAACATCCTCTTCCAGCGTAACGGTGTAATCCCCCTGATATATGGCATACATCCCCAGCACTTTGGAACGGTCAACGCCCCGGAAAGTAAGAACCTCGCCGGGCTTGTACAGGCCCCGGTCAGAAAACATAAAAGCAAGGGGCGTTATCTCTTCGGCATATTGGGGCGAACGGGAATCAATGCCAAAACGCCAGTTGCTGTGCGAAGAAGGATTAAATATGGCCTGGTCTCCGTCTTTTTCAGCCAGGATAAAAGGGGTGGTGGTCCTGAAAGTGCTCCTCCAGTTCGTATTGTCCCTCAGCACCGCAGCGCCGGTATGCAATACGGCAAGACCGTCTTTACCGGTTTGAGCCTCGCCGAAAGGCGAAATATTGGAAACATCGCCGCCATCATCTACATGAGAGGGAGAAAGCAGTTTGACTGTGGCGCCTTCCACGGGCTTGCCGGTAGAAAGACTCGTAACCAGTACCGTAGTTTTGTTAAAGCCGTAACGTACCGTCAGCCCCAGATCGGTAACCTGTATGTTGAGATCATTTTCTCTTTTATAAGTGCTGGTGCGGTAGGTTCCGTCATCCTGCCTGTCACTGGTCAAAAGCTGCAAATTAGCCTGAAAAGAGACAAAGCCCCTGCGCTGTTCATTGAGGTACGGCGACAGATCAATTTCTTCAAAATATTTATCGTTCATTTTGCCCGGAGTCAAACTAATGTGGGCAGGATCAATGAAATGTTTCTTCCAGGGATTATCATTCTTGCCGATCATGTACCAGGAATTTGCCGCAATGTTTTTATATTCAAAGAGGAAGCGCGGCGGAAATTGGGCTTCCAGCATGACCTGACCGTAATCCAGAAAATGCGCTTCGCCTTCGGGCGGCGGTTCGTTGGGGACTACAATGTCGCCTGACCAGGTTTTGCCCAATGTTCTGCCGTAAATATCTTCCACACTTGCGGCTACCAGAACCTTGAATTGCGCGCCGTAACCAATCGGCAGATTGTAAAGCCGTAATGTACTTCCCCATATTTCAACATTTTCAGTACCAATGGGCATGGCGGGTTCGGTACTGAGCGCTCTGTGCGCGGTGCTTTCATTCAAGGGATAACTAAAATCAATTTCGACCAGATTACGGTATCTGCCATAACCGGTACTCCGGCTGAGTCTGTCTACCTTGAAAGCGTCCGGAGTTCTAAAAGTGAACACCTGATCTGTTTCAGTTCCCCTGCTTCCCCCGCGGGATTTCGCCCCTTTTTTGAGGGTGATTGTCACTGTCGTCTCAAAGTCTACCGGATCAATTAAAGCGGCGGTAATTTTATGTTCGTTTTCCTGTTTCAGGGTAAATTTTTGAGGTGCCTTCCCTTTCGCTATTTCGAGGTATTGATTTATAGTATCAACCTGCACGGGATAATTGAATTCCATGCCTATTTGTTTTGCCGCTTCGGGGGGAACATTGCGGTTGTCAAAATGGAAATTGGTTTGTTTTCTGAATTCCTCGCCGGGAGATACGTTTTTTATACTCAAGGTTTCGGTGAAAAAACTAAAAACCCGTGTGCCTGAAATTTTTGCGCCATAGATTGAAGCCGCGTTAGCTGCCACGGTAATGGTGTAGACCTGTTGGCTCTGACAGGGTTCGTCTCCCTCAAAACTCAAAAAACTTGTTCCGTACCAGCGGAAAGAACCCTTGATGGGCGGGTCGATGCTGACCAGCGGAGAAGTTGAACTTTGTTCGCCCAGACTTGCAAGGGCGGTCATGGGCTGGGAGAATATAACATAAACCGAGGGCCGCTGTACGGCGGATGAATAATTTCCCCGCGGGCCCCAGTCTATCACGGTGAGGGGGCCTGCGTTTTTTGCGCTTTGCAACTGGTCTTCACTGTCCTTTACCTGCGCCGCCCGGATTGCCTCGATTCTGCTTTTTTCTTTTGCCGGATCAAAATAGACGGTTTTGTAATCGGAAAGTTTCCTTAAGCCCCCGCCCAGAGCGGTTCCCTGACCGGAACCTTCCGCCGCTCCGCCGGAAAGAGCCGCCGCGCTTAAAAATTCCGCCTCATCCTCGCCTTCCGCTTTTTGGGGCTGGTAATCCAGCGTAAAGGCGGCTTTAATAGCCGCTTCGTTTGCCAGATGTATTTCAGTATTGTTTGATGCGTCTACCCGGCGTTCGCTGTATTCATCCGCCGAGACAGGCCTGGCCGGAGCATTTTTTGCCTTGCAGGAAATACAGAAGCCTGTCGCAAGTGCCAGCAGAAAAAACACAGAAAGCTTTTTCATATTTTCCTCGCTGGTTGTAATATACCATGTTATTTATTAACCGGCAATACAGGTACTCTGTACCCTGGTCATTATACATTGCCATCTGCCTACATTCTGAATTCGGAACCCAGATATACTTTGCGGACCATTTCATTGGCGAGAATCACATCGCGGTCGCCCCGCGCCACAATGGAGCCTTCGGCAATGATAAACGCTTCGGTGGTAATTTCCAGTGTATCGCGGACATTGTGGTCGGTGATAAGGATGCCGATGCCTTTTTCGGCAAGGCGGCGGATAATTTGCTTAATTTCAAAAACGGCGATGGGGTCAATGCCGGCAAAAGGTTCGTCCAGCAAAAGAAATTTTGGCTCGGTGGCAAGGGCGCGGGCGATTTCGGTACGCCGGCGCTCGCCGCCGGAAAGGGTAAAACCGTACTGGCTGCGTATCCTGCCTATGCCGAATTCTTCAAGCAGGCTTTCCAGCTTCTGCTTTTTTGTTTCTTTGTTAATGTCGCGGCGGCTTTCCAGAATGGCCCAAATATTTTGTTCAACCGTTAACTTGCGAAAAATTGACGCTTCCTGCGGCAGATAGGCAATGCCCTGCCGCGCCCGCCGGTACATGGGTTTGGTGGTAATATCAATGTCGTCCATGCTGACGAAACCGGCGCTGGGCCGGTAAAAGCCGACAATCATGTAAAAGATGGTGGTTTTTCCCGCGCCGTTCGGCCCCAACAGGCCCGCGACTTCGCCGTTACACATGGTGAAATTTACGCCGCGAACCACTTCTTTTTTACCGAAGCGCTTGCGTATATCCGTTACGCCCAGAGTATGCCGATCCGGCCCGGCGGGCGGCGGTACGGTTTCCGCAGAAATGTTTTCAGTATTTTCCATGAGCTAATTCTTTATCATCCCTGAAACGGCGCCTTCCATGGTAACGTCATCGGTATCCAAATCAACACGAATACGGTCTGCCCTGAATTCATCGTCTTTTTTAAAAACTACCGGAAAGCCGGAAAGGTCCAGCAATTTTTCGTTACGGCGGTATACGGCATATTCGGAACGGCAAACCATATCATCCTTAAACAAACGTACTGAAATTTGAAATACGGTTACCTCGGCCTTATCGTCATATTCAATAAAATTACCCTTTGCCACAATTTCGTTTTTTCTGTCCTCAAGGGTTGAGTTGCCTTCCAGACGGGCGATTTTCAGTTTCCGGTCATAGCGGAGACGGTCAGTTTGAAAGATAATATTTTTCTCTTCTTCCATACCCCACACCCCGCCAACGCAGTCAATAAACTGATTATCATCCCCCTGAATTTCTATGCGGCCGGCCTTGAGTATCAGACTGTCTGAACGGACTTCGGCGTTACCCGCCAAAATGGTGGTTTCCTTGCCGATAGCCTTGGTGCCGGACATTCTATCCGCCCTGAAATTGAACCTATCCGCCGCATGTGTGTAAACGGCGGCGCAAAGCAGACAGGGCAGGACAAATGCAAGTCCGGCGCCTCGGTTCAGTGTCATAGGCCTATCCCGCTAGCGGCAGATTCCGCGTCAGTGGGGATTGCCGCCGTTTCTGCTTCGGTATCAATATCAGCGGCGGTTTCTTCAGCGCTGATTTCTTCATCGTCATCCTGAACAAAGGTTCCGCCGGCGCTGCCGGTAAATTCCCAGGTGCGCCGCCGCGCGTCGGCATGAAAACCGATGCCGGTAAAAGCCGTGCCGTTTTCCTGATAAACATTTACTTCATCCGTTTCTCCGCCGGTAAGGGTACGCTCTTTGTCCTTCCAGTCAAGCCACCTGGTTTCGATAGCCAGGTCTTCGGAATCAACATCGATTCGCACCCCATTGTCCAGGCGTATATCCCCGGAATCAATCTCAAAAGAAGCGCTTCCGGCCCTTCCATAAGCGTTGACCTCTTCGCCGCGGCTGCCAAATTGTTCAAAGGAAAAATTCCGCAATTCCATGATACGGCGTTCTTCATAGCGTTCTACCCGTTCCGCCTGGAGCCGCGCCTGGGGGTCTGCGGACCGTACCCGTACATAATCAACATTTTCCATCACAATATCAGGTTGGCTTTTATCGCTGCCTGTTTGATCGCTGTAGTCAAAGGAACATGAGGCGAATAATAGCAGGAAAATCAACAACCCCGCCCTGAAAGGACGGGGTATGTTGTTTTGGTAAGGTATTTGTCTCGGGGTCCATACCCTTTTTAAGCGCCCTAAAAGGCGGGGTATGTACCCCTCGCATACAATCAGTAAATATTTCGATATTCTCATACCGGAGACAAAAAACAACTTGTCCATGATACTACTATTATAGCGGTTTTGGCAGAATATTCAAGAGAACTCACTGGTACATAATGATATACGGCCTCGGTTTAAGGGCATATACTTCTTTGGGGCTTAACAGGGGGCTGTCGTAACCGGCGCCGGGAATGCCAAAATTGTAGAACAGTTTGAATGCCTTAATCGGTATATTGACGGCTTCGGCATTGTAGGCGTATGAGGAACGTTTAAGGTGGGGCGCGCCAAAGCCGTCGGCGCAGTGAACCAGCCGCACACGATGGAAATTACTTTCTACTTTTTCCCGGTTTTTAATCATTCTCCAGTTAAACTGGTGGATTACCAGCATACGCTCGCCGGGGATATTATTGGCAGTTATATATTCTTCCATTACCTGCTGGGCGCGGTTTATCTCTTCCGCAGTAACAGTCCCAATTTCCTGCATAGGTTTGGTAGTACGCCATTCAGGATCAAGCGCAAGATGCACATTGGGATACCTGAGCCAGGGAAGCATCCGTTTAAGGGAATTAATCGGGTCATAACGGCCAATCTGATGGTCAATAAAAACCAGAATATTGTGTTGTAGGGCATATTCAACATAGCGTTTAAGAATCTCCTCTCCAATAATGCCAATTTCCCCTTCCGGCCACACCGTGCCAAAAATAATGTAAAACGCTTTGAGTACCTTGCGGCCGCCGCTTTCCGCTTCGTATTCACGGGCAAGCGCGGTCAGCTTTTCATCCAGCGTTTCTATCGGGTAGCGTCCCAGAATCCCCATCATTTGCGACCTGGGATGGCCGTAAAACGCCAAAATATCGTTATTGAGCAGCAGGGAGGTATAATCGGTGACAATGCGGCTCAGGGATTCATGTTCGGCTTGGGTATGTACCCAATAGGGACTGGAATCCTCTACCGTCCATGCGGCATTTATCACATCGGTAAAATAAACTCCGGGGAAGAATCCGCCCCTGTTTTTCCAGACAGTCTCATAGCCGCCCCCGGTTTCCAGGGATGCCAGAGTCATAACCTGTGCGTTTAAACGTGCAGGAAAGAAGATGAGAAGGGCTATAACCAGTGATGCCGCTACCCCTCCCCGATGAAGCAAAGAATGTATAACCATGAGCATTTAATTATCGGCAAAAAGCCGGAAAAGTTTAGGCTGGTACGGGGCGAAAAAGCGGATTTTGCGGATTTATGGCCTCAAAAACAGCGGCTTTTTTGTTGACTCCGCCGGATAGTTGTGTTAGAATGAAGTATCCAGTTTGGAAAAAGCCGGCTTGCCGCGGCATACTTTAAGGTGGGGTATTCGTAGCGGTAAGTTTCTATCACTTATCTTTTTGGACTAAAGCGATGCAGTATTTTGATACTCACGCCCATTTGGGGCTTATTGTTGAAGACCCCATTGAGCAGCTTATTATCATACAGGAAGCCCGCCAGGCTTCGGTAAACCGTGTTGTCTCCATTTGCAACAGTCTCCATGACTTTGCCAAGGTGTATGAAAATCTTAAATCAACAACAAATGTATACCACGCTGTCGGTGTCAGTCCGTCGGAAGTGCAAAATCCGGGAAGAAATTGGCTGCAAACCATCGAACAGGGTGTGCAGCTTCCCCGTGTTATTGCCATAGGAGAGATAGGTCTGGACTATTACCGCAAATTTGGCGATAAAAAGTCCCAAATTGAGCTGTTTATCACCCAGCTTGACCTTGCTTCCAAGCTGAATATGCCGGTGATTATCCATAACCGCGATGCAGGCCATGATGTGCTGGAAATTCTCCGCGACCGTCTGCCTCCGCGGGGTGGAGTGCTGCACTGTTACTCCGAGGATGCCGCTTATGCGCGGGAAGCCCAAAAATTGAACCTGTATTTTTCCTTTGCCGGCAATCTTACCTACAAAAATGCCCGCAATCTTCATGAAACCATTCCCGAATTGCCGCTGGACCGGCTGCTTATTGAGTCCGAAAGCCCGTTTATGGCGCCGACCGGGCAAAAAGGCAAGCGAAATATGCCCAAATACCTGCCGGAAACCGCCCTGCACCTTGCAAAAATGCTGGAAATGGAGCCGGAAGCGATGGCGGATCAGCTTTGGGAAAACGCCAACCGGTTTTTTGGTCTACCCAACAGTTAATTTGAAGTCCCATGTCCCTCAACTGGAAAGAAATCAATCTGATTCTTGAAGAATTGGATTTGCCGGGCTCTCAGATTCAGGCGGCGGCCCAAAGCGCCTTTGACGTTATCGGCCTGCGGATACACAAAAAAGGTTCGCCTTCTTTAGAAGGCGCTCCTTCAAAAGAGGGGATGACCAAACAATTACTTATTGCGCTGAGTCCCGGCGCCTGCCGTCTGCATGAAACATTTCGGCTCTTTCCCAAAAGCGACAAACCGCTGCGCTTTGCCCAGTTTCTTAATTCCCGCATTGTCAACGGCTGGATAGAAGAAGCGGCGCAGTTGGGGGATAACCGCATTATTCGGCTGCTGGTAAAAAGGGGGGAAAACCGTTTCCGCCTGTATATCAGGCTATGGTCAAACGCGGCGAACTTTATTGTCACCGATGAACAGGGCGTTGTGCTGGACGCGATGCGCCGCCTGCCCAAAAAAGGGGAAATAAGCGGCGGCCATTATGCGCCCGAAGCGGATGAAAGCGGCAGCCGCCGTGAATACGCTGTCAGGGACTTGCCGGGCAACGATACTTTTAACGCAAAAATAGACGCTTTTTATGCGGAGCAGGGCGGCGCCCTTTCCCTGGAAACGCTGCGGGAACAGGCTCGGCGCGACTGCGAGGGCAGCATGGGGCGTTTACAGGCGGCCCTCCAGCGGCTGCGGAACAAGGAGTCGGAATTTGCCTCTGCAGACCGCCTGCGGGAGTATGGGGACATTATTCTGGCGAATATCGCGGCGATAAAAACCGGCGATGTCTGGCTTGAGGCGGACAATTTTTACGCCAACAACGAAACGATTCGAATAGAGTTGGATACCCATAAAAGCCCTTCCGCCCAGGCGGAACAGTATTACGAACAGTATGCCAAAGCGAAAAAAGGGCTTGCCGATATTCGCACGGAGATTGAGGCCGGTGAGCGGGAACTCCAAAAAGTTGAAAAAAAACTGGAAACGCTGCTTGCCGAAAACAACCCTCTGGTTTTGGCAAAACTCCTCAAAACAGGCGGAACAAAACCCGGCCCCGCCACTACGCAAGATAAAAAACGCCCCGGCCTGAGTTTCAGACGCGGCGATTGGCTTATCATAGTAGGCAGGGATGCGGCGGAAAATGACGCTCTGCTCCGCCGTCATGTTAAAGGCGGCGACCTGTGGCTTCACGCCCGGGACTTCCCCGGTTCGTATGTATTTATCAAACAGCGTTCCGGCAAAAGCTTTCCCCTGGAAATTCTGCTGGATGCGGGCAACTTGGCGATTTTTTACTCAAAGGGGCGGAACAACGGCGAGGGAGACCTGTTCTACACGCCGGTAAAATACCTCCGCCGCGCCAAAAACGGCCCCAAGGGACTTGTGATTCCCACTCAGGAAAAAAATCTGCACATAAAACTTGATGAAAGCCGCCTGAGGGAACTGGAATCCTGCCGCATAGAAAAATAGGCATACCGCCGCCGGAAAAGCGTCATTTGAACAGCTTCAAAAAAACTCTCTGTAGCAGGGTAAAGGAGGCCGGTTCGTCTTTTAACGGATGCCGTAAAAGACACGCCAATTCGATTACTGCCTTTTCAACTATTTTACGCTTTTCTCTGGACAGCGGCTCTACATTATCATTGATTGAACGCAATTCCGGACTGTAAATCCGTTCTTTTTTACGGGAGGTTTCTTTACCGGTTACCAGATATTCCACCGTTACTCCCAGCGCCTGAGCGATGGCCACAGCTTTGTCGGCAGGAGGCATACTACCCTTGGAAAGCAAATAATTGTCTATTGTTTGTTTGGGTATGCCGGTTACATGGGCCAGTTCTTTAACGGGCATACCTTTATACCCCAGTTCTCCCTTCAGATTCTCATTAAAACCCATAAAAGCATAATATCCAAATATGGATAATTACCAGTTGACATTATATCCATATCTAAATATAATGTATAATTATCCACATGTTGGATAAAACAAACTAAAGCAAAGGAGCAGAAAATGGCAAAGAAAGCGTTTTGGTGGTTGGGATTATCAGTAAAGCGCCGGTAATGAAGATGGGATATTTATGGAGAGTTGTGTACCATTTGTTTTGAATTATTCTCAAAATATTCAAAACAAAATGATTACATAAAATAAAAACTATTCCAAATATATGGTATTTTTGGAATAAAGGAGCAATGTTATGGAAAAGAAACAAAAATTGTTTCTCGGTTTTACCGTTATGCTAATAATGGTAATTTTCACAATGGTAGGATGTGATCTTCTTCAAGATGCTGAATTTCCTTCTGAATTTATTGGAACATGGGAAAGGGCTTATACGTCAGTATATACAAATACTTTGACCTTTACTAAAAACACCCTTAAATCCAGCAGCCAATCTATTCATTGGGATCTTCAAAGTGTCTCTGGTAATTCATATACGATGACACCCAGTTCTGACAAAGATGACAGGCAAACGATTACTATTAAACTTAACAATGGTAATCTTGAATTCAGTAATGATAGAACTGGCACGGCTCAAGATGACTGGGATGGTATCTGGAAGAGAAAATAAAGAGATTTTAAAGAAATCATCTTAATTTTCATCTCTACGCCTCACTATCTTTCTTGGGTGGTGGGGCAATTACTAAAATAAGGAAATTAAAAAAATGTAAAATAATTATTGTGTATAATAAAAGCAAAACAAACGGCACATAACAAGACTGTAACTGTACGCCGCCAGCGTACCTTTGGTACGACGGCGGCTCGGTCTACGCAAAACACCAGCCCGACTTGCGCCCATTGTAGGGTTTTGCTCCGCCACAGTTTTTTGCGTCCGTAAAACGCTTCGCGTTTTCCTCATCGAACGCAAAAACCATCAGTTACATTCGGAACGTTAGGCGAAATTTATACCTCAAAATATATGTAAAATATTATGGAATTTTAGTTATAGGTGTATACAAAATTATACATAATATTTTTTAAAATATACTTGACAAATTGTATAAAATTGAATATTATTGAATGCAAGGAGTTTAATTATGACTAAAACCATAACATTACGGGTTGATGAGAATGTTTACAAAACCCTCAAAAGGGCTGCTGATGGAGATAGAAGAACAATTTCCAATTTTCTGGAATATGCGGCCATAAATTATGTCTTTAATAATAATGTTGTTGACGATGATGAAATGAAGGAAACTGTGTTTTTTAAAAAAGATATGAATAAAGGATTGGAAGATATAAAAAAAGGCCGGTATAAAATAATTGGATAAATATCAAATCGCTGAAACCGATACCTTTTCAAAAAAAATAAATACAGGAAAATATAACCATCTATACAATAAAATATTGAACGATGTATACCCAATTTTAAGAATAAATCCGTTTTTTGGTGTAAATATAAAAAAATTGAAAGGAGAATATAAAGAAATCTATCGGTTTAGAATAGGAGATTATAGGATGTTTTATAAAATAGATGATCAAAAATCAATAATATATATAATAAATATTGAAAATAGACAAGATGCATACAAATAGAAACTTCGCCCTTTCACAAGGACTTTTTTCGCTGTACACATACCCGAAAGGTAATATAATCTCCGTGTGAGCAAATTCATGGTGAACTTAACAGCCATCAACCAAGATACAAACCGAAGCGGGAAAAGGAACGGTATTCAACATTTTTTTCCCGGTCAATTCAAAAAACTAATACGCTTGACTCCAATCAACTAGTCTATTAAACTAGTTGATTGGAGGTTTACATGACACAACGAATCGGGGCTTTTGAGGCAAAAACTAATTTTTCGCAGATACTCAATAAAACGGCGCAG
>JAIRRB010000223.1 GCA_031256195.1 Treponema sp.
AATCGATCATCAGAAGGAGGCCCCATGAACGCAATTATCACGGTTGTAGGTTCCGACAAGGTTGGAATTATCGCCAAAGTGTCGGCTTTTCTGGCCGACAGAAACATCAATATCCTTGACATTACCCAAACCGTATTAAGCGGCAATTTTGTAATGATGATGGTGGTTGACCTTTCATCCAGCGCAAAAGCCCTTGAAGACGTTAAAGAAGAACTTTCCGCAATGGGGGATTCTTTTAATGTGAGTATCAGTTTAATGCACGAAAAAGTTTTTAGCGAGATGCATCGGATTTAATTATGTTGTTTACCGCGCATGAAATAAAAGAAACCGTGGATATGTTCCTGCGGTACAAACTGGATATTCGGGCCATTACCCTGGGGGTGTCCCTGCTGGACTGCGCCTCATCTTCCGGGGAAGAAACCCGTAGCAATATCCGCAAAAAACTCGAACGCATTGCCGGCCCGCTGGTTAAAACCGGACGGGATATAGAAACCGAATACGGCATACCCATTATCAATAAACGCATTGCGGTAACGCCCATTGCCCTGATTGCCGCCTCCTGCGGTGACAGCGATTTTACTCCTTTTGCCCAAACGCTGGACCAGGCTGCCGTTGAGTTAGGCGTTGATTTTGTGGGGGGCTTTTCCGCTTTGGTGCAGAAGGGTTTTTCCGGCGGCGATGAACGGCTGATTGCCTCGCTGCCCTCAGCGCTTTCCCAAACGGACAGGGTGTGCGCCTCGATAAATGTTGCGGCCACCAAAAGCGGCATTAACATGGATGCGGTAAAGCTGATGGGCGGGGTAATCAAACAAATTGCGGAAAAAACCGCGGACAAAAACGGCATAGGCTGTGCAAAGCTGGTGGTGTTTTGCAACGCGCCGGAGGATAATCCCTTTATGGCGGGGGCCTTTCACGGCGTGGGCGAAGCGGAAAGCTGCCTGAATGTGGGAGTTTCCGGCCCCGGCGTAATAAAAGCCGCGCTGGAAAATCTTGGCGGCGCCAGTTTTGACGAACTTGCCGATGCCATTAAAAAAACAGCCTTCAAAATTACCCGCATGGGCCAGCTTGTGGGAATGGAGGCGGCGCAGCGCCTCGGCGTGCCGTTCGGCATTTTGGACCTTTCACTGGCGCCGACTCCGGAGGTCGGCGATTCAGTCGCCCGCATCCTTGAGGAAATGGGTCTTGAGGCCGCCGGAACTCACGGCACCACAGCCGCTCTCGCCATGTTAACCGACATGGTAAAAAAGGGCGGCATCATGGCGTCAACCCATGTCGGGGGCTTTTCCGGGGCTTTTATCCCCGTTTCCGAAGATGAGGGCATGGTCGCCTCGGTAAAAAAAGGCGCTATCAGCCTGGACAAACTGGAAGCAATGACATCGGTTTGTTCTGTCGGTTTGGACATGATTGCCCTGCCCGGCGACATCAGCGCCGCCACCATTTCCGCGATTATCGCCGATGAAATGGCAATCGGCATGGTAAACAATAAAACCACCGCCGTGCGGGTTATCCCCGTGCCGGGCAAAAAGACCGGCGATTGGGCGGAATTCGGCGGCCTTTTGGGAGGAGCGCCGGTTATGGCGGTCAATTCCGCACGAAGCGATTCTTTTATCAACCGCGGGGGTAGAATACCGGCGCCGCTCCATTCATTCAGGAATTAGGCAAGAATGCCCATAAAGCCTTGTAAAGTTTAGCTTTTTTGATTATAGTGTATAATAGGGAAAATTCATGCGATTACGTTTTTTTATATTAATTTTGCCGATTCTGGCGGTTATTCCGGTTAATTCCCAGGAAATTATCACGGCGGAACGTTATCTGGAGATGGTCTCGGAACGTTACAGCTCAATCAGGGATTATGAGGCCCGTATTTTCATCCGTTCAGGCAGCAGTGAGATGAACGGTAATGTAAGTTACCTTGCCCCTTCTTTCCTCAGAATAGATTTTACCCGGCCCGCAGATCAGGTCATTGTGTTTAACGGTGAACTTTTAACCGTGTATTTGCCCGAATACCGCGCGGTGCTTAACCAAAGCATTACTCCGAGCCGCCGTCCGGCTTCCGGCGCTTCTCTGGCAAGCGCTCAGGGCCTTACCCTGCTCAGGCGTAATTATGTCGTTTCTTTCGTGACCGGTCCCGATCCGGTAGTTCTCGAAGGAAGTTCCCAGGAACAGGTAGTTAAGCTGCGCTTTGCCCGGCGGAACATATCAGAAGGCTTTCGGGAAATTATTTTGAGTATTAATCATGGCGCAAAAACAATCCGCCGCATTGAGGGGCGTACCATTGCCGATAGTATGGTTCAGTTTGATTTTACCAATATCAGAACCAATCAGGGAATTCCCGAAATGCGCTTTATTTATGATTCACCGGCATCAGCGTATGTGTACAATAACTTTCTGTTCAGGGAAGTAGATTAGAACGCGGAGGAAATTGTGGAATCTCTGGGTGTAAAATTAAAAACTGCCCGCGAGGGAAAAGGTCTGGACTTTGATCAGGTTAGCAAGGATACCAAAATAGCCATGCGGTATCTTCAGGCGCTTGAGAACGAAGATTTTTCCGGTTTTCCCGGTGAAGCGTATATTACCGGTTTTTTGCGAAATTACGGCGTGTATCTTGATCTTGATGTTCCGGAACTCCTCTCCCTGTACCGCGCGCTCAAGATACAGGAACAGCCAATCCCGGTAGACCAGTTGTTAAAGCATCCTTCGCTGGCGCCCAAAATTGCTGTTAGTGCGGCGCTGGTTATTCTTGCGCTGGGCATAATTGGCGGCGGAATTTATTTTATAATGACCTATACCCCCCGGCCGGGCATTGCGACGCCGGTTCCCCGGGTCCCGGTTGAATATACCATGAGCGGAGACAGTTTTGAGCACCGTTTTTACCGGGGGGATACGATTCTGATTCCTTCGGGCGAGGACGGACAGAATCGCTTAAAGCTGGAATTGCAAAGTTTGGAAGAAGCGGTAACCATTCGCACGCCGGGCGGCCCGGTTATGCTTGATTTGAGTCAGGAGGCGAATATAAGCCTTGACAATAACGGAGCGTCCAGCCTTCTGATAAGCGCTGTGGATTATGCCAAGAACAACGCGGATATGGGCGTTCTGCTTCGCTTTGAGCTTAAAAGTACGGCTGTTATTGCGGCGGCTTCCGATATAGAACTCATTGAAACAACCGGCGTTACGGGACAATCCGCTTCTACCGTAATATTTTCATCGCCTAACCCCTATCCTTTTACCCTGCAATCCAATTTCCAAAACTACTGTATGTTCCGCTGGGAGATTCTGATGGAACGTGACCGCCGTGACCGCAACGAGCGTTACTTTCAGCGCTCCGATGAACTTAATATTCAGGCGCAGAACGGCATCCGTATTTGGGCTTCCAATGCTCAGGCTGCGAAATTTATGGTGATTGGCGGCGGCAGGTCCGTTCCCGTTGAAATTGGCAGCGCGGGCGAAATAGTGGTGGCGGATATACGCTGGGTTCGTGATGAAGAAAACCGTTACCGTTTAATAGTTGCCCGTCTTGAAGCCTGAATCTGCGTTGCTGCGTTACTATGTAGACCCTTTCGGCTGTGTAAAAAATCAGGTCGATGCCGAAAACATGATGCTGCATTTGAACAACGCAGGCTGGACTGCCGCGCAGGACGCGGCGGATGCCGCTCTTATCATTGTTAATTCATGCGGATTTATTGAAAGCGCAAAGCAGGAATCAATCAATGCGGTTCTGGGCTGGCGCAGGCTTTACCCCGGCAAAAAAATTCTTCTGTCCGGCTGCCTTGCGCAGCGTTATGCGAAAGAACTCGCTGAATCTCTGCCCGAAGCGGATGGTTTTTTTGGTACGGATGATATTGCGAAAATTACCGGCGCGGCGCGTCATGCGGTGCAAGGTACGGCGCATTTCCAAACCGGCGCAGAAAGTAAAACCCTGCCGGAATTTTTAACCGCATCGCGTCCGCTGTTGTCATTACCCGGTTCCGCTTATGTTAAAATCAGCGAGGGCTGCGATAATCGCTGCACTTTTTGCGCCATTCCCCTTATTCGCGGGCCGCTCCGCTGCCGCACCCTGCCGAATATTTTGGATGAATGCAAGGGCCTGCTGGCACGGGGGGTAAAGGAACTGTGCATCATCGGGCAGGACATTGGTTCATACCGCTCCGGCGGCGCAGGACTGCCGGAACTGCTGAATGCCATTGCGGAACTTTCAGGAAATTTCTGGGTGCGGCTTTTGTACATACACCCCGACCATTTTTCCCTGCCCATTCTTGATACTATGGAACGGGACCGGCGTTTTCTTCCCTATTTTGACATTCCTTTCCAGCACGCATCGCCGAAGATTCTTTCCGCGATGAACCGGCACGGCTCTGCGGAAAATTATATATCGTTAGCTGAAACAATCCGCGGCCGTATTCCCGCTTCCGTTATCCGCACAACATTTCTGGTTGGTTTCCCCGGTGAAACAGACGCCGATTTTGCGTCTCTGCTTGACTTTCAGGAAAAACTCCGTCCCGACTGGCTTGGCTGTTTTTCATATTCCCGTGAGGAAGGAACGCCTGCGTATACGATGAAGACGCAAGTACCCAAAAAACTTGCCGCCCGCAGACAGCGGGAAATTGAAGAACGGCAGATTCATATTACCGAACATAACATGGACCGTTTTGTCGGCCAAAATCTTGATATTCTTCTGGAAGAACAATTTTCAGGCGGTACAGAGGATAATGAAAATGGCATCGCCATTAAAAATGACACCGGCATTGAGAATGACGACATCTGGCTGGGCCGCCTGTACTGCCATGCGCCGGAAGTTGATGGGGCTGCGGTACTTGTGGGCGCGGCAGACGGTGTAACCCCCCGGGCCGGTGATATGCTGCCCTGCCGGGTGATAGCCCGCAGGGGTTTTGATTTGGAAGTCCGGCTGAAATAATATTCACCACGGAGTAACCCGGAGTAATTATGGAAGGGATGGGGAAAGTCAAATTTTCTTCTCCGTGCCCTCCGTGGTCGTGCCGTAGGTACGCAAATTCTTCATTCGCTCACTCTTCATCTTTCACTTGCACCACTACCAAGAACCTGTAGGAAAATAAAATATATCGCATAACAAGAAAGAAAATTGGCACGAAAAGGAAAAAGCGTGTTAATATAAATATTATGGCAAGATATAAACATACCGAAGCGGAAAACGGGCAGGGATTTTTTATGTCAGTAAACCTAAAAGAACAACTGCTGCCCGGGACATTCGAATATATGCTGAATGATTTGATAGGAAAAAGAATAGATATAAGTATGTTTGATAAAAACTATAGGAATGACCAAACAGGAGCAAAGGCAATACCGCCTGCCGTACTGATAAAACTAATCATATACGGATACCTAAAAGGGATGAAAAGTTCACGCGGGCTGGAAGAATTATGCAGAAATAATATAATAGCCAAAGCCCTTGCGGAAGACATGGAACCCCATTGGACAACGATAGCATATTTCATATCAAGAAACGGCGAGCAGTTTAAGGAAACATTTGTAAAAGTATTAGCCTACTGCACGGAATTAGAGCTTATAGGAGGTCAGGAATTTGCGGTTGACGGACTGCGGCTGCCGTCAAACGCATCGTTAGACCTGACAGGAAGAGCGGAAGAACTGGAAAAGAAACTAGGGCGTGTTCACACTAAATAAAAGTGATATAGTAAAAGCAAATGAAACTAAACGAAAAACAATACAAACGCATAGCGGGCTTGCTGCCCAAGCAAAGAGGGAATGTGAAAATTGACAACCGGG
>JAIRRB010000224.1 GCA_031256195.1 Treponema sp.
TATTTAAAAGCGGCTTTTGAAAGCGGAAATATCCCTGAAATTACCCGCGCCTTGTCTGATGTCGCCCGCGCCCGTAACATGACCGACATTGCCGCAAAAATGGGAATCAGCCGCCAAGGGCTTTATAAAACCCTCTCTGAAAATGGCAACCCCGAATTTGCCACCATACAGAAACTCATTGCCGCCTTAGGTCTGCAAATGAGCATAATTACACCTGCCAAGCCCATGAGCAAAAGGGCATAAGCTATTCCTAACGGTATCAGCTTTCAAAAAAGAAATAAGCTAGGAAATTATTATGGAAAATAACAACAGGGTGTCCGCATTGGTAGCTGATACTCAAATTTCCCAGTGCCATTAGGTGTAACATGTACGCTGGATATGGGGTAAGAACAGAGGGGGCTGGTATGAAACCTTTCTTCTCCTTCGTGTCCTCCGTGGTTAATTTCCTACTCCCCATTCCCGCATTTTATCGTCTCATATTCCCGCAGAGCTTCTTCGATAAGCGGCTCAAGTTCCAGTGACTGGTACCAGTGGACGGCTTCGGCGGGGTCGCCGCGTAAAACGGGGTGGGGCGGGCTGAACAGGACGCAGCAGTCCTGATACGGTTCAATGGAAATGCGATAGCTGCCGATTTGTTCCGCCTTTCTGATGATAGAATCCTTGTCCATGCCAATCAGGGGCCGCAGGACGGGGAGGGTAACGATGCTCTGGGTGCAGCTTAAATTTTCGATGGTCTGGCTGGCAACCTGGGAAAGGCTTTCCCCGGTAATGAGGCATTTGCTTTTTATCTTGCGGGCTATTTTTTCGGCGCAGTCCATCATCGCCATGCGGAGTAGTACTGTGGCCCAGGGCAGGGGGCTGCGTTCTTTTATCCGCATCTGAACTTTGGTAAAACCCACGACGTACAAACGTATCCCCATGCAGTAGCCGCCGAGGATTTCCGCCAGGCGTACGGTCTTTTGCCGCGCTTCGGCGGATGTGTAGGGGTAGGCGTGGAAATGTACCGCGTCAATTCCCATGCCCCGCGATGCCATGAAGAAGCCCGCTACCGGAGAATCAATGCCGCCGGACAGGAGCAGAAGGCCCCGGCCCGCGGTTCCCACGGGTAGCCCTCCCAGGCCCTTGTGAGCGTCACTGTAAATATATGCCTTCTCGCGTATCTCAATGTAAATGACCGCGTCCGGATGGTGAACATCAACCTTGAGGCCGGGAACGGCGTCCAATACCGCCTGACCGCAGAGGCAGCGCAGGGCAAATGAATCATGGGGAAAACTTTTGTCGGTTCTGCGGGCTTCTATTTTGAAGGTGGCGGCTTTCTGCGCCCGCAGTTTTTCCCCTTCTTCAATACAGGCGGCTTTTACCGCGTCAATGGTTTTAGGTACGCTGCGGGTCTGCGCCCAGCCGGAAATCCCTATTAGGCGGCTTAACGCATTTTCTACCGGCGCTTGCTCACTTTCCGACGTATGCAGATAGAAACGGCCCTTATGCGCTTCAAGACGCACATTATATCCTGAAAGCATTGTCCGCAGATTGCGTTTTAATACTGCTTCAAAAGCCTTGCGGTTATCGCCTTTAAGGACAAGTTCTCCCGGTTTCAAAAGCCAAATGAGCGGCTCTGTTACAGAAATTTTAAGACCTCCGCGATAGCCTCAAGCAGCAGTTCAATTTCTTCATCGGTGGTTGACCAGCCCTGAGAGATGCGGATACCTTCCAGGCTTACATTGTCCTCGATGCCCATAGCGGCTAACACCGGACGTTCAGGCGAATCGGATGAACAGGCGGAACCGGTAGAAACGGCAAAGCCCAGGTCGTCCAGTGCGCGGGTCATTACTTCGCCGGGAATGTCTTTGAATCCGGCCTGTACGACATACGGCGAAAAACGTTCATCGTCAATTTCCCGTTCCTGCGGAATAAGGCGGCAGCGGTCGATTTTTGAAAGAGCGGACAGTAGGCGCTTCCAGCGGCGGCGGGCGTCTGCAAGTTCAAGTTCAAGTTTTTCCGGCAGGGCGTGATTTTCAAGACACTGCGCCAGAGCCAGCGCACCGGCGACATTTTCCGTACCGGGACGTATCCCCTTTTCCTGACCGCCGCCTGAGTACAGTATTTCCAGCGGCCGCCGCAAATACAAAAGGCCGATGCCCCGCGGCCCGCCCAGTTTATGAGAACTGAATGACGCGGAATCAATGTCCCAGCCGGTGATGTTCAGGGGAATTTTTCCGGCGGCCTGCACCATGTCGCAGTGAAAGTGCAGGGGCGGGCCTTTTCCGCCGCGCAGAATATCCCGCAAAGCGGCTATGTTGTTGATGGTTCCCGTTTCGTTGTTAATCGCCATGATTGCGGCAAAGCGGGTGTCGCCGTATTTATCAAGTGTTTTTAACAATAAATTTTCCGTCACCCTGCCTGAAGAATCAAGGGGAATACGGCCAACCGGTTTCCCCAGCCGTTCCAGCGTTTGCAGGTTTTCGCTTACCGAGGAATGTTCGGCGGCGGAGGCCAGTATACGTCCGCCGCCCTGACGGGCCAGGCAGGAATACAGTGGAATACAGTTTGATTCAGTGCCGCCTGAAGTAAAATATACCGTTTCAACCGGCACACCCAAAACCGCGGCGCAGCGGGCGCGGGCGCTTTCCAGCGCTTCCCGTGCCGCCCGCCCTTCATAATGCGGGGAAGACGGATTCCCAAAGGGAACAATTACGCCGGAGGAGGGAAACTCCGGCGCTGCGGTGGCAGCCCAGTCAAAATAATGGCGATTTTCAACGGAGTATTTGAAACTCATTTTCTACTTCACGCCGGCTGATGGGGGGGGGGGGGGGGGGGGGTGGGATGGAAATTTTGCCCGGAAATCAATACT
>JAIRRB010000004.1 GCA_031256195.1 Treponema sp.
TTATCCACATCTGAAGAAAGCATTCTATATAGCAACTTTGAAGAAGCTTATAATGCATATGCGGATGTTTATAATTTCGTAAATAATTCATTCGAAAAGCTCGAAAGGCTGAAGCGAAAGGCGTTCACTCGCGAATTGAGAGCAAATAAAAAATATCGAACTGGAATATATATTGGCATTGCAGGGCTAGTTGTTGGTATCGTTAGTGTTATTATCGCAATCCTAAAATAAAAACGGCAGGATGCTAAAAAAGGAGACACAGCGTGGCAAAGAGCAGACGTGTCATAATGCGTAAAACCACTACAATTGCAGCTATTGTTACTGTGGCACTTTATGTGTCCTATTCCATTGTATGTGCCATTACTGTTTCCACAGATAGAGATTTGTGCTGTTATTCGTCGAAAAACCAAACAGGCGCCGCTCTTGCCGCATCCTGTTGTGCCGAAGGCGGGTCAGATTCAGGCTGTTGTTATAGCGGAAATCCCGCTCAAAATGAAAACTTTCTTATTTCCCATGTATTCGACAGGTCTATATATTTTAATAACATAAGTGAATTACCAACATACATTCAAAACAACTTTATTTTTGTTGAATTATCTGACATGGTTTGCGAAGAACGATTTATAACCCCTCAAGATATTGTTTATTTAATTTTTAAGCCCCCAAAAACGCAGGCGGTCTAAAAAAAGAATCTGGTTCTTGATCTTTAAAAGACTGTTTCTGAATAATTTTCTCAGAAAACATTAAAATACGTTGTATTTTACAGATTCTTGAATAAAAATATTTCACATTTTAAGTGAATTGAAATATCAAAACCGATTTAAGGAGAAATATAATGAAAAAACTTTTTATTACAGTATTAACATTAATGTGTGTTGTATCCGCCTATTCCAGCGGCAATGGTGAAGCTAAAGGCAATGCTCTCAATGTACCTGAAAATGTAAAAATCGAAGTTGAGGGAAGAACTATGATAGTTATCTGGGATGCGGTGGACAATGTATCTGGGTACGAAATTGTAACCTACAGTGAGGGCTGCAATTCCGGCAAGAAGAAGATAAACACTTTGAAAACTACCGCGGTGGTATTTAACCCTGATAATCCTGTTAATGATGGCGCTGATGCTCTGAATACAAAAAAAGATGACGGCACTCCAGCCAACGGCTCTGTTGAAATTGTCAGTAAGACAAAAATACAAATAACCTTAATGCCGGCAACAACAGATCCTACAAAGCCAATGGCAACGGCAGTTACGACAAAGGTGATGTCGCTCGGAGAAAAAGGATATACAAATTCTGGTTATTCAGAAGTAGTGACTAAAACTCTTGGCGGCGGAATGTAGTTTAAAAAATGTTACTTTGGCGGGGTATATGGCGGCGCAATGATGGCAGCCACCGCTTTTTGCTAGTGTCGTTGAATAATCGCCGCCTGTGGCGGCGCAACGACACTAGATATAGCGTAACAAAAAATTAGTTGTTAGCGGATAGGATTATTCGGAAAATTCAACTGCCGTTTTTCACAATCCGCGCGCCCAGAGCGGCAAGCCGGTCTACCAGATGTTCATAGCCGCGTTCAATCTGGTAGACATTGCGTATAATGCTTTTCCCGTCGGCGCACAGGGCAGCAATAAGCATTGCCATACCGGCGCGGACATCGGGGCTGATAAGTTCCGAGCCGTGGAGTCTTGACGGGCCGGAAACAACCGCCCGGTGCGGATCGCATAACACAATCCGCGCCCCCATTGCGATAAGTTTGTCTACAAAAAACATCCGCGATTCAAACATTTTTTCGTGAATCAACACCGTTCCCTTTACCTGAGTGGCAACCACGGTGATAATGCTGGTCAAATCGGGAGGGAAGCCCGGCCAGGGCGCATCGTCAATTTTGGGAATCATGCCGCCCAGATCGCAGTTGACCTCTCTCGGCTGATTTCGGGGAACATGAATAACCGTCCCCTCATGCGCCCAGGAAATGCCCAGTTTGCCAAAGGCGACTTTTGCGGGGCGCAGGTCCTGGGGGCGCGTTCCTTCGATGTGCAAGTCCCCGCCGGTAGCGGCGGCAAGCCCGATAAAAGAACCTACCTCCATAAAATCCGCGCCGATGGTAAAATCGCAGCCGTTCAGTTTTTTAACGCCGGTGATACTCAAAATATTTGAGCCAATCCCTTCGATGTGCGCTCCCATTGAAACAAGCATTTGGCACAGGTCCTGCACATGCGGCTCGCCGGCGGCATTGGTCAGGACTGTTTTTCCTTCCGCAAGCGCCGCCGCCATGATTGCGTTTTCCGTACCGGTAACTGACGCTTCATCAAGAAAGATGTCGGCCCCTGTCAGGGATTTTGCGTTAAAGGTAAAAGTTTCGCCGGTTTTTACTTTTGCCCCCAATTCGGTAAGGGCAAGAAAATGGGTATCCAGCCGCCGCCTGCCGATAATGTCCCCGCCGGGGGGAGGCAGCACCACTTTGCCCGTCCGGGCAAGCAGCGGACCGGCAAACAGTATCGAAGCCCTTATTTTTTTTGCCTGTGCAATGGGTATTACGGAACTGGTAATATCACCCAGTTGCAGCCGGTAGGTATTGGGTTCCAAAGGTTTCACCGACCCCCCCAGAGCGGCGTATATTTCAAACATTACCTGTACGTCTTCAATTTCGGGGATATTTCTGAGGATAACCGGTTCATCGGTCAACAGGGCCGCCGCTATGCAGGGCAGGGCGGCATTTTTGTTGCCGCTTGCCTTTACTGTGCCATCCAGCGGAACGCCGCCGTCGATAAGGTACTCACTCATAATGATGAATCTAATAGTACGGTGCAGATATGTCAATTATGCTCACTATATAAACCCGCCAGAGGGGGCGCTGCGGGCTGCGGAAACGCTTGTAGAGTCCGCCTGCGGAGCCTCCCAGCGCCTCCATGACCATGTAAATCGGAATACGAGATGATTATGGCATGGAGGCGCTGGGCTTTTACTGTCCCTACCCTCGTTACCGTTTTTCGCTGGTCTCCTACGGCGGAGAATTCCAAATGTTTCCGCAGCCCGCAGCGCCCCCTCTGGCCGGCATATATCGTTACAAGAGTATCTTCCAACGATTCATCTTTTTTTATATAGTTGAATGGCGGCGACACTAGCTCACCCGGATAGAGCAGCTGCCTTCTAAGCAGCAGGTAGGGGGTTCGAGTCCCTCGTGTCGCAAAGGTTAAGATTACACAAAACTTTTGTGGCGTGTTATAATAACATTACAGAGGAGTGAGGGACTCGAACGGTTCAGCCCGCCACCAGGTGGGAGGAAAAGGCGCCATGGATGGCGCCGGCAGGGCTGAACCGCGGCCTGGAAGCCCGAAGCAGGATGCTGAGGGCTGGAAGGCGAGTCCCTCGTGTCGCAGGATTCAACCATGTACCAATATAAAACCAGCGGAGTCTGCGCAAGCAACATTAACTTTGAACTGCGTGACGGCAAACTGTATTCGGTTTCTTTTGAGGGTGGCTGCGAAGGCAACCTGAAAGCGATTGGCATACTTGCCGAGGGAATGGATGCCGAAGGACTGGTCAAAAAACTCAAGGGGATGCGCTGCGGCAGGAGAAAAACATCCTGCGCCGATCAACTGGCTGTAGCTGTTGCGCAGGCTTTGACCGGGGCTGCTGAAAAACTTCCATGAGGCTGCTCTTTCACTGTTGCTGCGGCCCCTGTGCAACAGCCTGCGTTGAAAGCCTTTCCGCCGAAGGCATTGCGCCAACATTGTTCTGGTATAACCCCAATATTCATCCGCTCACCGAATACCATAACCGCCGCGAAGCCCTGTCCGCATTTGCCGCCGCCGGAAACCTTGAATTGGAAATGGTAAATGAATACGGCCTGGAATTATTTTTAAGCGGCATTGGCGGCACAACAGAAGCGCCGGAACGCTGTTCCCTGTGCTACCGTATGCGTCTGGAGCGAACCGCGGCCCATGCGGCGGAGAAAGGTTTTGACGCTTTCAGTACCAGCCTGCTCATCAGTCCCTGGCAGCGGCACGATGTAATCCACGGCATTGGCGAAGAACTGGCGGCGCACTACGGCCTGAAATTTATTTACCGGGACTTCCGGCCCCTGTTCAGTCAAAGCCGGAATCAGGCCCGCGCCCTCGGCCTGTATATGCAGAAGTATTGCGGCTGTATGTTCAGTGAAAAAGACGCTCCTCAAAAGGTACAACAGCAAACGAGCCTGGAAAATGTGAATCCGCTGTTTCAGCGGCTTGCCCTGCTTACCGGCGCGGAGGCGCTGGAAAAACTGGCGCACACAAGCGTACTGATTGTCGGCGTTGGAGGGGTGGGAAGCTGGTGCGCCGAGGCCCTGGTCCGTTCCGGCCTGGGCAAAATAACTATCGCGGATTTTGACACAGTGGATGTTACCAACGTTAACCGTCAGTTGCAGGCTACCAGCCGGACATTGGGCTGCGTCAAGGTTGAAGTTTTAAAACAGCGTTTGCTGGAAATAAACCCCCATTGCGAAGTAAGCGCATGGCAAAAAGTCTTTTCGCGGGAAAACGCCGCCGAGTTTTGCATTGAAAAAATGGATTATGTAATTGATGCCATTGATAGTTTGGAACACAAACTTGATTTAATAGAAACAAGCGCCGCCTTTGGCAGCACCTGCGGTGTTAAACTTTTTTCTTCGATGGGCATGGCTAAAAAAATGGACCCAACCCGCATCAGATACGCTGATATTTGGGAAACGCAGGGCTGTGCGCTGGCGCGGCTGGTCCGACAGGGTTTGCGCAAGCGAGGCTTTACCGGCAATTTTACTACGGTATACAGCGATGAACAGTTTGAAAAAACCGCCGGTAACGCCGTCGGCTCTGCCGTTACCGTTACCGCCGCGGCGGGCATGGCGCTGGCAAGCCTGGTATTACGTGACATTACAGGACACCGATGAGCGACAGATTTATACGCCGGGCAAATGCGGCGACTATAGCGCAAAAATTAACGGTAAAGGCAGTTCTGGAACGGGAACTCATCCGCGAAGGTGACCGCATCCTTATTGCCGTATCGGGCGGCAAGGATTCATCCGTGCTTGCCTGGGCGCTTGCCTCGATACGGCCCGCGCTGAAAATAAACTATGAACTTGCCGCCCTGCACATTTCCACCGATTTTTGCGCCTGCTGCAAAAAGTCAATCCTTGCGCAGCGGCTTGCCGAGTGGGGCATACCCTTTACCGATCTTTTTGTGCCGGTCATCGGCAGGCTCAAGGAAGGGGAAAAAATGAACTGCTACTGGTGTTCCACCCAGCGGCGTACCGAACTGCTGAATTTCGCCATTGAAAATAATTTTAACAAAATTGCCCTGGGGCATCATCTGGACGACATTATCGAAACTTTTTTTATGAATCTGTGCGCCAAAGGTACAATAAGCGCCATGCCCGTTTTACTCAAATACCGTAAATATCCGGTCAGCCTTATCCGCCCGCTGGCCTGTCTTGAAGAGAGGCAGGTTATTGAATGCGCCGCCGCGCAGAACATTCTGAAAGCGGCCTGCACCTGCCCCTACGGCGTTAATTCCAAACGCCGCGACATACGAAAACGCCTTGAAGCATTTACCGGCGGTTCAGGCGCGGTTAAACGGCGTATACTCAAGGCCCTGTCTTCAGGAGAGCGGGATTTGCTGATAGAATAAATTAAAGCGGTAATGCTTAGGGCATTTTTAATACTTCCATTAAACCGGTATTTATGTATAACATTTCTTTTCCCGCCCGCAGATGCGACAAAATTTTTATTGCTTCCAGTTCCTTCAAATATTTTGACGCGGTTTTCCGGTTTATGCCAAATTTGTTTACCAAGAAATCAATTTTTGAATAAGGGTTTTCAAATATCAACTCTACCAGTTCTTTTGAATATATTCTGGGACATTTTACCCTTACTTTTTCCAGCGTCGATTCCAGAAGATTCTTTATAGTCTGAATTTTTTTCAGGGTCTGTTTTGATGTTTCTTCTATTCCGTTCAAAATATACAGTATCCAGGGTTCATACACTCGTTTTTTTCTGACTTCCTGCAACAAGGCGTAATAGTCATTTTTGTTTTTAATAATGTATGAACTTAAATACAAAATCGGAGTATCCAGATAATTTTTAAGCAGCAGATATAAAATATTCAGGATTCTGCCGGTACGTCCATTACCGTCATAAAAAGGATGAATAGATTCAAATTGATAATGCAATACTGCCATTTTCCAGAGGCTGTCTTCGTCATTGTTGTAATACCGGCAGAAGTTATCGAGCAAGTCGCGAATCTCATGGTAATCCTGCGGGGGTATATACACAACCTCACGGGTAGTGTCATTGACCAGCGAGGTTCCCGGCAGACGGCGGATACCGGCGTTGTTTTCCACAATGGTTTCCTGAATATTTTTTATATCGCTGATTCGTATCAACTGCCGTTTTTTTACGATATTAAAACCCGCATAAATCGCCTCCCGGTAATTGATTACTTCTTTTACCGCGAGATCATAAGCGAAAGGAGTCATCGTCAAACTTCTGTAGATTTCATCCTGGGTAGTAACAATATTTTCAATAGCGGAACTCTCTTTGGCTTCCTGCAAGGCAATGGCGCTAATCAGTATGTTTTTGTTGGGAATAACCGGGGCAAAACCCTTGAGTTCCGCCAGAGCTTGCCGGGCCTCGGCTTCCTTTCGCAAAACCGCCCTTGTTTCGATTTTGACCGAATCAAACGGCAAAAGCAATAATTTTGCCCCTTTATTTGTCATGTCCAAAATTTAGCGTTTTTTACCCACGTTGTCAAGACATGTCCAAAATTCGCCGTTTTTTACCCACGTTAAAAAAACGTGTCCAAACCTTACCCATGACATTGAATTATTGAATTACGATTTCAGAAGCGGCTTTTCCGTCTTTTGCATAAATACGATTGGCGTTGTAGGGGTCAAGATAACGCTGTCCCCGGTGAAAAAAAACATACTGATATTTACCCGGCGGGAGGGGAATATTAATGGAATAATTTCCGGCAGGGCCTTCCTTGAGCTGATACATAAACGGATCCCAACCGTTAAAGTTGCCCGCCACCGATACCGTTTCGCCGGGCGGTCCCTTAAAGACAAAACTCAGGCTGCCGGGCGGTCCTTTGAGAGGGCTGGGAATCATCGCTTTCTGCGGTACAGAGAGAACCGAACGGGAAAGCCCGGCATTGTCACGGCGGCTGTTGGGGTTGGCAGGGTCGGTTGTCCACAGGCCATTGATGATGAGCCGGTACTCAATTTCGGCCGCCCCTTCGGGAATCCGGTGTATATAGAAAATAATGCCCGAATCCTTGTGCATATTGGGTTTTTTCTCACTTAGGGGAATATCCATCGGGTCACGGGAGACCAGTAACTGCCTGAACCAGTGAACTTTGGCAAAACCTTCATCGGCAAAGGCAACGCCCACGCGGCGCAGGCTGGATGAGGCGGTAAAAATTACTACATCATCAACAATTTCCGGCGCTCCCGGTTCCGGAAGGCCCAATAAACGATCAAAAACCTGGTACGAATCGACTGACTCTATATCAATAGCATGGGAAAAACCGGCTGTAAAAAGCAGAAACCCTGCTAAAAATGTTCTCATTTTGATTGTTTTCATATATACTATCTCATTATCGACCGATAATAGAATATCTTAAGATGCCGTCACTAAGTGAACTTCGGGAATTTAAAGCCTCCTTTAATAATATTGGCGGAGAAAAAGCCGACCTTGCAGCCCGCAAGATTCCCTTTAACGACCTGGAACTTCCCGATACTGAACCGGAGCCTATAGTAAATCTTGCCGAAGAAAGTTCCGCCCCGGCAGATTCTTCTACAGCGGATTTTACCGAAGCAGAACCCTCAATAGACCCGGTAGATGAAATGGATTTTAGCGCATTTCTCGGTTCTCAGCCAGATGATCTTCCCGAACCGCCCGCCGCTGTTATGACCGAAGATGAAACGGCTCAAACTACCGATGATTTGTACGCCCCTGAGGGTCTTCTTTCCAATCTTTCCGAAGAACTGGACGCAATACCCCCGGATTTCCCCGAAGAGCCGCTTCCGGAGGACAGCGACACCAACCTTGACCTTGACAGTTTGGACAATTTTGACTTTCCCGAAGAACCGCTTCCGGCAGACGGCGATAAAACCCCTGATTTTGACGGTTTAGACAATACTGACCTTCCTGAGGAATCCCTTTCGGCGGACAGCGGCGAAAACTTTGACCTTGGCGTTTTTGATGACCTTAATCTTCCCGATGAACCAGCCCCGGCGGATGAAGGCGAAAACCTTGACCTTGATAATATGGGCGATTTTGGCCTTCCCGATGAGGCCGCTCCGGCGGATGAAGGCGATAACCTCGACCTTGATAATATGGGCGATTTTGGCCTTCCCGACGAAGCCGCTCCGGCGGATGAAGGCGATAACCTCGACCTTGATAATATGGGCGACCTGAGCCTTCCCGATGAAGCCGCTCCGGCGGATGAAAGTGATAACCTTGACCTTGATAATATGGGCGATTTTGGCCTTCCCGACGAAGCCGCTCCGGCGGATGAAGGCGATAACCTTGACCTTGACAATTTAGGCGACCTCGGCCTTTCCGATGCAGCAGCTCCGGCGGATGAACGCGATAACCTTGACCTTGACAATATGGGTGATTTTGGCCTTCCCGATGAACCAGCCCCGGCGGATGAAGGTGAAAATCTTGACCTTGATAATATGGGCGATTTTGGCCTTCCCGATGAAGCCGCTCCGGCGGATGAAGGCGATAACCTCGACCTTGATAATATGGGCGATTTTGGCCTTCCCGATGAAGCGGCTCCGGCGGATGAAGGCGATAACCTCGAACGTGATAAGAGGGGCGATTTTGCCCCTCCCGTTGAGGCAGTTCCGGCGGATGCGGGCCATATCCGTGCCCTTGATAATATGGGCGATTTTGGCCTTCCCGATGAAGCAGCTCCGGCGGATGAAGGCGAGGACCTCGACCTTGA
>JAIRRB010000061.1 GCA_031256195.1 Treponema sp.
CTCTTTCGCTTTTTCTTCCCACCCTTCAGGCAGTAATTCAAACAAGCTGTTTAACCAGCCCTTTTCCCCTTCCATCCTCTGATTATATCATCTTTTTTATTAAGTTGACGCATATGGTGTTTGGCACTCCGGAGGGAAAAATCGTACTCAACGCGCTCTTAACCGATTTGTACCTCTACGAGGCAACACATACCAAGCGCGAACATTTTCTCAACGAATACGCAAAATTTTTTATTCGCCAGCGGCTGGGAGTACACGATACCGTAGCCCTTACGGACTTTATCGCCGAAACCGCCGCGGGCGGAGGAGGAACATACTATGCGGAACCTGATTGACAGGGTAATGCTATGGCTGGCGCCGGACGGCGTCGGCGGCGGATCGGCGGAGGGCGGGGACCAGCAGCCCGCTAACGCGGATTTACTTTCAAACGTTTTTGCTGGCGGAGAAGGCGGGAAGCCTGCGGCCAAACCTGACGGGGATAAACCCGAAGGGGATACGGCAGCGGGGGGAACAAATGCCGGAAGCGAACCAAAAAAACTGGCTCCCTGGACGGAACAACTGCCGCCGGAAATGCGGGACAATCCCCAACTGGCGGCAAAACTGGCCGGGTTCACCAAGCTGGGGGATATGGCGAAAGCCTACCTTGAGCTGGAAGGAAAGACGACAGGCGGCGCCGCGGGCGTTGCCATTCCCGGTAAGGACGCGACACCGGAAGCGGTTGCGGAATTCTGGGAAAAAGCAGGGAGACCCAAATCGGCGGACGGTTACAGTTTTGCCGCGGACAAGGATCACGACGGGGCGTCTTTCGCGCAGGCCGCATTCGCGGCAAACCTGACCGAGGCGCAGGCGAAAGCTATGCTTTCAAGCCTGAATGAAATCGGGGCGCAGAAAGCGCAGGCCTTCCGGGAAGACCGGCAGCGCCAGATGGCTGAGACATCGGCGGCTCTTGAGAAAGAGTACGGCAGCCGCTACGGCGAGCAGATAGAACTGCTGAAGCGGGGCCTGGCAAACGCGGGGCCCAATGTCGCGCAAATCTTGGCGCAGGCAGGGCTGAGCGGGAACCCTGAAATCGTGAAAGCGTTTATCGCCTACGGAAAAATGACCGCGGAAAGCGGGGCATCCCGGGGCGGGGAAGCGGGTGCGTCTTTGAAGTCAGTCTCTGAAGGCGGCTCGCTCTCATTCAAAGACACATAGGAGAATTAAATGATTCTGAACATGAATGATCAGATGACGGCTCTGGAAATCGTCAGGCGCGCCAACGCGCCCGACCCCTTTAAAATTATCGAGCTTATGGGGCTGACCAACGAGATGCTGCTGGACATCCCCATGAAGGAGACCAACAACGGCGTGGTAAACGTGACGCTCCAGCGAAGCGTCAAAGCCGCGGGGTCGCACCGGATTTATAACAAAGGTTTCGGCACTGTAGCGACCCAGACCCAGGTCGTGCATGACCGTATCGCCATGCTGGGCGCCTATTCCAAAGCGGATGCGGATATGATCGACCAGTCCGGGAATAAACAGGCGGCGCTGATGAGCGAGGCGACGGGCATCATCAAAGGCATGGGTATGACCCAGGCGGAAACGCTCGTTTACGGCGATCCCAACAAACCCGACGAATTCGCCGGGCTTATGAGCCGGTGTAATAAAATCGGCAGGTTCGTTATTGACGCGGGCGGAACCGGCAACGATCTGACGAGCATCTACCTGATCGCCGTCGGCCCGGACCTGTTCCACCTGATTTACCCCAAAGGCGCTTCCGGCTGCGGCGTTGAACGGGAAGACATGGGCCGCGTACATGAGAAAGACCCGGAAGATGAGAAAAGGGAGTATCCGGTGTACAAGAACTATTTCACCGCCAAGTACGGTATCGCGGTACGCGCTCCCGAAGCCCTGTGGCGCATCTGCAACGTTCCCAAGAACATCAGCGGAGACGATCTGATTGACCTTATCATTGATACCCGCCACCGGATGCCCACGGGCGCCGCTACCTACGTCATGTACAGTAACATTGAGCCTATCATCAAACTGGACAAAGCGGCCCGGGACAAAGGCAACGTGGTCTACACCAAGGAAGACCCCTGGGGCAGGCCCATCACCCATGTGCGCGATTTGCGCTGCCGCCGCATGGACGTGATCCTTTCTACCGAAGCGCAAGTGGTTTAAGGAGGCCACGCACACTATGGCAGCATTTCTGTATGACCAACTGAACAGTTTCGGGAAACTGACCGCCGCGGGCGACTTCCCGAATACTATCGACCTGGGCGAAGCGTCTATCGAACGCATGACCGTTGACCTGAAAATGCCGAAAGGCGCGGTTACCGGCGGTCCGCTGACCGCCACCGTGAAAGGTTCTGACAGCGAGGGCGGCGCCTATAGCACCATCGTGCAGAGCGGGCAGATTACCGCCGCCCAGCTTGGCGAAGGTTACGGCCTGCCGGTTCCCAAAACCGGGTACCGGTTTATCAAGGCCGAGGTCGCGGGGACGTTCACGGGTACCGTGGAAGCCCTTATCAATTCCTACATAGGGAAGTAGCGTATGGGTATTTTTAACGGTAACAACAACCAGACTCCCCCGCCAAACGGCGATACGGGAAAGGCTAAAACCTTTACCTACCGCTGCGCCGAGAGCTGCACCTATGGGGGCAAGTTCTACCGGGAAGGCGATACCATCGTATTGCCGGAACAGAAGGAAGTCCCACACTTCAAGCCTGTGGAAAAAACCGATACGTCGGACGGCAAATAGCCGGAATGCCTGGCCGCCCGGAAACGGGCGGTCAGGTTCTTGATAAGGAGAACCGTATGGACATGAGGCGGGATATTGTAATCAGAGCCTTGTTTGAAGCGGGACAGGAATTGCTCAACGATAAGGACATTGATGCTAAAAACGATAAATACCAGCTCTGTAGGGCGTATTATCTCGCCTCCTTTCTGGAAGCCCTGACCGAAGTTGAATGGGTCGGCGGCAGAAAACGCGCCAGGCTGGTCCGCACCGGCAGGCCGCTTATCCGCGACAAGCGGTACCGCTTCGCTTACGATATTCCCTATGATTGCGCCCGGCCTATCGAGCTGCAGGATAACGAATACTTTATTGTCGAAGACCGGCTTATCCTGACCGACGTGCCGAAAGCCGAACTTTTGTATGTGTCCAACGGCAGGGTGTTACGGCCCATCGCAGTGATCTCCGCCGGAACGCCGTTTGACGCGCTGATAGCGGAGGCGGAAAATGAATATTTTACCGCCGGGCCGCCGGGAACGGAACCGGACATAACGTTCTACCCGGGCAGTCCCGCGGATATTATGGACGAACTGCCGGAAGACCCGCTGCCGGAAGGCGACTACCCGGATTATATCGCCCTGGACTACGAGCCCAAGTTTTTTGAGTACATCGAGAAAAAGCTGGCGGCGAAGTTTACGGTCAAAATGACCGAACAACCCCGGCTGCACGCCCAACTCCTGCAGGAAGCCATGCTCATTAAACAGGAAGCCGTTGACGCTTCCCGCTCAGGCAGGGCCGCCAAGGTTAAAGAAAACTCATGGTGGGCTGATGAATTGGGGCTGCGGTAGATAAGCAAACTGGATTTAAGCTATTGCGGGAGCGGAGATTTTCCTTTCCGCGGGCTGTTCGGTTTTAGGCGTTTTAATGAGGCACAACTTGTCAAATTTCCGCATTTCGGCATCGTTTATTATTCCCAGCCGGTGCATGCCCATCATGTCCTCGTGAATAACCTGCAATGCTTCGCTTTCATACCTGTATTCCATAGTTTGACTCCTTACAACTCAACTAATTCACCATGTTCTATCCGCTCTCTAATTTCATCGGATGTCATGGCTAAATACTGTTTTGCGGCTTCCTTGAACGCTTTTAGTTCCTTCCGGCTGATGTTGCTTCTGTCTGACTTGGCATAGCCATAGGAATAAACCGTCCGTTCCTCACTGCGAAAAAAAACGATGACCCGGTAACCGCCCGCCTTTCCTTCGCCGGGTCGGGCAATCCGCACTTTATACACGCCGCCGCCTAAATTCGCATCGGCCTGCCCCGCTTCAAGCTGGTTTGCCGCTTCTCTTAATTCACCGTCCGTTATGCCTTCTTTTCCGGCAAACCGGGCAAACCACGTATTCTTGAATATTCTCACTAATGAACAATAACCTAAAAACAGTTATTTTTCAATACTTTAAAATTCCGCAATTACCCCCAAAAACATGCTTTTCCCCGGTAGAACCATTGCCTAAATATGCCGAATAGGGCATATTTAGGTTAAAGGAAAAATGAAAAAACCAGACAGTGTTCCAGCATATATTTTAGTAAATATAATGTTTATTGCTTTTCCTTTTTCATTATTAACAGCACCCTTATTTTAATGATGGATGAAGATTATATTACGGCAATATTTATAGGATTATTTTTTTTTGTGATAATAATATATAAGTTATATATTATTACAAATGAAAAATATAAAAAATATAAATTAAAAAAAGAATATTATCATAAATATAATAACGATCCTGTATTTAAATTACAGGAAGACTATAAAGTATATACAAATGGGCATTTATATACAAAAAATAATGTTTGGCTTGATAGTCAAAATAAAAATGAAATAATACAAATAAAGAATATGTCAGAAATATTATTTGAAGGAACTATTGATGACCCATTGATGAAAACTATTATAGAAGTAAAGAAAACATTAGGTGAGGAATTAAAACGTTGTAGAGAATGTGGAAAAATTGAATGGGCTTACATTAATAGAAAAGCAGAGGAAACCACTTGGCATTATTATAAAAATTGGAATGGTTTTTGTTCTGAGACATGTGAAGAAAAATGTAGGGAAAGAGATATTGACCATTATTGGAGAATAACAAAAAATCCATGTAGGGATTATGATTATAAATATAAAAAAAATTATATGAAAAAATATAAATCTCTAACTAATCAATTTGATTATATACCATTGTATGAATATTCAGAAAAACAAAATTTTAAATGTGCGGTTTGTGGTGGAAAAATGAATCATGAATGGATCAGACATGAAAACAATTATTTATATCATACTATTGATCATATTTTACCAATAAATAAAGGTGGACAACATCGAGATAATAATATACAAATTGTTCATTTAATATGTAATATGGTAAAATGGACTAATGATAATATAAAACTAAAGATAGGTGCTGATCAATTTTTAAAGGACAATGTAGAAAAAATATATAATGAAAAAATTTTAATTAACGAGTATAGAAAATATATAAAGAAATAGTATATACTAAAACAAAAGAAGGGAGTAAACATGGGAATGACAGTAATTACCAACTGCAAAAAGCTACGGGCAGGGAACCTAATACCCCAAGCATTACCCAATAATCCCCCAAAAAAATAATTTTTTCTCAAAATTCCACTTGACAAACCCTATACCGCCATGCCATAATCAAGACAGTAATAAATATTGGCCACCGGAAAACCGGACGCTGATAGACATTACTCCACGCCGTTATTAACGGCGACCATCGCTTGTGCTTCTCACGCATGGGCGGTGCGGCTGTATGCCGAAGGAGTGTCTATGCGCCCGGATTGTTTTGTTCAGACAGTTAATCTATTCCTCAACAAATATCGCCGTGGCCCCAGAACCGTTAAGTTCATACCGTACCCCGTCTACCCAGTAACAGGCTTGATATTTCGGATTGTCCCTATCGCCATTCCACTCTGCGCCGACCCAGTATATCTTACCATTTCTTACAGCCATGTCATCTACACTACCACGGGGATTACGGAGACTAAATGCAACTCTTACCCCGTTTACCCAGTATTCGTTATGCCAATAAAGCGACGTACGCGACCAAACATATACGTCACCGTTGGAAACAGTAATTCTATTTATGTAGCGATTCGATTCTTGAAGTTCAGTAGTTTTTCCAATAACATAGTAAAAATATCTATCTCCTATCCCGTTAAGTTGTCCGGCAACGTTCCGGCTGTAACTGACGGTTTGGGCAGGTAATAGGGCGTTGCGCAGCAACGACCCCTGCCCAAACTGTGGCGGAGCAAAATGCCACAAAGGGCGTAGCCCGACTGGTGTTTTGCGTAGCCTAGCCGCCTACTGGCGGCGTACAGTTACAGTCCTGTTATGTGCAGTGTCGCAATTTTATGGAGGTCCTTCAATTCTACCAGGTCTAAAGAAATCAAAATGTGCTGTAATAATATTATTACCATAATACAAAAATAAATAAGTATGACCAGCATTTTCGCCTAGATAGGTAAATATTTGCGATGTAGATTTTGAATTATTTATTTCCACTATTTTCTCTGTGAAAAAAATTGAAAATACAGAATGATTCAATAATCTATATTGATTTTGATCTAAATATTCTAAAATAAAGTAATTATTGGTAACTTTTATATATTGTTCAAATCCTGCATTTCCCATTTGTTCAATAATATCAATATAGCTAAAATCATATCGTCCGGAACCTATCTCTTCTTCAACAAAAATAAAATCTGCTATTCCTCTATATGAATCAATCTCACTGGTTACTAATTTTGAAATTTCATCAACTAAATAACCGCCAAAAACCCATCCGGTTATTTCATTATAATTAATTAAATACCAATAATTTTTTATTCCATCAATAATTATTTCGTTGGAATCTATTGCTAATAAATCAACTTGACTATTACACGGAATAGTTAGTATTTTTGTTGAATTTATATTAGGCTCATTTCTAATATTTAGACCTTCTAATGAATTTACATAACGAGTTATTTTAATGATACTCCTATTTTCAATGATATTATGAAATGTATTTGTTTCAGATATTTCATTTGTAGAAACTGTATTTCTAACATCATCTATATTACTATTTAAATCAACATTCTGTTCATTCATAGTTATCTCATCATTATTTTTACTTTTGCAGGAGAATAAAATGAAAAAAATAATAACTGATGAAAAAATTCTTTTTATTATATTGTCCATACAAATACTGTATCCTAAATATTTTATTTTGTCAATTACATTTTTTCACAATTTTTGCGACATTGCACATAACGTTCCGGCTGTATGCGACGTTCCAGCCCGCCCTATAAAGCAAACCGCAGGTTTGCGGGCGGGCTGGAATGTGGGTGAGGCTGGCGTGGGAGCGAGCCGTAGGCGACCGACCTAGCC
>JAIRRB010000088.1 GCA_031256195.1 Treponema sp.
GCGTGTAGTGGACTTTCACCACCAAGTTACTACTCATGCTGGGCACACGCGCACTAGGCCGAATAAATTCGGCCCGCTGTTATTGTAGCGGGGATTTTACCGTGCGCCGTAACCTGTCATATTTATCCGTCAGCACCCCTTAACGGGGTACTGTTATTTGGTTACCCCGCCGGAGCAGACAAGCGAAAAAAAGTAACACAGTGAGGTCAGAAAAAGCCCAGCACTTAAATACACAATAATTTCATAGTATTACGATGTATGTGGTGATTTAAGTGCTGGGTGGCTGCGTCGAACCGAAGGTTCGCTGCGGACTTCTACAAGCGTTTTCGCCAGCCCGCAGCGCCCCTTCCGGCTGTGGTTTGTGCGGTCAAAAAGCAAGTACCCTTGTTCCAGGGGGTATTCAGGAATTATCTTACAAATAACGCCAAACTCTCTATGTGGGCGGTTTGAGGGTAAAAATCATAATAGCGGAGTTCCGCCAATTCATAGCCCCCCTCGATTAATATTTTGCTGTCCCGCGCCAGCGTTGCCGGATCGCAGGAAATATAAGCCAGCAGGGGCGGGCCGTCCGCCGCAAACCGCCGCGCCAAAGCCGGGTTAAGACCCTGCCGCGGCGGGTCAACGCAGATAAAACCGTAACGGCGGGGAAAGCCGTTGCGCGCCCACTGTTCACTGCGCTGGGCAAAAAAGGCCGTTGACCCAAATTGCATGAGGTTTTCACGGGCCAAAGCCAGGGCGGTTGTATGTTCCTCAACCAAATCGACATGGGGGAACAAATCTCCCAGAAAAGCGGCAAAAGTTCCCACTCCGCAATATAAATCCGCCATAGGCAGAGTCCGGTCAGCCATACCGTTGGCGATTTCCCGCAGGTCCATAATCAGTTTTTCCAGCATTGCGCCGTTGCTTTGAAAAAATATTCCGGCATCCATAACAATCTCACGATCCAGTATCCGCATTTTTCCCCGGCTGGTTCCGCCTTCGCTGAGGAACAGCCCATTACGGGCATAAACGGTAAAACGATCCTTCCCCGGCGGCGACAGTTGGGCCTGCGTTTCCCTGTTTTCACCCCGTAGCATCGCCCGAATCCCCGGATCGGCAACAGGACAATCGGAAATGGGAATAATATCGTCTCTTTTTCGTACTTTTAAGCCCCACAAGGCCTCTGATTTTTCCTGTTTGTGTTGCCTGATTGCATGAAACTGCATCCGGTTCCGGTATTCCCATTGTTCTGAAGGGAAAATTACCGGCTGCGGCGGACAAAAACCGCCAATACGGGTAAAAGTTTCCTCCAAAATGCCTGTTTTGGCGGCAAGCTGGGCTGAATAGTTGAGATGTTGTACATTACAGCCGCCGCACTTTCCCCACAAGGCACAGACAGGCTGTACACGATCCCGAGAAGGTTCAATAATTTCCAGCAATTCCGCCTGCAGCCATGAGCGGTGTTCGTTTGTTATACGACAGAGAACCGTCTCGCCCGGAGCGCTTCCCTCGATAAAAGCGGTCTTGCCCTCTATCCGGGCAAGGCCGGCCCCTCCTGCGGCAATTTTCTCGATTCGAACTTTGAACAATGTACCTGCCACTATAGCAAAATATGCTGATTCATCCCACAGAAACTATTGACATTTGGGGGGGATTTTGACATATTTGAGGGGTACAGGGGTAACATCATAAACGAGAAGAATTTAACCACGGAGTAACACGGAGTTATTGTACGAAAATCTTGAGCTTCTGTGGTAAAGAATCCTTAAGTTGATGATAAGGGGTACAGGTTCCCTAGGGGAACTTCGGTTCTCTTTGAGAACCGGGCCGTTTTGATTTTTTGGTTGTAACACCGCTTAACGCGGTGCTGACTGCAGGTTCCTTGCAGGAACCCATGACCGCCTACAGCGGTCAAGCTGCTTCTCGAAGCGGCGCTGGCACACACCTGAAGGTGTGCTTGCATTAAAGGTACAGTGCAGCCTTTGTTGAGGCGCCGGCCCTTCGGACTTTATGGTAAGAAGGGCGTTTACTTGGCCTACGCCGTGTCACCGTTATTGGGTAGACGCCCTCAATGTTTCGGGCGCGTTTATTGGGCGGGGCCGGTAGCGTTTTTTGAATTAACGGCCCCTTAACGGGGCGCTGATTGCAGGTTCCCTGCGGGAACCCTAAAGCCGTTTTTCGAAGCGGCGCTGGCGCACACCTGAAGGTGTGCTTGCATTAAAGGTGCAGTGCAGCCTTTGTTGAGGCACCGGCCCTTCGGACTTTATGGTAAGAAGGGCGTTTACTTGGCCTACGCCGTGTCACTGTTATTGGGTAGACGCCCTCAATGTTTCGGGCGCGTTTATTGGGCGGGGCCGTTTTGGTTTTTTGGTTGTAACACCGCTTAACGCGGTGCTTATATTGGCCACCTTAGCTCAGTTGGTAGAGCAGCAGACTGAAAATCTGCGTGTCTGGAGTTCAATTCTCCGAGGTGGCAGTAAGATTATGAGCGGTATGAATAATTTGTCCGGTAAAATGCTGGCGCTTGCGGCGGCGGCGTGTCTTTTTGCCTGTGCCACCGGTACACTGAATATATCCCAGGAACTTAGTCCTTCGGAGCTTATTCAGCGGGCGCAGGAAGCCTCGGACCGGAACCGCTATAACTATGCCCTGCAATACTATCAGGCTCTGCTTGAGCGGAATTATACCAACATCGATCTGGTCTGTACCGCAGAGTACGAAATTGCCTTTATTCATTACAAACAGAAAAAATACACCCAGGCCAGAACAGAGTTGAACGCCCTGCTGGAACGCTACAATACGCTCAACAGTGAATTTCTTCCCCAACAATTCAAACTGCTGGCATATAAGGTTCTTGAACGGATAACAGAAAAAGAAAAAAAACGCTCGTTCTTTTCCGGCAAAACTTAGAGCTTGTCCCTCAATAACAGGACAGCATCTTTGTATAAATTTTTACCACGGAGTACACGAAGTTTCACAGAGAAGAAAAATTCTGTAAGAAAACTCCGTGACCTCCGTGGTTAAATTTTTGTTTAATTAGCGCTTTCTTAAATTGGTTACTGCGGCAGAATTATCGCGTACATCTTTATTCCCTGCTTTGCCAATTCCCTTTCAGCCATTTGTCTGGTTATCGTGCCGCGGGGACGGGGGTGCGGCGGGGCATCGCCGATAAGAATCATTATTCTGGATTCCGCCGCCCAGGGGATGTTGGCCGCGCCGGCGTAAATGGCTTCGTAGACCGCTTCGGGAATATCCCCGCCGCCGCCAACTTTAACAGCGTTAAGGCTTCCCTGAAATATATCAAAATCAGCGGTAAGGGGAATTATCCTGTTAAGGTATTCCTCGCGGTAATCTTTGAAAAGCACCATGCCTATCCTGAAAGAAGGAAATTCGGCGATCATCTCCCGCAGTATGTTAGTTAGCTGTAATCGTACCGCATCTATATGAGTCCGCATGGAACCGGTAGTATCCAGACAGATAACAACATCAATCTCCCTGCCTTTTTCTTTTTTCAGAATATCCTCGATTTGCTTTACCAAATCGGAGGAACCGCTTGAATATACCGTATTCCTGCCGGCGATTGCAGTAAAAGCGGCGGCGGTTTCCTTCATGTAGGTACCTTTGGCCGCAGCGGGCGGCGGGTCCTGCACAATCTGAAGCATAAAAGGGTTATCCCTGAAAGGCCCGCGGTAGTCGGCATAGGCATAGTAAAAGGCGCGTATATTCAGGTAAGTCCCGTCTCCCACCGGTACCTCGCCGTGGCGTCCGCCTTCGTAGCCATAATAAAGCACATACGGCAGGTAAATATGATAGGCCCAATCCAGAACAGGATGCCTTTCGGGAGTAGAAGAGACAAGGGAATATATTCTGCTTTCCTGTGGTATGGGGTAGCCGTCGATAAGGCGTATCTCGTCCCCGTTGACGGGATTCTTCTCCGCCGTCCGGTACGCATAATTGTCAGCCTGAAACCGCGGGTCTCTGGTTGTTTCAGTAATCAGCACCGAACTGATATCAGGTTTATAACGTATAAAAAGGTGATAACCGCCGTCGGGCCGCAACTCTATCCGTACATCATCCCGGGAAATGCTTAAGTCCTGGGCATACAGAAAAAAGGGCAGCAGAAAGGTGTAGATACAAAGCGCCGCAGCGCGCGAAGAACACTTACCCATATCTTCAATTATCGGACAAAGTATGACTATGCTCAAACATCTTTTTGTGTATAATATTGAAATATGAGATCAGGAAGGGAAATTTCACTGGATGGCAAACTGACAGAAATAGTCGGGGCTTTCGAACTTTCGGGAAAGGCTCAGGCGGCGCTGGGGATTCTGCTGCAGGATGAAGAATTACAGGCGGCTCAGGAATACGCCAATACCGTTTCAATTGTCAGGCTGGGCTTTAACGATCACGGGCCGGTACACATGAGAACCGTCGCGATGAATGCCCTGATTATGCTCCGGCTGCTGCGGCAGGCGGGAATCAAAACAAGCCTGGAAAAAGACGAGTGCGGCGATTTTGAGGACAGCCTTATAGCGGTGCTGTGCGCGTCCATCTTGCACGATTTGGGCATGGGCATTGGCCGGCAAGACCATGAACTGCACAGCGTGTATCTTGCTTTACCCATTCTGGAACGGATTCTGACGGAAGTATACCGCGGAAATATACAGAAGCAGGTGATGGTTCGCGCTCTGTGTCTGGAAGGCATTTCCGGCCACATGGGTACCCATACCATTCATTCCCTTGAAGCGGGTGTGGTGCAGATCGCGGACGGCTGCGACATGACCAAAGGCCGGGCGCGTATTCCCCTTGCGCTGGTAGGACAGACAACAAAAGGCGGCCACATTCATCAGTATTCGGCAAATTCCATTGAAGAAGTTCACATTGACGCGGGAAATGAAAAGCCCATACGCATTGATGTATATATGTCCAACGAGGCGGGTTTTTTTCAGGTTGAAGAAGTGCTGTTAAAGAAAATCGCCGGCAGTACGGCAAAGCCCTTCATCGAACTGTATGCCCAGGTGCGGGAAGAAACGGCTCATCAGTATTTGTAAATTCTTTGTGCGTACCGCCGCATAACGGCCTGCATCATCCTTTTGAGAAAAGAAAATTTTCCGTGTCGCGCAGTATGCCGGAAAAACCGGAAAAACTTGTCCGTGTTTCCGGCAGGGATTGCAGAAAAAAAGCGCCGTAACGTTTTTTAATAAGGCGGCTGTCCAGAACGGCAACCACGCCATGGTCGCTGGAACGGCGCATCAGGCGGCCAAAGCCCTGCTTAAACTTCATTACCGCTTCGGGCAGGGAAAGGTCCATAAAGGGATTGCCGCCGTTTTTTTCTACCGCTTCCCGGCGGGCTTCAAAAACCGGATCATTGGGGATTCTGAAGGGCAGACGGCAGAGAATCACCAGCCTGAGGGTATCGCCCGGCGCGTCAACTCCTTCCCAGAACGAATCGGTGGCAAATAACACCGATTGGGTATCGGCGAGAAAGGTTTGCAAAAGCCGCGAACGGTCGTCATCGCCCTGTTTAAGGCAGCGTATGCCCATGCTCTGCAATTCGCCCTGACTGGCATTCCAGGCGCTGCGCAGGGACTGGTACGAGGTAAACAGAATCAGGGCGGAACCGCCTGAGACGGCGGCGAGGCGGCCCACCGCATGGTCAACAAAGTGCTGGTATTCCGGTTCATCGGGCAGGGGGGCGTCATCGGGAACGGCAAGCAGTACCGCGCGGGAATAGGGAAACGGCGAAGGAAAGCAGCCGGTCAACAGCGGCTTTTCCTGCGTCATGGCCGCGCCGCTGCGAATCGCCCAGTAGTTAAAACTGCCGGACAGCGCCAAAGTGGCGGAAACGCAGACAACGGTTTTGTTAGGCGAAAAAAGACTTTTGCTTAAACTTTCGGCAAGTTCCACCGGACTTTGGGTAAAGACCGCCCACTGTCCCTTTTCACCCGTATCTCCGCCTGAGTCCCCCCTCCCCCCCCTCCGTTCAATCCACATCACCTCATGCTGCCGCTGGCGGTAGCCGGTAAAAGCGGAACATATTCCGGCTATGTTTTCAAAACGGCGCAGCATGACATTCAGTTCCCAGACAGCGGAATCCTCGCCGGCTTCTTCGGGAAGCAGTTCAAAAAGTTCGCGTACCAACGCGGTAAAGGCAAGCAGTTTTTTACTGAGGGAGTCCAGCAGGGGGAAAAGCGCGGCAGAATGCGCCGCAGAGTGCGCCGATTCCGCGCCGTTGTTATTGTCAGGCGAAAAACGGAACACCCCTTCGGTTCCGCAAAGGTCGAGCGCCGGACTGTCCAGTTCAGCGGCGGCGATGCGTATATTGTCGAGCGCGGCGGCGAGGGTGTCCAGACTGCCTTCTCCGCCGGAAATTAATGAACAGAAACGGACCAAAAGCCCCCCGCGCTGCGCCCTGCGCCTGCGGTACAATCGTCCTATATGACGCATAATGCCCGCTTTGCTGAATTCTTTTGAAAAAAACGAAGTGGCGGCGTCTTCAATGGTATGGGCTTCGTCAATAATTACCCTTGAATAGGGGGGCAGCACGACCGCCGCCTCATAGCCGGCGCCTTCGCGGCGCGCCGCCAGGTCGGCAAAAAGCAGATGATGATTCACCACGATAACGCGGGCGGCGGCGGCTTCTTTGCGCCGGGCAAGTACAAAGCAGCGGCTCTGCTGAGAGCAGCGTTTCCCCATGCACAAATCCGCATCCGAACACACCCTTGACCAGATATTTTCCGCAGGAGTAAAAGGAAGTTCATCCCGCCCCCCGCTCTTGCTGGTTTCGGCCCAGCGTGTGATGCGGTCAAGCTCGTCCCGTTCTTTGTTGAGCGGCAGTTCCGGCTCGCGCAGGGTTTCTTCCAGCCGCCTGAAACAGAGGTAGTTCCCCCTGCCCTTTACCAGCGCCGATTTTATTTTTAATCCGGTCGCCTGCTGCACCAGAGGAATATCTTTGCCAAAAAGCTGCTGCTGCAGGGTAATGGTCGCGGTAGAAATGACCACCCGCTCGTTATTTTCGGCGGCAAAATGCAGGGCGGGGAGCAGATAGGCAAAAGATTTCCCCACCCCGGTTCCCGCCTCCGCCGCGCCGATGGCATCCTCGTTAAAACAGCGGATAATAAGTTCCATAAGGTCAAGCTGAGCCTGCCGCGGCTCAAAATGTTCAAGCCGCGCGGCAACACTGCCCCCTTCGCACAGTGTCGCGAGAATACCGTCAGAATTAAGTTTCTGCACATTTTTTTATAGGCAATCTTGCCGAAATAAACAAGATGAGTTTACTTCAAATTAAAATTTAAAAACTGGGGAAGATAACCCTCATTTTGTTTGAACATTTTCGCAGTCATTTCTTTTATCTCCGGTATACCCAATACTGCCGATGTAAGCGGGTCAAAAGCTATTGCCTGGTATACTTTCCGGGGGTCGCCGGAGAGGGAAGCCTCTACCGCCAACTCCTCGCAAATGGAACTGGTATGTACCAGAGCCGCAATCTGATCGGGAAGTTTGCCGACCTGTATGGCTTCAAAACCATGCGGAGAGGCAAGCACCGGCACTTCCACACAGGCCCCCTGGGGCAGATTGTCAATCAAACCGTTGTTCAGCACATTCCCGTTAAATTTAAACATGGTTTTGTCGCCGAACACGGCGTTAAAAATATACGCCGCATATTCATGCCCCCGGCTCAGGTCAACCGTTGGTTCTTTGAGCCAATCTTCAATTTCTGTACGCCAGGTTCCCTTTCTGCTCTGGTACTCGTTCAGGATATAAGCGTAGGCCCCCGGATTCCAGCCTGTTCCGTGAATGCAAAATTGTTCAATCAAATCGGGCCGTTTGCGAAACCACGCATTGTACTCCGAATTGTGACCGGATGATTCTGTCGGGTAATAATCCAGCAACAGGAACATCTCATTCCGTACCAGTTCCTCGTTGTATATGGCGGGGTCTTTCATCGCCTCCCTAATGAGGGGATAGGCGTCTTTTCCCTTCCACCGGTAGTCGATATAAAAAGCCTGATGGTTAATACCCGCGCAGGTGTAGGTAATATCCTCATCCCGCGCGCCTATCCAGCGGGCAAGCATACCAGCTGTACCCTGCACACTGTGGCAGAGGCCGGAAATTTTCAGAGCGGGAAACCGGCTCTGCATGGCCCGGCACAGCATCGCCATGGGATTGGTATAATTCAGGAAAACGGCATGGGGGCAATACTTTTCAATGTCCGCGCATATATCCAGCATTACCGGAATGGTTCTGAGGGCACGGAAAATTCCGGCAGGCCCCCGCGTATCGCCGACATTGATGTCAACACCATACGTTTTAGGGATTTCAATATCATAACGCCAGACATCAACATCGCCGTTCAAAATCGTACACAGAACCCCGTCGGCGCCTTCCAGAGCCTCGGCGCGGTTTGAGGTAGAAATAACCTTTGCCCCGTAATTTCCGGCTTTGACAATCTTGTGAACCGCTCTGGTTATATAATCAAGGCGGGTCTCATCAATATCCATGAGCGCGATGGTGGCGTCTTTGAACGCATCAAAAGTCAAAATATCCCGAACCAGGGTTCTGGTAAACCCAAAACTGCCGGCGCCGATAAACGCAAATTTAGCCATAGTAATCCCTCTATCATTACTATCTACCGATTTTGTCGTTAAATGCAAGTACCGGCAAAGAGGCGGACAACAGCACTTACTTTGATAGTACAAACCAGCCGAAGGGGGCGCTGCGGACTGGCGAAAACGCTTGTAGAGTCCGCACTACGCAGCCACCCAGCACTTAAATCACCACACACATCGTAATACTATGAAATCATTGTGTATTTAAGTGCTGGGCTTTTTCTGACCTCACTGTGTTACTTTTTTTCGCTTGTCTGCTCCGGCGGGGAATTCCAAATGTTTCCGCCAGCCCGCAGCGCCCCCTCCAACTATCTTCTACTGTCGCAAGGCAACAGCATTTACCCTGATAGAGCAGGTAATATAATCGGTACAGGCCGCATGGGAGGGGCAGCGGGGCGACAAAAAAATTTCTGGGGTTCTCTGCCGGAGGAGACCAGCGAGAAACGGCAACGAGGGTAGGGACAGTAAACGCCCAGCACCTCTATGCGGTAATCATTTCGTAATGTTCGATTTCACCTGATCATGGAGGTGCTGGGGGGCTTCATAGGCAGACTCCCCCAGCGTTTTTGCCGCCCCGCTGCCCCTCCCATGTGGACTTGTCCCTATTTGATACCATGGTAGAAAAGTAAATGCTGTTGTCCTGTGACAAAGAGGCGGAAAGACACTTACAATTTTCCCCCATGATAGGGTAAAATACGGCATGGGAATATCCGAGCGGAGAGAGCGGGAAAAAATTGAACGCCGCAAGTCGATTTTGAAGTGCGCTAGGGAACTGATTCTTGCGCAGGGGGTAGAACGGGTAAGTATGGAGGATATTGCCCGCAAGGCGGAACTTTCCAAAGCCACCGTATACCTGTATTTTTCCGGCAAGGAAATTCTGTTTAATGAAATCTGCGAAGACGCGGCGCGGGTTTTTGTGGAACATTTCAGGCCCATTCTGGAAGGCAGCCTGACCGGCATAGCGGCCCTGAAATATTTCTGGCGCGGTTATGTGGAACTGTTTGGCAGTTCCGATGAAATGATTATTATTTTTCAGGTACGCAATTTTATATATCCCGGTTTGCCCATCATCTCTCTGGAAGAGCAAAACAAGTCATCCCATGTGGACATCATACTTGATACCATAAAAACCATTATAGACCAGTGCAAAGCCGAAGGGATTTTTGACCCCCAACTGGATTCCGCCCAGGCGACCCGCCTGTTCCTTTCAATGTTTTCTGTCATCGTAGAAAACGCCGTCCGTATGCCCCCGGAAGCCAAAAAATCACCCATCATCATCAAAGAAATGGCAAACGCTTTCCAAATAATTCTTCGCGGTTTTGCCAAAGAGGGCATAGACCGTTCCTGTCTGAACATTTCGGACGGTTAAGGGGCGCAAGTCATGCGCGCAAGAATTTTTACCAGTCGCGGGCCTTAAATCCCGGCGGAACATTTATCCGTACCGTGTCGCCGGTTTGTTCAATTATATAAAGTCCCTTTTTCAGAATGTAACGCTGTACCGCCTCGCTCATTATCGCTCCGGCCATCGCTCCCTGATACCGCCGCTTGTCATGATTCCTGTCGGCATGGCGGCGCAATGCCTCTATCCGCTGTATATGCTCATTGACGTCTTTATCATTTGGCTTGGATTTAACTTCCACGGCCATCACTATATCGCCGTTTTCCAGCAAAACATCCACTTCGATAGCGTCTTCCGGGTTTTTCGGGTCAAAGATATCAACACCCATGCCGGTTTTGGTAAAACAGAAGCCTATTTCATTGAATTTTTCTTTAATGTTGGGCGCTACCAGATGTTCCACCAGTTCGCCGAAACGGTTAGTCAGTTTGCCGACAATCCGGTCGGTTTTCTTTCTTTCTTCTTGCCATTTCCGTTCATTTTCTAGTTTTTCCTCTTGCCACTTCCGCTCATTTTCCAGCCTCTCTTCCTTCATTTGCTCTCTGGTTTCCTGAAACATTGCCCACACTTTTTCAAAGGTGAGGCCCTCGCCCGTGGGAGGCGGTCTATCACTTACCGTTACTGCCATAATCTGCTCCTGTCTTGTTAATGAGTATAGCATTTTTTTATACTCTATACTATGTATGGTGAAAAGTTGCATTTTGCATTAGTGGTTGTTGAAGAATTCACCACGGAGGACATGGTAACCAAATAACAGCGCCCCGACAAGGGACGTTGACGGACAAGTGTGACTGGTTACCGCGCACAGCAAAATCCACTGCTTACAACAAATGCCGGTTGGATTTATCCAACCGAGCGCACGGCGGGGGATAAGGGAGAAGAATTTTTACCACGGAGGGCACGGAGAGATAAAGAATGTTTTTATACCATTTCCCCCCTGCCAGCCTATTCCGGTACGGAAAAGCGTACTCCCCTGTTACTTCTTCGTGCAACTCCGTGGTAAATTTTCTTTGTTCTTTGCCCTTACCCCACCCGTAGCGTACCACTTTCGCCTCACAACACTAGCAAAAACCGGTGGCTGCCATCATTGCGCCGCCTGGTCGCCGCCCCCTGCCATCCCCCCTGTTACTTCTCCGTGCCCTCCGTGGTAAATCTTCTTGTCCGCCCCCTTTCCCCAAAGCGACAAATATGATACTGTGAGTTAATTAAGGAGCAATCATGAACAAATTTTGGGTGACAGTCACCATATGCGTCAACTTAATAAAAAAGATGATATAATCAGAGGATGGAAGGGGAAAAGGGCTGGTTAAACAGCTTGTTTGAATTACTGCCTGAAGGATGGGAAGAAAAAGCGAA
>JAIRRB010000101.1 GCA_031256195.1 Treponema sp.
CTGCTTTTTGCGGGGGACAAAACTGCTTTCAGGGAAACAGTGCCGGGCGAAGCAATGGGGCCGGGGGGAAGGCCGGGGTTCCTGTAAGTATTGTAGGGGTCGCGTATCTCGGTATCCCGCGTCAGGAGGATTTCGGGATGCGGCTTGCCCTGTATCTCGGTAATAACATACTCAACGGTAGCGCATGACTGCAGGGCCATGCCTATATCCAGGCGGTTAAAGAATACCCCCGCCATTACCGGCGCCTCTTCATCCAACCGGTATTCCCGCTCGACAATGGATGCGAGAATCACCAGCCGGTTTAATTCATCCGGCGGCATGGACAGGGCCTTTTCGTCAATCTCGCCGATACGGGTAAAAAAATTATCCGCCATTGCCTGAACTACTTTTTCCGCGGGATATTCGGGGGGGAATAAATAGGTATCCGGGTACAGGTAGCCTTCCATGCTTGCGCCGGGAATCCGGTAGCGGTTGATTATTGCCGAATCGTACGATGCGTCCAGAAATTTATCCGCCGGACAGATGCCCGCCTCCTCCAGCAGCGCCGCCGTTTTTTTCAGGGTAAGACCCTCCGGAACCGTGACCCGCATCAGTAACTGCCTGCCCGACACCAGTATACGGTGGATGGCGATTTGGTTTGCCGGAATCTCAATCAGATAACTGCCGCTTTTGACCGGTTCCCGGTTATAGTAGCGGCAGAGCAGATACCAAAAATACCGGCTGCGGATAAGCCCGGCGGCGGCAAGCCGCTGCCCCACCGACTGGGCACTTTCCCCTTTGCGCACCTCAAAACGTACAACAATATTATCCACCGTGTCTGTCTCAAGCGTTACGCCTTCCCATTTTTCCGCTGAATCGGAAGAGAAGGGAGGCGCGGCGTTACTATAGACAAAAGCCGCAATACCGGCAAGGCTGATAAAAAGAATGACGCCTACCAAAGATACGATAATTCCCATTATCAGCCTGAAAATTTTACGCATAACCTTCCCGGATTATAATGAAATTTCCAGCTCTTCAACAGCCAGACTTATTTCCATTTCCCTGAAACCCATCTGCTGGTGATACCAGCGCGCCGACTGAAGCATACCGTAAAGTTTCCGGTCATCGTAGGTAGGGTCGTGGTGAAACAGAATCAAATGCCGTATTCCCCAGTTGGCGGCAAAATCAACCGCCAGACTGAATGCGTTATGGCCCCAGTTATATTTGTCAATCGCTTCGTCAAGAGTATACTGGGCATCAAGAACAATTACATCCGCATCTTTGAAAAAGCCGGTGTTTTCTTCGGTCGGTAAAAAATCAGAAGGCGAAAGTTCCACATCAGTCGCATAAATGAACCGCTTCCCCTTATGATTAATCATATAAGAGAAAGAGTCGCCGGGGTGGTTCATTTTTCTGAAGGCAACCGTCGCCGGCCCGATGGAGACGGGTTTTTCCAGCAAATTAAAATTCTTTTGCGCCGTCAGATTCTCCAACTGTACCGGAAAGTAAGGAACTTTCATCATCTCCAAAAGCCATTCTTCAAGGCGGGGCTTGGGTGAATAAAAATTGATGGTAGCCGAAGCATTATACAGGGGATCAAAAAAGGGAAAACCTATCAGGTGGTCCCAGTGAAAATGGGAAAAAAAGATATGGTAGCATGAAGATACAAAATTCTCCGCGTTAAGAGCAATTCCCATCTCCCGCATACCCGAACCGCAGTCAAAAATTAAAGGCTCGTTAAAGCCTTCCAGGTCAACCGTGATGCAGGGGGAATTGCCTCCCACCGTACCGTACAGCCAGGGGGGAAGTCCGGCAAGAAAACGCTCCCTGCTTGCCGCATCCGCAATGTCCTGCGGCACCATCTGTTCCAGTATGGCGGCTATCTTTGCCTTTACTTCGGACGGAAGTATCGGCGAAGGCAGAGAACCGCGTACACCCCAAAAACGGATTAGCATTTACACTCCACCCCCCGATAGGCTTACTTTCCGTTCGATAATCAATTCTTCCCCCATGAGGCGGAGGAAATTTTCAATTTTTTCCCGGCTGTGCAGTTCCCCGGTATTTATACCCGGACAGGCACGGCCCGCGGTTTCCCAGGCTTCAGGGGAGCACACAACGTTGTCCCAAAAGGGAAAAACCCTGCATTGCAGGGGCCGCGCTTGGTAAACTGTACATCCGACAATATCACCGGCATCCTTCCAAAAGATACAATCGAAATTCGATTTTTCCTTGAGGGCCAAACGCTCGCTGTCCCCGCTGAAGGAAACCCAGCGGCACCAGGTTTTTATAAAGGCAGTATACTCCATTTTGAATTCATTTGCCAACCGGGACAGGTCAGGTTCCGAAAGGTATACAAAACCGCTTTCGTGGCGGCAGCAGGATGAACAGCGGGTACAGGAAAAGAGCAAACCGGCGGCATGAAAGGGTTGATTGTTCATTTAATGAGAAAAATATACCGTATATTGCCATTGATACACAACCGGCATACAATGACCTTATGCCGCTATTGACCATTTCCGGTTTACACAAGCGTTTCAATCTGGAGGCGGGCTTTTTTGCCCGTTTGGGGCGTTTTGTCAATGCGGTCAACGGGGTCTCGTTCAGCATCGGCAAAAACGAGGCCTATGGGTTGGTGGGGGAATCGGGCTGCGGCAAAACCACCACCGCGCGGCTTCTGGTACGGATGTACGAAGCGGACGGCGGGAACATTCTGTACCATCGGGAGGAAGGCCCGGTTGAAGTGGGCAGTCTGCAAAGGGCTGAACTGCGGCAGTACCGGCAAAAAGTCAGGTATGTTTTTCAGGACCCGGCCCGTTCGCTTAACCCCCGCATGAGTATCCGTGAAATTTTGCTTTCCGGCCTGAAGTGGTCCGGTATACGCGGGGATACAACGGTTCCTCCGGCGCGGCAGTTCCATGAAAAAGCCGCCCTCGCGCTTGAGGAAGTGGGCCTTTCCGGGGCGGACCTGGACCGGCGGCCAACGGAATTTTCAGGCGGTCAGCGGCAGCGCATTTCCATTGCGCGGGGCCTGCTGCCCCAGCCGGAATTGCTTATCTGCGACGAGGTGGTTTCCGCGCTGGATGTTTCCATTCAGGCCCAAATTCTGAATCTGCTGCTGGATATACGCGAAAAAAGAATCCGCGACAATCGAACAATGTCGTTTTTATTTATTGCCCACGATTTGAAAGTAGCGTGTTATTTTTGCGACCGCATAGGCGTCATGTATTCAGGCGAGTTGATGGAAGAAGCGCCCGCCGCCAGCCTGTGGCATGCAGGGCAGCACCCCTATACGCGAATGCTGTTTGCCTCGGCAACCTCGTCTACAGACGCTTCGGCAGCCTCGTCAGCAGCCGGCATTAACTCCCCTGCCCGTCCGGTGGCTTCACCCCCTGCTTCACCCAATGTTGATGCCGGGGCCGCTGCAGCCCGCTGCGCCTTTGCGGGACTCTGTTCCCAGGCAGCGGAACGCTGTTTTCAGGAAACTCCGCTTTTGCGGGAGATTGCTACTGGGCATACTGTTAGGTGTCATCTTGTGTAAATACCCAACTTGACCAACAACTGAAATTACTTCAACAGGGGGAGGCATTACGGGGCGGTAAAACGCTTGTAGAGTCCGCCGCGAACCTTTGGTTCGACGGAGCATCTCCCAGCACTTAAATTACCATGCACATCGTGATACTGTGTAAACATTATCTGATTTAAGTGCTGGGCTTTTACTGTCCCTACCCTCGTTATTTTTTTTCGCTGGTCTCCTCCGGCGGGGTAACCAAATAACAGCGCCCCATCAAGGGGCGTTTACAGTAACAGCAGCCCGACTTTAGTCGGGCGTGTGCGCGGCGGCCAAATGTTTTACCGCCCCGTAATGCCTCCCCCTGTCGGAATAAATCTGTTGGTCAAATTGAGCATAAATCTTGAAAGAAAAATCATGGCCTGACGCCCGGCGCCTAAATTGATAGCCTATTCCTCAATATCATTTTTATGTATATCCAGAATTTTAGCCAGTTTTCCAGCAATAAGGTGCATCTCATTATTTGGCAGATTACCAATATGCCTGCCCAACATTGTTTTCTCTACAGTGATGATTTTTTCCGTCATTACATAACTGATTTTTTCAAGACCATTTTCAGGGGTTGGTTCTATTTTAATTCTTGTGGATATATTTTCCGAATCAAAAGTTGTGAATAAACACAGAATTACAGAATCAAAATTGTTTTCAGAATTTGCCTGTATTATTACAACAGGACGGGCTTTTGCGGCATAATTTCCGTCTTTGAGGGTCCAAAGCTCACCTCGTTTCATGTAACATTCTTCCTGCGTAATAATTTACAAAGTCCAGAGCTTCTTTTTCGTTGGCAAAGGGTTCAATATTTTCTTCTTCATTCAAAGAGGCCACTATGTAATCAGGGTGTTTTAACAGATACACAAAGGAATAAACACTTTCCATCTGAACAGGAGAAAGCGTTTCAATTTCCTGAAATAAGTCATTTGTGGTCATAATATAGTTTTTTAACTGATTTTAATACATAAGTCAAGTAAAAAAAACACCAACGCTATGGAAAACCGGCGATTGCGTGGCCTTATAATAAAAATATTGACCAAATAGGTACTTTATGAAATAATGAGGTAATTGCAAAACTCCGGTTTTGCAACAGGCTTATGGTACAAAAATTTTAGGGGGCAAAAAGTGGCGCATACACAAAAAGAACTTACGGAAATAAAACTGATGTTTTATGCAAAGCCTATGTCGGAAATAGAGATATGGCTAAAAAAGCAACACTCTACCGGTGATTTGCAAATCGTGGTTGACGGCTGGCTTCATAACGAAAGTAATCCGGCACACTTGATGAAATTGGAGTCCATAAAGAAAAAACTTACCGAAATTTCCGGGGCGCACATACGACCTGCTTTTCATTCTGAAAACGCCGAAAAAAAACCGTTGCTTGGCCCGGGCGAATGGAAACAGACATAAAACGATCAACAAGGAGATGTCCAATAAGCAAAGAATTTAACCACGGAGGACACGAAGGGAAGGTCGCTGTTTTTTGAATAACAGAGTATGTTTTATTATAATGGGATGGACTTCCCCCGATTTATCGGACAGGGTGTTAAGCCGCAGTGTTAGGTGTTAATGCTATCGGTATAGCATATCCGAGAGCCGAATGTCTACGACACCGGTTGTAATATATCTCGATA
>JAIRRB010000123.1 GCA_031256195.1 Treponema sp.
TACGGGCGCAAAAAAATGTGGCGGAGCAAAACACCACAAAGGCGCTTGCGCCGACTGGTGTTTTGCGTAGCCCGAACCGCCCGAACAGGGCGGTGAGCGTTTACAGTCCTGTTAGGCGAAGTATAGGTTGTTTATATTATATTTTTTATATAAATATATTTATTTTCTTTAATATTATCATTGTCAACATTTTTATTTATTATAATTCCAAATTTATTTGCAAATTCTTTTATTTTCTCATCATATACTTTTGATTGATATATTGTATATGAATATTTATTCTTGTCTATTAAATCAACACAATATATTTTTTCTTTCATTTTATAAACATGAAATTTCTGATTTTCTGTTAAATAATTTATTGATATTTCATCTATCTCTTCAATATATATTATTTTAGTTTTGACAAATGGTATTAACCTGTAATTAAAAACAATTTTTTTTTCATTTAAATTTATTATTATTTTCTTTGAAAAATTTATTATTGGAACAACAAATATTAAATATAATATTAAAGACGGTATTACATTTTTTAAATAATGAATTAAATCTTTGTCCAAAATACCAAATATTATTGAATAAATAATCGGAAAACAGAAAAATAAAGTAAATAAAATATACAAAATATAAATAAAACAAAGTTTTAAGGCATTATAGTTTCTTATTAAAAAACCATTTTTTACTTGAATTATTTCATTTGAATATCCCATAATAAATTTATATTACAAATATTATTTATTTTTGTCAATAATATAATTTATAATTTTATTATTTCAACCTATATTTCGCCTAACTCCATATATACGACATAAAGTGTCATATATATCGCAAATTCTGTATAAAAGACGACACTCTATCCTACTTCTCGCTGTCTATAGCGTCAAGGGGCGGCTGGGGTGAAAACTTATTTTGCCATGACCACTCCGGGGAGGGGGCGGAAGGCCTTAAAGGACAGGTGCTTAAAAGGGTGGATGTCCAGGGCGTTGGGAAACCAGCCGCCCAGTTCGCCGATGTCTACTATGTTGACGGCCGGGCTGTAGGAAATGGGAAGTACCGAGCCGCGTTCAAGGAGCAGTTTTTCGGCGTCGGCGAGGGTGGCCCAGCGGGTTTCGCCTTCTTCAAGCATGGATTTTTCCATTAATATTTCGTAATCTTCATCATCATAATGGGCGTCGTTCAAATTGGAATCCCTGCGCCACATTTGCAGAAAGGTATAAGGGTCGGCAAAGTCGCCAATCCAGGTAGAAAAACCTACGGTGTAGTCGCCGGTTTTAAGCGTCTGAAAATAACGGTTGTAGGGAATTACTTCTACCCGAACCGGAACTCCCAGTTTTTCTTTCCAGGTATTTGCCATAAGGCCGCCGATGCGGGCCGCTTCGGACGAAGGGGTGATGCGTATCACCAGATCGGGCAGGCCGGCACCGCGGGGAAAACCGGCATCGGCAAGCAGCGCTGCCGCTTCTTCAGTATCGGTATCGGAAAGTCCTTCAAGTTTGGGATAACCGGGCAGGGGGTAGATTAATGTTTTGGCGGGGAGGAAATGTCCGGCGCGAATGTCGTTCCAGGGCAGCGCCAGAACAAGGGCGCGGCGGATGCGGTAATCATTCCAGGGTTTTTCTCCGGAACGGATAAAATAGTAATGAGTGGCAAACATGGCGTTGACCTGAATGCCGCTCCGGTCAGTCAGCGCTTCAATATTCACCTCACCGGAAATCCAGCGGGCCTCGCCTGAGTTCCAGAGGCTGCTTGCCTCATTGCCGTCTTCGGTGTATTTAAGGGTAATTTTGTTCAGGGAAACCGCGGACGCATCCCAATAGGCATCGGTTTTAAGCATGACAATTTTATTTTCGTCCATTTCGGCAATGTGGAACGGCCCATTGGAAAGCGGAGGTTTTTTTGACCAATCTTCATTGTTAATCATGGATGGATGAATGGGACTGAATGAATGATGACACAGCATGGACGGGAAAAAAAACGCGGGAGCGTTCAGTTTGACTATCAGTGTTTTTGCCCCTGACGCGACAATGCCTACCTTTTCATCGTTATGCGTTATTCCCGTCCGGTAATCTTTCGCCCCTTCAATAATATCGAACAGGCTTGAATAGGGAGCGTCACGCTGCGGCGACAGTATGGAAAGCCATGCGGCGCGAAAACTTTCCGCCGTTACCGAATCCCCATTCCAGAATCTCGCGTTCTGTCTTATGGTAAAAGTCCACTGCTTTTTATCTTCCGAAAGTTCCCATTTTTCCGCTGCGGCGGGAATAGGTTCCATGGTAAAAGGATGATATGAAAAAAGCCCTTCGTAAATCGCGGTGAATAACTGAGCCTCGCTTGCCTGATACGATTTGCGAAAATCCAGTTCTACCTCGTTTTTGGAAAATGTAACGGTAATTTCATCGCGGGCCTTTACCCGGGGGCGGCTTTCGGCAAATTCCGGCCCGCCCGCCGCTGACAGATAATCAGAATCGTCTGTTTCAGCCTGCCTGGGTTTTGCGGATATACAACCGGAAAAAATTAGAATACAAAAAAGAAAGCCATATACCCATCTTTTCGGAGCGTTCCCGCATTGATCCATAACCTGGCAGGCTCCTTAGGCATTGGGATTTATACCCAATTTTTTCATCTGTTCTTCTTCTTCTTTTTCGGCGCTGTATTCGTGCCGAATCTGGTTTGCCTTGATAAAACAATTTTTAACGGAAGCCAGTTCGGGCTTGATTCCTTTTATTTGGTCACGTTCTTCCCGGGGTACGCAGCTCTTGAAATATTCATCAAGAGCGGTCAGTGTCCGGAACAGGGACTGCAAGTCCTTAATGGCCCGTTCAAGATACTCCAATACCTGTTCCTCGGTCATGGCCTTTAATTTGTTCATAAACTGGCCCTGTCCGCTCATTCCCGTATAAATTTTGATTTTTCTGTCCAGGTCAATACGAAACTGACCAAAGTTAAGACGCTCCCATGTTTCTGTTCCCTTTGCCTGATCAAAGAATTGCAGTTCGTAAACGACTTCATCGGGATCGGAATTGGTCATGGCCTTCAGCAGCAATCTTAATTTTTCCCAAAGGCCTTTTTTCCGGTTTTCCAGAACTGTCTGGTTTGCATCAACCTTCTGGGCGATTTCAATTACTACCGCCGACGCGGACCCTACAGCCTGAATCCCGGTCAACAAAACGTCTTTGTACGATGTTTTTTGCTTGGCGGCTTTTGGTTTTTCCTCTGCTACTTTCAGCGCATTAAGAATCGCCTCTTTCATGGCCGGACCGTCTTTGGAATAGTCTTCCTTGATGAGTTCTTCGACAAATTCCTGATAAAACGGCACGCCGGCCATTGCCACGTTTGTTTTTTTCTTGATATTGACAACCGTCGCTTCCGCGGCCTGCATACCGGGAATCGCATGGCGGACATTGAGCTTGTAGTTTTCCTTGTAGTACCCGGTCATATTCCGCAAAATCCCCATAATTGAAGAAGTATATTTGGGAAGTTTGGTAATGGATTCGCCAATGATACTGAGGGTAAAAGAATCCCCCCCTGTTTTGGCGTTATTGACCAGTTCAGCGGCTGCCCTGGTATTGGGTGATTTGGAATCCGGCGTAAGATTTATCCAGTCTACATAACGCACCAGGCCCACAATCTTCCGTATCCGTTCAAGATTCAGAAAATCGACCCCAAATTGGTAAAAATTGACCAAAAAGTCCAGTTGGCTGTCATAATTGGCCAACCTGAGTGAAATCTGCTCCAGCCGTTTTGCCTCGTTGAGGGGGCCGGTTTCGGGGATTTCAAGCTCGCTAATCTTGGTTTCCTGCTTGTAAGGGTCCTCATGTATCAGCTTTTTCTTGAGGAACATATTGTAAAGAACCGAATAGGATATTTGAAAAGTACGCAGTTCATCCTTGAGTTTGACCAGTTCCGTTCTTTCAAGCCAATCCTTGCGCGCCTCAAGCGCCTGCATGAGAATATCGGTATAATTGGACGTAGTTGCATCAGCCATTACTTTAAGTATCGAACAAAAAAGGGAAAAAAGCAAGGCAAAAGGGGGGAAACAGGGTAAAAACGCTGTTTTGGGGAAATTTGGTGACTGTCACCAAATATTTAATTCATTGCGTCAAAAGCGCAATTTCATCGGTTATGGCTTTTACCACAAAACTATTGAGCGATACCCGCCTTTTCTTTGCCAAAACGGCTATTTGACGGTGAATCTCGGGAGGCAGACGGATATTAAATTTACCGGAATATGGTTTTTCAGGCTCTATGCCGTCTTCCTTACACCAGGCAATATAACCATTAATAGAATCCTTAAAAGCCCGTTCTATTTCATTGACCGTTGTGCCCTGAAAGGTAATAACATCCCTGGTATTTATAATATCCCCATGGAAAATTTTTGCCTCTGCATCATATTCTACCGTACCCAAGTACCCTTTATATTCCATCATAAAATACTCCTGCGTTTCCAAGAAATCTTCTGAGCGAATTTACCGCGCCTTTGTCTGTGGTCTTTTGGGGATGGGGACGATGAAATACAGCCCGTACTCCATAATTTTCCTGTGCCTGGAATTCATACTATAATGGTACTATAAAATGATACCATTGTAAAGGAATCTCATGGCGCAGAATGACATTGGCATCAATAACGAAGCCACGCACAATGGTAAATTCCGCTTTTTTTTGCTATAATTCTTCCATGACGGTACGGGAACAACTTAACACCATTGCGTCACAGCGCATACTTATTCTGGACGGCGCAATGGCTTCAATGATACAAAGCCTTAAACTCAGCGAGGCGGATTTTCGCGGTACGCGCTTTGCGAACCATCAAACGCCGCTTCTGGGCTGTAATGACCTGCTCTGCCTGAGCAGGCCGGAGGCAATCAGCGCCATTCACCGCGCTTACCTTGAAGCCGGAGCGGACATTATTGAAACCTGCAGTTTTAACTCAACCACGGTGTCATTGGCTGATTACGGCATCGGTGAACTGGTATATGAAATCAGCAGGGCGTCGGCGATCCTTGCGCGGGAAGCGGCGGATACATTTTCTACTGCGGATAAACCCCGTTTTGTAGCGGGGAGCATCGGGCCTACCGGAAAAAGCGCCAGCCTTTCACCCGATATTAGCGACCCTGCCAAACGCGCCATTTACTGGGATGAGCTTGAGGCGGCTTATTATGACAATGCGCGGGGGCTGCTGGACGGCGGCGCGGATATTCTGCTGCTGGAAACCATTTTTGACACGCTTAACGCCAAAGCCGCCCTGTTCGCCGCGGGGAGGCTTTTGAAAGAACGCGGCATTGATGTTCCCATTATGATTTCCGCCACGGTTTCAGGCGATTCGGGCAGGCTGCTTTCCGGTCAGACACTGGAAGCGTTCTGCGAATCAATACTCCCTGCGGAGCCCTGGGCTGTTGGCCTGAACTGTTCCTTTGGCGCGGAAAAATTACTGCCCCATATCCGCCTTATTTCCGGCATTGTTCCCTGCCTGGTCTGCGCCTATCCCAATGCGGGGCTGCCCAATCAGTTAGGCGGCTATGATGAAAGTCCTGAAACAATGTCGTCTCACATCGGGGTTTATTTGAAGGAAGGGCTGGTCAATATCACGGGCGGCTGCTGCGGTTCTACGCCGGAACATATTGCGGCTATTGCGGCGAAGGCGGCTTTATACCAACCCCGCGTTCCGCCGCAGACGGCGCGGCCATCGTGTCTGGCGGGCCTTGAACTGCTTACGATTAACAGCCCATCCCCCCTGACACTCATCGGCGAGCGGACCAATGTGGCGGGAAGCCGCAAATTCCTGCGTCTTATCAGCGAGGACCAATTTGATGATGCCGCGGATTTTGCGCGGGATATGATTGAAGACGGCGCGGATATTATCAGCGTGGGCATGGATGACGCCATGCTGGACGCGGAAAAAGCAATGGGCGCATTTTTGGGAGCCGCCCTTTTTGACCCGTACATTGCCAAAGTTCCCGTTATGATTGACAGTTCCCGCTGGAATGTAATTGAAGCGGGCCTGAAACATTTGCAGGGGAAGGGGCTGGTCAATTCAATAAACCTGAAAGACGGAGAGGCGGAATTCCTTCGCCGGGCGGCTCTGGTCAGGCGCTATGGCGCGGCTGTGGTGGTGATGCTCATTGACGAACAGGGGCAGGCGGTCAGTTACGGGCGGAAAATTGAAATAGCGGGACGCGCCTATCGTCTGCTTGTTGAAAGCGGTTTCCCGCCCGAAAATATCGTGTTTGACCCAAACGTACTCGCCGTTGCGACCGGAATCAGTGAAAGTGATTCCTGTGCGATTGATTTTATCCGCGCCTGTGCGTGGATTCGGGACAACTGCCCCCGCGTTCAGATTTCCGGCGGCATTTCAAATCTTTCATACAGTTTCAGGGGAAACAATGCCCTGCGCGAGGCCATGCACAGCGTTTTTCTTGTCCATGCCGCCGCAGCCGGCCTGACTATGGCTATTGTGAATCCGGCGGCGCTCACCGCGTATAACGACATTGAAGAAAATCTTCGCAATGCCGTTGAAGATGTCATTCTTAACCGCAGTCCGGGCGCTGCTGACCGCCTCATTGGTCTTGCGGAAAAAATAAATACCGCCGTTCCTGCCCCCCACTCCCCCCCTTCATCAGCGGCAAATTGGCGAAATGAATCCGTCGAATCCCGCATCATACACGCGCTGCTAAAAGGCGTTGATGATTTTATTGAGGCGGATGTGCTGGAACTTATGAAAAACAAGGGCGGGGCAAGCGGTAAAGCGGCGCTGGAAATTGTTGAAGGCCCGCTGATGGACGGCATGAAAGAAGTAGGAAAACGGTTTGATGAAGGGACGATGTATCTTCCCCAGATGATTCGCAGCGCGCAGGTAATGAAAAAAGCCGCCGCCGCGCTTGAGCCATACATGGAAAAAAGAAACGATGCGCTTTCACCAAAAATTGTTCTGGCGACGGTAAAGGGCGACGTTCACGACATTGGCAAAAATATTGTGGCGGTGGTTCTGGCCTGTAACGGCTATCAAATTGTTGACCTGGGGGTGATGATTCCCGCTGACCGCATAATCGAAGCCGCGGAAAAGGAACAGGCGGCCATTATCGGTCTTTCCGGCCTTATTTCACCGTCCTTGGACGAAATGGCGCATATCGCGCGGAAAATGGAAAAACGCGGCATGAAGATTCCCCTGCTTGTCGGGGGCGCGGCGGCGAGCCTTGCTCATACCAGCCTGCGCCTCGCCCCGGAATATTCCGGCCCGGTGGTTTATGTTCCCAATGCCGGAAAGTCCGCCGAGACAGTCCATGCCCTGCTTTCCGCCGCGGAACGCCCCCGCTTTTTACAGAACATTGAACAAAGTTACCGTGACGCCGCCTGCCGCCACGAGACGATTCAATCCCGGCTTGAAATTATCCCGCTTGAGTCCGCGCGGGCCAATAAAACGTCGGCGGCATCAAGTTTATCCGCCCCCCAAACCACCGGCATTATCGACCTGAACGATTACCCGCTGGACCGCGTTATCCCCTACATTGACTGGAACGCTTTTCTGCAAAAAAAAGCGCCTGCCACCATTTCAGACGCGCAAGCGCTGCTGGAACGGATAAAAACCGAAGGCCTGCTGAAACTGCGCGGTGTTGCGGGAATTTTTCCCGCTGCCGCCGCCGGCGATGATGTTATAATCGGCAGCGCCCGTTTTTGTTTTTTGCGCAGTCAGAACAAAAAGCCCGCCGGAATTTTCAATTCCTGTCTGGCGGATTTTCTCGCACCGGCGGACGGCGGGCGGACAATCGACTGGCTGGGGCTGTTTGCCCTGAGCGTCGGTTTCGGCGCTGAAAATACAAGCCTTGATAATAATTATGATACGCTGCTGCTGGCAAGTCTGGCAAATGCGCTGACGGAGGCTTTTACCGAAGAAATTCACCTTCGTATCCGGCGGGAATGGTGGGGCTATGCGCCGGATGAATCCCTCTCTGTCGAAGAAATCCTGAAAGGCGGCTATGCGGGCATACGGCCCGCCTTTGGTTATCCTTCCTGTCCGGATCACGAGGATAAACGTATCGCCTTTGAACTGCTTGAAGCGGAAAAACGCTGCGGTCTGAAATTGACAGACACCGCAATGATAATCCCCGCCGCCTCGGCATGCGGGATGTTTTTTGCCAATCCGGCGGCGTATTACTTTGGCATTGGAACCATCGGCGAAGATCAACTGGCTGATTGGGCAGGGCGCAAAGGTATCAGCGTTAAAGAAGCCCGGCTGCGGACCGGCTACTCTCCGTTTGTTCCCAGGCGGTAATTCAACAGCAAAGCCGCCCGGTAAAAGGTAAGAGTTCGGGGATTGCCGGAGTCCAAAATCCGGTACCGGTAAAAAAGATCATCTTTGTCGCCGTATGTGTAATTGGTGTAATTGCGAAATGTCCTGAACTGCGCAGCCAGCGCAGCGCTGAAATTTTCGGAAAACGCAAAATTGAACAGCAGGCTCAATGTCCACCGCCCCAGAGAATCTCCCCATCGATCGCCGCCCGGCGTATCGTACAGGTATTTATCAATCTCGGTGAGCAGGGCGACAGTATCCAGAATAATCGGCATACGGTAACCAATAAGATAACTGCCGTAATAGTTCCAGCCGTTCTGATTTTCGCCGTAATCGTATTCAAAAAACCACGGGACGCCCTTTTCGGCGCGGCTGTACATCTTGTACCCGATTTCATGGTATGTACGGAAAACCACATGATTCCATTCGCCGGGAATAAGCGCCGCCAAATCGAACTGTAGAGCGCCGCCAAAATGTCCTTTCGCAAACAATCCGTCAAAATCGGAGCCGTCAACCGAAGTAAGATTATGTTCATCGGGGCGGTTAAGGCCGACACCATAAAGTTTTGAGCCAAACAAACTGATAATCCAGCCGGAACCCAACATTCCCCCGACGCTCAATTCAGAAAACGCGGCGGGGGTAAAAACGATGTCTCCCAAAAAATTCATTGAGATGGGGGTTAGTTCGGCGCTCAGGCCGAATTTGATGTTGTTATCTTTAACCAGGGGATTATCCCCCTGTAAAAGGGGAAGGGTAAAATTCTGGGTAAAAGTAAACTTTGCTTCCGGTACGGACGTTATTGCCAAATTGAACAATGTTTCACTTTTCAGGTCCGTTTCAGCGAAAAGCGGAAAAGCCGCAATAAGTATCAGCGATAGGGCAACAGTACGCATGGTAACCTCAAAAAAAAGCGGAACTTACTCTCCCTGCGCCTAGAGCGCCCGGAAAAGCCCGTTCCGCCTTTTTAGTGTGCATTCAGCCTTACAGCCCAAAAGCATCCATAATTCTATCTGCCGTAGCGCCGATGATTCTTTCATTAAGATACGCAGGATCGTTGATTTTCTCCCGAAGCGCGGCGATTTGGGCGTCATCCAGACTGGGGACTGATCTTATCAGTTCCACCACCTGGTACAGTTCCGCCCTTTCCTGTGCTTCCGGAGAAAGGCTAATAGAATCAGTCCTGTCCCCCCCCCTTAACTGATCGCTTTTTCCGGGCTTGTTTCCCGGCTGAATGGGGTTTAATTGACCTATTCTTTCGACCATCATAATAACCTTCCTCTTTACATTATCGGCAAGTCTTACCTTTAAGTTTACACATTAATTGAGTTTATTTCCAGATATAAAAACCGAAAATTCACCCAATAACTCCTTTCTGGCCGCAAAATTGGCAAGAACTTCCGCCACAGTCCCCCGGATATACTCCTCGTGGACTTTGGTCATTTCCCTCCCTACGCAAATAGAGCGTTCATTATCAATTTCGGCAATATCTTCCAATAGCTTGAGGATTCTAAAGGGCGACTCATACAGCACAACAGCCGCCTTCATTGCCAGAAGTTCCCGCAGCCGCGAGCGCCGCCGGCCCTGTTTGGGGGAAAGAAACCCCTCAAAAATCACCGTTTTGTCCGTGCCGCCGGAAACACTGAGCAGGGAGGCAAAGGCGGAAGGCCCCGGAATGGGGATAACTTCGTGTCCTGCGGCAGCGGCAAGGCGTACCAGCGCCGCGCCGGGGTCGCTCAGGGCAGGAGTGCCGGCATCACTGGCATAGGCCACCGTCAGACCCTCGTCAAGGGCGGCGACTACTTTTTTCGCGGCAAATTCCTCGTTTTGGGAACGGCAGGAAAGCATTTTCACCCGAATTCCCAGATGGGTCAGGAGTTTCAGGGTACGCCGCGTGTCCTCACAGGCCACCAGCGCCGCCGTTTTCAGAATTTCTACCGCCCGAAAACTTATATCGCCCAAATTTCCAATAGGTGTGCCGATAATATAGAGTACTGCCACGGTTCACAGTATAACGGTTATGCAGGGATTTTTACAGATATTGTCTTTTATTATTATTGGCGCCGCTCTGCTCTGGTTCGGTTTTAGTCTTTTTATCGGACAGTGGACAAAATTTCGCTCAAAATACGGCAAACCCCAACAATCGGCATCATCAGGGGATTTTCAGGCCTGCCCGATTTGTTCTTCACGACTCAACAAAGGCGACCTGGTAAAAACTTTGGCCTTTCCTTCCATAACCGGGGGCAAAGACCGCCTGATGCACATTCGGGGCTGCCTATACTGCGTTAATGGGGGCATGAAAAGAAAATGTCCCGTTTGCGATGCAGCCCTCAGTCTCAGCGATATACTGGTAGCCCGCATATTTGAACGCCCCCACCGCCGCCCCCATGTCCATATTACCGGCTGTAATAAATGCAGGCGCACTGGCGCACTTTAACGTGGTATGCTATAATAATACTGATATGTAAATTTTATGGAGGATAAAAATGAAGAAGAACATTTGGTTCCCGGTTTGCGTATTGGTAGTGGCGGCTCTGTTCTCAAATTGTGATTCATCAACAGAACCGCCAAAAGACACATGGAACGACATTACTTCCCTGGATCAACTGCACGGAACATGGAAAGGAACACATAGCCAAACCATAACCATAAGACAATTGCTAAGTACGTTTGATATGTGGGATCCAGCAATGGCGATGGCTTTCGGCGATATGAAGGTGACCATATCCGTCCCTATAACATTCACCATTAACGCCAGCGCATATACACAATCGGGGAATGTACAAATAACGCTGACTTTTTCCGGCGGGACTATAGCTTCTACATGGGAGATGATAAAGTCTTCTTTTGAAGGTATTGAAGGCGTCGATATTGACAATAAAAAACATTCAATGACCATGACTCAGGATATTGATGAACAGGAGATAGTTGAAGATATGATGTTAGATTCCGGTTTGCAAATAAACCAGAACGGGAAAAAAATAAGAATTCCTATCGATGCAATTCTGGAAGATATCGCGGGAGAAATACCGTCGGAAATGTCAGGAATGATACCGTCTGAATTTATAATGATCAAGCAATAGTATTGCGGTATTTCGTTTATTGATTGAAAGATTCTCTTTTTCTGGCCATACTATCAGCATGGAAAGCCCGGTACAGAAAATCGCCGACCAGGAACTCCAGGCGCTGCTGGTTCCCCGTTTTATGAACTATGTACGCTATTGGACCGAAAGCGACCGCCATGTAACGGCAACGCCGTCCAGTCTGGGGCAGTGGGATTTGGCGCGGGCGCTGCGGGATGAATTGCTGGGGCTGGGCGTTAAAGAAGTTGAATTGACCCCCTACTGTTATATAATTGCCCGCATTCCGCCGGGTAAAGGCAGGGAAAATATTCCTGCTGTTGGGTTTCTTGCCCATATTGACACGGCAAGCGATGTTTCGGGGAAAGATGTAAAGCCGCAGCTGGTGCCTGACTACAATGGGGAAAAAATCGCGCTTTCAGGCGGTTTAGCGCTTGATCCGGCGCAGGAGCCTGGTTTGGCGGCGCAAAAAGGCTCAAGCATAATTCACTCCAATGGCGATACCCTGCTGGGCGCTGACGACAAGGCGGGCATTGCGGAGATTATGGCGGCAGTTGAGTACCTTTTGAATCATCCTGAAATACCGCACGGCCCCCTGGAGATAATTTTTTCGCCCGATGAAGAAACCGGCAAAGGACTGCCCGAATTCCCTCTGGAGAAAATCAAATCCGCTGTCTGCTACACTCTGGACGGCGGCCCGATGGGAGAAATTGAAACTGAATGTTTTAACGCATGGAAGGCCGATGTTGAGTTCCGGGGCAAGGTTATCCATATCGGAGCGGCGCGGGGCATTTTGGCAAATGCCGCGCTTATGGCCGCCGCTTACGCGGCAATGCTGCCCCGCTCGGAAAGTCCGGAGGCCACCGACGGCTATTACGGCTATTACTGCCTCATGGAACTGTCCGGCGATCTGGAAAGCGCCCGGCTGGAAATCTTTTTGCGGGATTTTGAACATGACGGCATTCAGCGGCGGCTGGCGGCGCTGGAAACAATAGCCAAAACCGTGGAAGCGCAGTTTCCCGGCGGACAGGTTATTGTTAAATCAAGCCCCCAATACTATAATATGAAGGAAAAGATTGACGGACAGCCGCAGGCGCTTGAACGCCTGAAAACGGCGTTGGACAATATTGGCATTGAGTGGCGGCTTAAGCCCATAAGGGGCGGGACTGACGGCTCGCGCCTGACCGAAATGGGAATTCCCACCCCGAATATCTTTACCGGCGGAAGGAATTTTCACAGCCGGCTGGAGTGGGTCAGTGTCAGCGAAATGTGCGCCGCCTGCAAAGTTGTTATAGAGTTAATCAGACTCTGGGGAGAATGAAGATGGATACCTTGGCAACAATGTTTCGGGAAGAGATAAAAAAGGCTATGTCTCTGACAAAGGTATCCACGGTTATTACCGGAGAAAATGTATATCAGGAAGGCAATGACGACATTCTTCTGATTATTGATGAAATGGTCAAACCGCTGATGCTTTCCGGTTCCGGTGTAGACGGCATGGAAAATCTTGAGGAACTTTTGGCAAAGGCGGAATCGGGAAAAGCCTGCCTGTTCCTGCTTGAACATTACAGTAATTTTGACCTTTCGCTTTTTTCCCTGCTGGTGCGGCTGGCCGGGGGCCGCGGCGGGGACATTGCAAAAGCGCTGATTGCCATTGCCGGCATGAAACTTAACGAAGACAATCCGGTAGTAGCCGCCTTTGCCAGCGCCTACACCCGCATCGTCATTTATCCCAGCCGCTCGATTCGGGGGCTGGATGAAGAAAAAAAACAGGTGGAATTTGCCCGCAGCAACGCCATTAACCGCGCCGCCATGAAGGCGCTTGAGGAACTTAAAACACAGGGCAGGCTGGTTTTGGTATTTCCGTCGGGAACCCGTTACCGCCCCTGGGACCCTTCGACCAAAAAAGGGGTGCGTGAGATTGACTCTTATATTCGTTTGTTTGATTATATGTGTTGTGTTGCGCTTAACGGTGAAATTCTTCATGTCCAGCAGACCGATATGATGAATGATGTGATTGGCAGGGACATGATACGGATAACGGCAGGTCCGGTGCAATCATGTACCGAATTTCGGGACAGGGCGCGGGCCGCCGCGGAGGCAGCCGGCAATGAAGATAAAAAACAGGCCGTAGCGGACGCAATTATGGCGGAACTGGACTGGCTGCATACCGGTGCGGAAGAAAAACGAAAAAAAATGCTGGAGGAAAAACATGACTAATGAAGAAGTCACCCAACTGGTCAATAAATACTCAGATTTGGTGCTGGAGAAAGGAGGCATCGACAATGAGTTATACTTAAAGTACGAGGTAAAGCGCGGCCTGCGGGATGTCAGCGGGAAAGGCGTATTGGTGGGCCTGACGGAAATTTCGGAAATTATTTCATATATTATTGAAGACGGCGATTATGTTCCCTGCGAGGGAAAGTTGTATTACCGGGGCATCAATATTGAAAAAATCGTTCAGGGCTTTTTGGATGAAGGCCGTTTTGGTTTTGAGGAAACGTGCTTCCTGCTGCTTTTCGGGCATTTACCCAACAAGCAGGAATTTGACGAATTTTTCGGCCTTCTTGAGCACTGTACATCCCTGCCGGACAGTTTTTTGCGCGGCACGATAATGGACGCGCCCAGCAAGGACATGATGAATTCACTGGCAAAAAGCGTACTGACCCTGTATGCGTATGACGACAATCCCGATGATATTTCTGTTGTTAATGTTATACGCCAATCGGCCAACCTGATAGCCCAGTTTCCCCTGCTGGCGATTTACGGCTATCAATCCTATGCCCATAGCCACTGCGGTCAAAGTCTGGTTATTCATCCCCCGATGAAGGGGCTGTCCATTGCCGAAAATCTGCTGTATATGCTCCGCCCCGATTCAAAATATTCCCAACTGGAAGCCCGGATTCTTGACATTGCCCTGGTACTTCACGCGGAACACGGCGGCGGCAACAATTCTACTTTTACCACCCATGTCGTTTCGTCTTCCCACACGGACACCTATTCCGCCATAGCGGCGGCGCTCGGCTCGCTGAAAGGGCCGCGTCACGGCGGGGCGAACATCAAGGTCATGCAAATGTTCCGCGACATGCAGGAAAAAATCAAAGACTGGAATGATGATGAGGAAATAACCGCCCATCTTGAAAAACTCCTCAACAAGGAAGCCTTTGACCGTTCCGGCCTGATTTACGGGATGGGCCACGCCGTATATTCGCTTTCCGACCCCCGCGCCCTGATTTTCAAACGTTTTGTCGAGGAACTTGCCAATGAAAAAAACCGGCAGAAAGAATACCTTTTGTACTCAAAAGTTGAAAACCTTGCCCCCCAGGTAATCGGAAAACTGCGGAAAATTTACAAAGGGGTCAGCGCCAATGTCGATTTTTACTCCGGCTTTGTCTACAGTATGCTTGACCTGCCCGAGGAACTTTACACGCCGCTCTTTGCCGTTGCCCGCGTCTCCGGCTGGTGCGCCCATCGTATTGAGGAACTGGTAAACGCCGGCAAGATAATCCGCCCCGCTTACAAGTCCGTTTCCAAACAGAAGCCTTACACGCCGCTGAAAGACCGGGGATAAAATCGTTGTGCCGCAGTTTCCTGTCCCTGCCGAAACAGGCGGGATTTCAGCCGTCAAAACCGCAGAGGCCGTAAACAGGCAGCTTGAACGCCTGATGCCGGTATTGACGCCTCTGGGTATTGCGCTGGGCTTTTTTCTGCCGGGCGTATTTATACATTTGCGGCCTTTTGTTCCCTGGCTCTTCGGCCTTATAACCCTTTCCGGAGCCTTAAAACTGCGGGTTGCCGAATTCGGCAATACCATACGCAGTCCTGTCCCCATACTGGCGTTTTTTGTTTCCACCCATATAATTATGCCGTTATGTGTCATGTTTGCCGCTTCCGGTTTTTTTGGCGGCAGTCCGGACACGGTCGCCGGTTTTATCCTGCTGTTTTCCGGCCCCATAGCCGTTTCAAGTTTTATGTGGGTAAACATTTTTCGGGGAGACAAGGCCCTCTGCCTGACCCTGATTCTGCTGGACACCCTGCTTGCGCCGCTGATAGTACCGGGTACTGTTTCGTTTTTAATGGGTACGAAAATAGTAATGGATATAAGCGGTATTGCCGTTTCACTTGTTTTGATGGTCGTAATTCCGACCGTTATCGGCGTTACCGTTAACGAAATCAGCCGGGAAAAAATCCCCGCTCTGGCCTGCCCCTATCTTAATCCGGCATCAAAAATCTGCCTTATGCTGGTTATCGCCGCCAATACCTCACCGGTTGCAAAAACAATTCAGCTTGATAACCCGGAAGTCTGGAAAATAGCGGGAATGTGTATTTTACTCTCGGTGGGAGGTTTTATAGTATCAAAATTTACCGCCGTTGCTGTTAGGTGCAATTTTGAAAAAAATGTCGCCATATTTTTCTGCGGCGGCCTGCGGAACATCAGCGCCGTAACCACCATTGCGGTAACCTTTTTCCCCGAATCAGCCGCCCTGCCCGCCCTGCTCGGTATTGTGTTTCAGCAGACTATCTCGGCAATCATGGGAAAATTATTCGCAGTACGCAGAGTTTCATACTAATCTGTTACCGGTTAATCACTCTTTAATAATTGTTGTTTTTTCTTCTCTTTCCTGTGCCCATACTATAGAGGGTGAAAAACTGCACTTTGCATTAGTGGGGACAGACAAATTAGGCATTATTTTTTGTTTTGCCATAGTATTCAGTGAGCCAGTCAAGGTAACTCAATACATAATTCTGGAGCGGCGGGTCAAGTTTATTAAAATTCCTGATAATCCGTTCAAGGCGGGGGTCTTTTCCCGTATTAAACACTTCACCTTTTCCTGTCTTAAGCCAGATTTCATTCACGTCATAGGTCAAACAAATCATTTTTACCAGACGGTCGTTTATTTTCCGGTGATTTTTTTCTATTCCACCCTGAAATGAGCAGCTTATTTTTAAAGGTTCTGCAAATTCTCTCTGTGTGTAGCCCAAAATTTTGCGGATTTTAACAACCCTGTGGTTGATACTATTATCATTCCCTGCCAAAGAAACCTCGCCATGTTTCAGAGAAAAGTGTATCAAATGAGGGGTCATAAAACAAGACAGCCGACAAGTCGAATTTTACCGCTTGACATAATTTTCATAGAAATATACAATATTTTCAATGAAATACCATGTTTAAGATATGGAGATACTTGTATGGACAGCACATTGACCATTACGAAGCGCAATCTGACCCTTACGGCGTCCTATATCAAAATGAATGAAGAAGGGCGGGATGTTTTAGACATGGTTATTCAGAAACTGACGGAAATCCGCTGGATGCCCAAAACCGGCGCAAAGGAGAAAAAGCGGGTATGTATACGAAGGAAGTAATGTCCGTATGTGCGGCATTCCCCGTGCAATTATGGCGGATATTTTGGCAAATATTTTGCCCAGAATATAAATAAATTTATTGGAGGATTACTATGATGAAGAAAGAAAGAATTATTTGGACTGTTTTGCTCGTCACATTTGTTGCTACTTTGTGTATTGGTTGTGCAAGTGCTACACAAATACCGCCCAATGCAACACCCGAACAAATTGAACAAATTAATGCTCAAAATAATGCAGCAACCGCCACAAATACTGCAACTTTGGCTGGTTTTACAATAATAGCAGTTATTTTGAATATTTTATCATCAATTATTGTTGTAGCGTCCAATTAATAGTACAAACAATGTGCTGTATCTTGGGAGTAAAATTTTTAACAAAACTACAGTTGCCCCGTTAGCCGTAATCTTCATCACTTCAATAAAAAGTCCGGGGCAATGTGGTGCAGGTCCTGGCGGGGGATGCCATTTGCGGCGTCACCGGCGGGGTCTTTGTCAGGGACAGCGGCAAGCAGGCGGGTGAATTCGTGCAGTTCGGGGCGGTATTCAAAGTGCATATTGTCGTATAAGGGCCATTTTCCGCCCCAGATAAAACCTTCTTGTTCAAAAGCCTTGATTACCGGATCGGGCGGATTCCAGCGGCTTTCCAGAGGAACCAGCATCCAGTCATGGGTACGCGCCCGTTCCCACTGCCAATAAATTGCCTTACCGCCCAGTCTTTTCGGCTGGATGTCGATTGCCAGCCCCCAACTGTGGTAACTCATCCGCTGGGTTCCCGCAATTTCCCGCCAGTTGTAGCCGCCGATGCTTTTTATTGAGGCAATGAAGGTTTTTGCCCCGTCCCATTTTCGTATTTCTTCATCAATACGCTTTACCGCCCCGGCGATGTTCCGGTGAACGGAAACTTTTTCACCAAGAAAATCAATGCGTACCAGCAGCGCTTCAATTTCCCGGCGTTCAAGGCCGCCGTACAAAATGCTCTGAAATGCCCGGTGGTTGTCTTTTCGATCAAGCCGGCTCTCATTACTGCCCCTGCTGCGCAGTATTTCAATATATTGGGGAGGATAGGTACTTGGTAAAAGCGGCTTTTCGGGGTATACCCCAAAAAAATGGGGCGCGTATGAATCGATATTGTCTTTTTCATTTCCGGGAAGAAGCCTGCCCCCTGCCCAAAAAAATGTTTCTCCACCTGCGGTTATGGTCCAATCGTTTTCGATAAAGGAAACCGCGCTTGCCTTGTCCGGAAAACATTTTTGAAGGGCATACAGCGCCAGTTCACCGTTGGCGGTTCTGCCGAAATTTTGGGTAAATGCCGGTACGGACAAAAGCAACAGCAGCAGCGCCGCGCATATCCTGTGCATAGATTATTATTCAAATGAAAAAGCGCCGTAATATACGGTCTTGTCCTGTTCGGT
>JAIRRB010000173.1 GCA_031256195.1 Treponema sp.
AGAGCGGCTGCGGACTTTGGGAGAAAGCAAATGCGCGGCGCAGTTATGCGTAAAAATGGATTATAACGGGTTTACCGACTGGTTTTTGCCCAGTAAAGATGAACTGGACCTGATGTACAAGAATCTCAAACAGAAAAATGCCGGCAAGTTTGGAACCAAATTCGCTTACTGGTCATCGTCACAGTCCAATAATGACAGCGCATGGTATCAAACATTTGACAATGGCAGACAATACAACTACGGCAATTACAAGTATGATGCGTTTTCGGTACGGGCTATTCGGGCTTTTTAGTTTTGGCCGGATTCAACGGCCTGTACCGCCTGTTCCAGCGTCATTCCGTGAAAACGCGGCGCGGGAAAAAGCCTTCCGCTTTTTTTGTCGTTGATAAAAGCGCCGACAGCCACTCCGGGCAGGCAGCTTTCTACCGCGCCGGGCGCGTGAGGGCCGCCCAAATCGGTACGAATCCAGCCCGGGTCGGCAAGGCTTAAACATACATCCGTGCCGTCCAAAACAGAAGCCAGGTCTGTCGTTAATTTGTCCAGAGCGGCTTTACTTGCCGAATAGCCTGCCTGCTGCGGTTCATTGCGTATTCCGCTGGTAGTGTTAATGATGCGTCCAAAGCCGCGCTCTGTCATTTTGGGCAAAAAATGGTAGCATATCATGACCGGCGCGATGGTATTGATAAGGAAACTCTGCGTAAAATCCGCAACGGGGGTTTGGTAATATTCCTGCCGGTAAGCGATTTGCACGCCGGCGTCATTGAATACTATTTCGACATTTTTCCCGCTTGCGTCAATTTTTTGCAGCATGGCTTTGACCTCATCGGGTTGGGAAAGTTCGGCTTCGATAGCAAACGCTTCGATTCCGAATTTGCTCACCTCATCCAAAACTTTTTCCGTATGCGAAACCGAACGTGAATGTAAAATTAAATGCGCGCCGCGTTCAGCCATGCACAACGCTATTTGCCTTCCAACGCCCCGGCTGGCTCCGGTAATAAAACACCACTTCCCTTTGACATCTACCATAACGACCTTCCTTGTACCCAGATTACCACAGGGAGCGTCGTATGACAAGATAAAAGCCGCAGGCCTGTATTTTTCCGATTTTTTCGCTAAAATGGGAATGTGTATTCGCAGAAAATTCCCGGTAATACTGTTTCACCGACGCCCCGGCAGACCATACCATCAACAAAAACGGCTCCTCCACCTGCACCGGCAAAACCGCCGACGGTTTCGTCATCGCCGCCCCCCGTTCTCCGTTCCGGTTCCGCCCTGATTGCCGCCGCCGGACTTCCAACGGATAAACTTTCCGCCGCCATTGTTTCTTTTGCCCGTTTTTTTTCACTGCCCCTGAAACCGGAACTGATGGCGGCAATTCGCCGTCAGGCTCTATCGCCATCCCTGATGGCGCCATCAGGGACGGCGGCGGCATCAAAAATGGCGACACCATCAACAGCATCGCCTGTGACGATGCCTACAGTGGCGGAAAATGTATCCGATTTGAATGCCGCCGCCAAAAACCGCGAGGCGCTTTCCCTGGCCGCCGCCGCCGCTGAAAGCAAGGGACTGGAACTTGACCCAAAAGGGCTTGAACAATTTGCCGAAGCCATTGACCCGGACTGGCAAAAGCGGCAAAACCCTGATGGGCGCGGGCGACAGCGCAAAGATTCTGATGAGCGGGAAAAGGGAAACACAACTCCCCAAAGCGAACATTTATCCGCTTCCGGCATTAAAGAAATGGCGTTTGAATCGGCGGAAAAAGACCCCCTGCTTGCCATACTCAACAGACTGCCCGGCAAAAACGGACAGCGCTGGATAGTGCTTCCCTTTGGTTTGAGCGAGGACGGCAGGGAATTTAATGTATCACTGAGGATACTGCTTGAAACACTTGATGAATTATCGAATCAGGCCGCTTGTATGACCCTGGACATCGCTGAAAGCGGCGAAATTGAGCGGCGCTGGCTTTTTGTATTAAACGGCCCCAACCGGCAGGGCGAAGCCGCGGCGGCCCGGCTTACCGTTTACCTTCAACCTGAACTCCCTCCCACAGCCCTTGCGTCGCTTACCCGTGAATTGTCCCTTCTTATGGCAATCCCCCCTGAGCGTGTTTCCGTCAAAAACCAGACGGAATCTTTCCCCGGTGAATCAGGCTGCATGAATGACTGGTCGCGCACAATAAATGAGGCGATATAATGGGCAAAAGGAAAATCGCGTCCGCTATCGGGTATTCGCCGGAAGACCCCGCGCCCGCATTACTGGCATCGGGCAGGGGCAGGGAAGCCGAATACATCATTGCCGTCGCGGAACAGGCAGGAGTCACGGTCATGGAGGACGCGGCGCTGGCAACCCTGCTGGATTCGTGGGCCGGCAACCCCCGCGTAAAACCGGGTGATTTTATCCCGCCCTGGTGCTGGGAAGCGGTGGCAAAAATCCTCGTTTTTGTAACAAAGGCGCACTAGTATGCATAAAGCCGGTTTGGGGAAAAAAGGCGAAAATCGGGCAGCCGAGGCGCTTGAAGCGGCCGGAATGAGCATAATTGCCCGGAATTTTCGTTCCCAGAAGGGGGAAATTGACATTATTGCCCTGGATGGGGAAATTTTGGTGTTTATTGAGGTAAAAGCATGGTCGGCTTTTGGCATTGAAAATCTGCCATACAGCCTGAGCCCAAAAAAACAGGGCCGAATCATAGAAACCGCTAAATACTTCCTTTCTATCTATCGACAATATTATGGGAGGGCTATTCGCTTCGATGTGGTTTTTGTAGGCAAAGAGGCGGTTACCCATCTTGCATCAGCCTTCATGGAGCATGTATGATGATAATGGAGCAGACATTAAGTTCCACAAGACTTGAGCAATTACGAAAGCGTATTAACGACCAGGACTATATGTATGCGGCGATACAGCGGATTGCCCTGGTGTTGAGCAATGAATTGATGGATATGTCACCGGGGGGAGGAAATTATAATGAGCGGCAGTGGCAGCGGGAGAGGAGGAGATAGCCGGGGAAACCGGAGAAAACCTTTCAAGCGGCGGGAGCGGGAAAATACTCAATCACGGGCTCGCGATGTTTCAAAAAACGGGGGAAAGAAAACGGTTGATTTTTCCTCTATAAGTGAAAATAAACCTGAAAAACGGCGAGGAGGGCTTTTTGATCGTCCCAAATGGGTTCCGCCGGTACCGCCCTCCGTTCCTTTGCCTTCCGCTTCCTGCGCCTGGTGTGACAAGCCTATCAAAGACATTTCCCTCGCCATTACCGAGCCTGACACCGGAACCCCCGTACATTTTGAATGTGTAATTAACCGGATTATTGAAAGAGAGACTCTTGAAAGCGGCGATACGGTAAGCTATATCGGCGGCGGACGTTTTGGCATTGTTCATTTTAATAATCCCCCGGATACCAGAGATTTCAAAATAAAAAAAATCTTTGAATGGGAAAACAGGGGAAACCGTTCCGACTGGCGTGTAACAATAAGCGATCATTTCTCGGTTACCTGACAGGACAGGAGAAAGGATGGAGATAGACAGCAGGGAATCTGAAAAAAAATTTATCTCCAATCCCAAAGTTATAGAAAATTACAGTCTTCTCCATGAAACAGGGGTTCTTACTTTCGTTGACAGCCTTATGCGGAACATACACAGCTATAAAACCCTGCTGACCAAAGGCCTGGAAATTTTTAACCACACCACTACCAATGATATAATGGATGCCACAGTAGAACAGATTTCATATCATTCCCTGCCTTCATACGTCGCCTTTCTCTGGAAACCGGTTCAAAACCGTCCCGACATTAACATACGGGCATACCATAACTACGGGCTTGTCGATTTGGGTCTGAAAGTCAATAACATCACCCCTTTTGAAGATTTTTTCCAGGAGTTTCCCAAGCCGGTCAACTTTAAGGCTTTTGCGGAAAAACTCAACAACGATGAAGCCCTTATACCGTATCAGGAGGTGCAGCCGGAAGTCATCATTCCCATTCTTGGTCCCTTTGGCCTGTACGGAATTATTCTGGTAGGGCGGAAAATTCAGGAAAGTGAGTATACCGAGGAAGAAATGGAATTTCTTCAACAGCTTATGTCTTTTGTGTCACAGGCGATAAAAAATTATTTGCATTATGAACATTCATTGCGGGATGTAAAAACGGGATTGTACAATCATGGTTTTTTTATGGCCCGTTTGAAAGAAGAAATTGCCGTGACAAAACATACTTCCTGCACATCTTCAGTAATGGTAATAGATGTAGACAAATTCAAAGATTTTAATGATATTTACGGCCATCTTGCGGGAGACCAGGTGCTGGAAAAGCTGGCGCAGATTATCCGGCAAAGCGTTCGGGATGATGATATTCCTTCGCGTTTTGGCGGTGAAGAATTTACCATTATGCTGCCCCATACCGATATTTCCACTGCGAAAGTAATTGCGGAGCGGCTGCGAACCAGCGCGGCGAAAATGCGGGTGCTCTGGGAAGGAACTTCCCTGCCCAGGGTAACTATCAGCCTGGGGATATTTGCTTTTGACCATAATAGTAATTTAGAAGCGACCGATATACTTCGCCGTGCTGATGAAGCTTTGTATGTTTCCAAAAACAAGGGCAGAAATTGCAGCACTGTTTGGGAAGCCGGTTTATTTGAAAATATGCCTGCTATGGCATTAAGGAATTATTAGATGATAGGAATTATTGGCGCAATGGAAGATGAGGTTAGCCTCATCCTTGGCGCAATGAAAACGCCGCATTTAACCAAAATTGGCGAGTTTGAATTTTACGAGGGAACGCTTGAAGGTAAAGGCGTTGTTCTTCTGCGCTGCGGCATAGGCAAGGTAAGCGCCGCGGTTGGCTGTAGTCTGCTTATACATACCTTTAAGCCGGATTTTGTGATTAATACCGGTTCCGCCGGCGGCATTGATCCCACTCTTCATTTCGGCGATGTAATTATTTCCACCGGCCTTGTGTACCATGATGTGGATGTTACCGCCTTTAATTATGCGCCGGGCCAGCTTCCCGGGCAGCCGCAAATTTTTCCCGCTGACGAGAATTTAATCGTCAGGGCGGAACAGGCTGTGGGCGAACTAAAACAGAAAAATACACTTCCTGCCGGTCTGAATTACTGCCGGGGCCTTATCGGTACAGGCGATATTTTTATGCACCAGCCGGAAAGCATCGCTGCGCTGCGCCGGCGTTTTCCGGACATTGCCGCAGTGGAAATGGAAGGCGCCGCCATAGCCCACTGCTGCCGTTTGCTTTCCGTTCCTGTGCTGGTTATCCGCGCCCTTTCCGACATTGCCGGCGTTGAATCGCCGGTAAAATTTGACGAATTTTTGCCTATCGCTTCAAAACATTCAGCGGAAATAGTACACTGGATTGTAAGAGAGAGTTAACATGAAACTTTGTTTCATGTATTTTAACAGTGCGGTCCAGGGCCGCGCGATATTGGAGTTAAATTATGGAAAAGATTGCCAGTTTTCAAATTGACCACCTTCGGCTTAAACCGGGCGTGTTTGTATCCCGCAAGGACCGTTTCGGCGATACGGTGCTGACTACTTTTGACCTCCGTTTCAAGGAACCCAACAAAGAGCCGGTATTGGATCAGCCCGCCCTGCACACCATTGAGCATCTGGCAGCAACCTTTCTCCGTTCCCACAAGGAATGGGGTTCCCGGGTGGTTTATTTTGGCCCAATGGGCTGCCGAACCGGCTTTTATCTGATTGTCGAAGGCGACCTGGACTCCGGGGCAATTCTTCCCCTGCTGCGGGAACTACTGGACTGGGCAGAACGCTTTGACGGCCCCATTCCCGGCGCCTCAGCCGCCGAGTGCGGCAACTGGAGAGAACAGAACATCGACATGGCGAAATGGGAATGCCGCCGCTACGCCGCTCTCTTGCGAAACCCCGACGGGGAAAATCTAAACTACCCCAGCGAAATGGTTTAGCGGAGCAGTGTCCTGTACCAACTTTGTATTACTCTTATAAAATGTTTATTTTATAAGTCTTTAATATTTCAGTATAACGTTTGCCGGTTTTCCTGTAATACATCTCACCTATACTGGAAATTGTAATTATTCCTGCTGCAACAATTCCGGCGACAACTAACCACAGTTTTGCCCAGTCTGTTGGAACGGCTAAAAATGTAAGAAAACATACTGATAATAAAGCCAATAGCGAGATTTCAAACATCAAATGCCGTAGAAAGAAACGCCATTTCTTAATAATATTATTACCAAAAAATAGTTCCCATAAAATAGAAATTAATACCGATAATCCCAAGCCTTGCAGAACAAAGACAAACGGAATCGTATAATTGAATTCCATGCCTGTAACAACAGCATATAAAATGCCGCTGATCATATACAAGCAAATAAATCCTGCAAAAATCATTGCAGCCATTGCCTTGACCGGTAATACAAAAGCCATAATCTTTTTCATTTTAACCCCATCCTTTTTTTTAGTAGTTTAGAATATTGCCTTGAAGCAACCAGCTTATAACCATTTTCCATTATAGTTTCAATTCGACCGCCAAAATCAGGGCAAAGTGATTCAATTTTTGTTATATTCACAATTTGTGATTTTGTGATCCTCATAAAACCCATTTCTGCAAGCATTTCTTCAATCTCGTAAAGTTTCAATGACGTTTCATAAAAATTGTCTTTTGTATAAATAAAACAATTTTTATCCACTGATTCAAAATAAAGAATATCATGTTTATC
>JAIRRB010000177.1 GCA_031256195.1 Treponema sp.
CTGGATTCGGCTTTTTGGCATCAATTTACCCTTACCAAACATTCCCGCGTTTATGCCGAAAAACAAAAGGGCCTGCATCCCCATCTTAAACCGGAAGGCGACCCGCTGTACGGCAAAACGGTAAAAAATAAAGGTAAAATTTTTGCGTTAAACGATATTTCCTTTACCGGCGAACAAAAATTCAACCGTTACGCCGAACCGTTAAATCAGTTACTGGGCGAATGGATGCGGGGAAACGCCTCATGGCCGGACAATAACAAACTGCCCCAACCGCAGATCGCCCCTAATCTGATAGAAACTCTGGCCGCTGACTGCCTTCGCCGGCAGGACAGGGCGCACAGAGCCCTGCCCTCATCTTCATCAAAAAAATCGTCCCGCGTCATTTTTCTCGCATCAAACGCCGTTGTCCGCTCAGTTGCGGCGCGCAATGAACTCAGGTGGTATTGGCATTTCAGGGATTACAGCCTGACGTTAAAACCTGAACAAACGAAAAAAACATTGTCCCTGTTAAAAACCGCGGCCGGCGGCAGTATGGACGCACTGAAATTTTTGGGCAGTTTAGAAACCATTTTTGGCGATGATGCACACCGTGTATGGAGAAAACTCAGGCGGCACGGGCTTATGCTTTGGTAGAATCAATACCGATACAGGTTCCTACGGCGATGGCCGTGTCAATCATGTAGTGATTTTCCGGCACGGTTTTTACCTTGCCTTCGGGGACGCTTAAATTTACTGAGACAATATCGTTGCCCTCAAGGGCAACCATGCGGCCATAATCGCCTTTGGCAAGGAGGTCTGCGGCTGCGGTGCCGAGGCTCGTTGCAAGAACGCGGTCAGAGGCGCTGGGGATGCCGCCGCGCTGAACATAACCCAGAACAGTGGCGCGGGTTTCCATGCCGGTTTCCGTCTGTATCTCGCGGGCAATGCGATAGGCAGCCGAGGGGCCGTTTTCGATGCGGTATTTTTTACGGTCGCGTTTCTCCATTTTTTCTTCTTCAACAGAGAGCGCGCCTTCGGCGACAACCACAATGGAAAAGGTCTTGCCCGAATTTGCCCTGTGCTCAAGGTGGCGGCCTATGGTCTTTATGTCATAGGGAATTTCCGGTATAAGAATCACATCGCCGCCGCCGGCAACCCCGGCATACAGCGCCAGCCAGCCGGCCTTGTGTCCCATCAACTCAATGACAATTACACGGCTGTGGCTCTGTGCGGTAGAGTGCAGGCGGTCAATGGCCTCCGTGCCGATAGCCAGAGCGGAATGAAAACCGAAAGTCCGGTCTGTACCCACAATGTCGTTGTCAATGGTTTTGGGAAGGCCGATTACATTCAGCCCTTCCTGCGCAAGACGGTAGCCGGTAGTATTCGTACCGTTGCCCCCAATGACAACCAGGCAGTCAAGCCCGAGTTTACGGTAGGTTTTTTTAATTGCCGCTACTTTTTCACCAACAATTTCCCTGGTATCCCCGGTTTCATCCTTAAACGGCTTTTCCCTGCTTGCCCCCAGAATCGTTCCCCCTCTGGTGAGTATCCCCGAAAAATCAGCCGGATTGAGAGGATTGACATTTCCGTCGATAAGACCCCGGAAACCGTCAGCTATGCCTATAATTCTCATGCCATAGCGGTCATGCGCCGCCCGGCAAACGCCCCGTATTGCGGCATTCAGTCCGGGACAATCCCCGCCTGCCGTAAGTATACCGAACGCTTTTGTTACACTGCTTCGAATGGCAGCCATGCTGTCAATATACAATAAAATACGCTTACCGACAAGTAAAAATCCGAACCACGGAGCGCCATGCCGCCAAATACACCAAAAAATAACGGTTTTTTAATGGTTTTGTGCTTTTACTTGAAATTTTCCGGTTCCGCCTGTACCATAACATTTATGGCTATCGTATCCCTGTTACTGCGCATGACCGGCGGCCTGTGCCTGTTCCTCTTTGGAATGAAGATGTTGAGCGATGGCATACAACAAAGCGCCGGCGACCGGATGAAAAAAACACTGAATTTTATGACCGGCAACCGCTTTGTCGGAATGTTGACCGGTTTTGCCGTTACTTCCATTATTCAGTCGTCATCGGCTGCCACGGTTATGGTTGTGGCATTTGTAAACGCGGGACTGCTTACCCTGACACAATCAATCGGTGTGATAATGGGGGCGAATATCGGCACAACCGTTACCGCCTGGATTGTGTCCCTGTTGGGATTCTCGGTTAAAATTTCCAATATGGCTTTGCCGGCGGTCGGCATTGGATTTATCCTGAGCATCATAAAATGGAAATACAAAAGCCTGGGTGATTTACTGTTGGGATTCGGCTTTCTGTTCATGGGGCTTGAATACCTTACCCAGACAATGTCCGTTGTCGGCAATAATTATAATTTTAACGCCATAGCCGCCCTGTCGCACCTGGGGTTTTTGTCCGTTTTGACCGGAGCTGGCGCGGGGCTGGTGATAACCCTGCTTATTCATTCATCAAGCGCCTCAACCGCCATAGTTTTGACAATGGCGTATAACGGGGTAGTCGGTTATGAAATGGCGGCGGGGATGATTCTGGGCGCCAATATCGGTACAACGCTTGATGCGACGCTGGCCGCCATTGGCGCCAAAACCGCGGCAAAACGGGCCGCCCTTGTCCACATATTGTTCAATGTAGTGGGAACCATCTGGGCGCTGCCCCTGCTCAAACCGCTGCTGGCGCTGGTTCATATCTTAACGCCGGGGAATCCTGTGGCCCATGATTCCGCAATAACGATACATCTTGCCATGCTGCATACCGTTTTTAATTCGGTAAACACCATCCTTTTCCTGCCTTTTGTAAAACACTACGCAAAATTGGTTTCGCTTATTGTTCGGGAAGATACCTCAAAAAAAGAAAGCGGCCATTACCAATTTACCTACATCCCCGGCGCCCTTACCGACACCCCGGAACTGAACATACTGCGCGCCGAAAAGGAAATTCACGACATGGCGGGCGTTGCCTCTTCCATGTATGCCCGCTTCAGCGCCGTACTGCGCAGTCTGCGTGAGACAGGCGACAAAAAAGACGCCGTTACCACCCTTTGCGAAGAACTGAAACAAAAAGAAGAATACACCGATGAAATGAGGGAAGCGCTCAGCGGCTTTTTGATTGAATGTACCCGCGAACAGATTAACCCCCGGTCTGAACACCGGGTTTTCCAGTTATTGCGGGTTATCGGCTATATCGAAGAAATGAGCGATGAATGTTACAGCATCAGCCGTTTGCTGGAAAAAAGCGTACGGAAAGATTATGTTTTTAAAAACGAGGAAATGGATGATCTTATTCCCTATGTGAATCAAATTGAAGGATTTCTTGGCCTGCTGCAGAAGCGAGCAGGTCCCGGTCCGGCGATAGCATTGGCTGTTCATACCCTCAAATTGAAAACAAACATGAGCAGTTCCCGCAAAAAACTCCAGAAACTCAGCCGCAAGCGTATTGAAGCCGGTGAAAATGTCAAAACAGAATTGATATTTATTGATTTGGTTCGCCGCATTGAAAAACTCGGCGATTATTGTTTTGATATTGCGGAAGTAATTGCCGGTTAATTTCACACTTGTTTTCTGCCGTATGGCCTGAAAATCTGGGTTACCGGGCTGCCGTCTTCAAATAAATAACGAATATACAAGCGATTTTCCAGCCGGAGTTGTTCCCACAATCCATCTTTTTGCTGCTCAATCGCCATATCAACACAGTCCTGCCGGTCAAGCGCCCTGCGCTGCTGGTCAAAAAGGTACAGACCGGCGGGAAGCTGCACCTTCCCCTGCCCTCCACCGGTACCGGAAAAGACAAGCTTTCCCAGAAAACAATCCGCATCAGGGTCTATGCGCCCTGCCTGTTCCCGGTCAAGTTCAAAACACAACAATAATTCTTCCGCGGTTTCATCCGCAGAAGGCAGGCGCTGAAAGGGAATAAGCCCCGGCGTTTCTTCGTATTCAAGCGGAGCGCGAAGGTCCAGGCGCATCAATGAGGATTCCTTCCTTTTTGCCGTACCGATACAAAAACCATCGCCAGCAGGGTAAGCAGGTACGGCATGGCAAGGATAAAATCGGCGGGCATATTCAACAATCCCTGGGCGTAATTTGAAAAAGATTCGGCAAGGCCAAAAACAAAGGCGGCGGCCAAAATGCCCAGCGGCCTGCGCGCGCCGAGAAATATGACAACTAACGCTATCCAGCCCTTGCCCGCGGTCATATTGGGAACAAAAGCGCCCAGATTAAGACTGAGGAATGAGCCGCCTATTCCGCAGAAAAAGCCGGAAACCAGAAAGGCAATCCGGCGGCAGGTATCGGGCTGAATGCCCAGAGAAGCCAGAGCGGCTGAATGTTTGTCGCAGGCCCGCAGATGATAGCCAAAGGGCGTTTTGTAAATCACCATCCATGAAACCAGCAGCAGCAGCCAGCCCATATATACATAAACGCTATGGCCGGAAAGCAATGCGCCCATAACAGGAATGGCATTAATAAAGGGAATGGTAACGAGCGGCAGATGGGCAGTGCCATGTAACACAACAACGCCGCGTGTATCAAAAAAATATTGCGAAAGAACAACCGTCAGGCCGCCCGCCAGCAGGTTTGCCGCAAGGCCGGTGATAAACACATTGGAACGAAGGTTAAGGGTGGTAAAAGCAAGGAGCGCGGAGAGTGTGACGGAAACACAAACCGCCGCGATAAGCCCTGCGGTAAAACTCCCCGTAAAATACACCGCGGCAATGGCGGAAAATGCCCCGGCAAGGAGCAGCCCCTCAAGGGCGATGTTTAACATTCCCGCAAGTTCGGTAAACAGGCCGCCGGTCGCGGCAAAAAGCAGCGGCGTCATAATGGTAACGGCGCTGTGCAGGGCGGGAAACAGATTTTTCATTGCCGCTTCCCCCTTCCGGCGAATATATTACGCATAACAACACTGGTCGCCAGAAAGAAAATGACCGCCTGCACAATCGAGGCAACTTCAAAAGTAATGTCCGAATTTTGCATGGCGATTTTTGCGCCGGATGAAATCCACGCGCAGAAAAGGCTGGCCGGTATCACCGCGGGGGGATAAAAACCGGCGATAAGCGCCGCCGCAAGGCTGTTCCAGCCAAGTCCGGCGGAAAATTCCTTTATCGTTCCGTAATAAGTGCCGAAAATCGCAAGGCCGCCGGCAAGGCCGTACAGGGCTCCGCTGAAAAACATCGCAATAACGGTATTCAGCCGGGTGTTAATGCCGCCGTAGCGGGCAAAAATTTCATTGGCTCCGGCCATTCTGAATTCATAGCCGCGTTTTGTCTGTTTAAGAAAAATGTGAACAATCACAGCCATACAAAGGGCGATAATCAGCGCCACGCTTAAATTTGACGGCGGCAGAATCAGGGGCAGCCTGAGACCGGCGGCGATTTTTTTGGTTGATTGCAAATTGGTTTCGGGGTCAAGAAAAGGGCCGTTGACCAAATAATTAACCGTCAATATCAGGGCATTGGACAACAAAAAAGAGGTAATAAGTTCGTTGGTGTTCCAGCGCGCCTTGCAAAAACCGGAGAAGGCCGCCGCCGTCCCCGCAAAAAAAGCCCCGGCAAGCAGGGCAATTAACCCGCCCCCAAAACCCATAAGCGGCAGCGATAACGCGGTAATGGTTGCGACAAAAGCCCCCGAATATATCTGCCCTTCCCCGCCGAGGTTCAGGCTGCCCGTCTGCATGGCGACACTGACTCCCAGTCCGCCCAGAATCAACGGTACGGCGCTGTTCAGCATATTGCCAAAACTGTATACATTACGAAATGGGCCGAAAAAGAAAAAAAACAAGGTCCTGCCCGGAGTTTTACTGAGTATGCAGGCAAGCGCCGCCAAAACCAGCAGGGCAATAAGGGCAATGATAATCGCCCCGCTGAAAAAAGCGGGCCGGAGAATGTTGGTTAGGCGGGTGCAGGGCGTGTCAACTATTGTTGACGAGCCCTGCGGTATGATACCTTTCATTATGGTAGAAGCCCCTGCATACCGTCACCTATTTTCATATTTGTTCATGGTTTTATTTTCCTTCTGTTCGTTTTCATATTCTTATAAATGTCTGTTTTTGTCAATTGTGGCTGCCATCATCGCATGGCCGTTCCCCGCAATCTGGTCGAAGTACGTAGAAAACCGACAACAGAAGCATATTTAATAAAACAATTAAAATGTCGCATAACGTTCTGGTTGTATGCGACGTTCAAGCCCGCCATATAAAGTAAACCGCAGGTTTGCGGGCGGGCTGGAATGTGGGTGAGGCTGGCGTGGGAACGAACGAAGCGACCGACCTAGCCAGCCGAACCCTAGCCGCCTATTGGCGGCGTACGCATACAGTCCTGTTAAGCGCAGGTTTTTTGCTTTACATTTATTATACTTTTATTTCATTACTATTTATAAAATTAATATTCCTTTAGAGCAACACATTCGTGTAAACGGCTTAAATCAATACCGTTTAATATTTACATTCCATCCATCAGCATTTATTGTTATTATCACCTCAAAGGAGTCTGCAAGAGTAAAATAATCATAATCATCTTCTATGCCAAATTTTACACTATCGATGTAATATTCAATCCCAGCAGAGCAAGTTACAGTTCTTGCTGAATTCATAAAATTGGAATTGACAATATCGTATTTTACTGTTATTGATTGATTTACTGCCAAACTATCGATTTTTTTGTATTATTATCTTTTTCATATTGAGGAACAAATACAACAATATTCGTTACTACTTTTCCAGAATTGTTTTCTATTGTGATTGTTCCAATTTGAGAACGAGAAAAAATATCACAAGAAGCAACAGTTAAAACTAAAATTGTAGAAAAGTAAAATACTAAAAACTTTATTCTTTTCATATTAACCCCACTATGATTTTAAACTAATGCCGTAGAGCATTTAACTAAATTCACTAAAAAATCAATATAACTCAAATATATCAAAAAATCATTGTTTTTTCAATCGTATGTTTTTATTATTTTCCAACCAATTCAAAATACTTGCGCATAACTCTATACACACGAATTTCATATAACCCACATCCACAAAAATAACCTGATAAAAACACCCTGAACAGGTTTGATTTTGGATGCCATTTCGTTACCTCTCATTTTTACCAGAGCAGTTTTAAAAACTGAGCAAGCAGGAAAAGTAAACACTATTGCCCTGATCTTATATTGACAATACCTGCCAAAAATGCTAGGTTGTGATACGGAAAGGCTGCGGATGCTCTGACCGGGCAATAGCGCAGTTGGTTTAGCGTACAAGTCTGGGGGACTTGGGGTCCCCGGTTCAAATCCGGGTTGCCCGATCAGTGTATTTGCAGCCTTTCAGCGGTTTCCCAATTCCTTAACCGCCCGTTCCCGCGCCGCAATAATCCTGTCGCACCATGAGTCAAATTCAGGGTCTTCCGCCTGACAGTCCTTGTGATTCAAAACATGGGTTATGCTTTCCCGCACCCCCTGATCAAAACGAACATGGGCGCAAAAACCGGGAACCAGCCGCTTGAGTTTGGCATTGTCAAAAACCACCGAATTTGCCTTGTCGCCGATGAGGCTGCCGGTAAAATCATAGGTGCTGCATTGGGCAAGGAAATCGCTGGGAATATACACTGCCTTTAACGGGATATTAAGAACGTCGGCAATGGCCTGATATATCTGATTCCAGCTTAAACTTTCATCGGAGGTTATCTGCACCGCTTCGCCGATGGCGTGAATGTTTCCCATTAAGCCCGAAAAAGCGCGGGCAAAATCACTGTTATGTGTCATTGTCCACAGGCTGGCGCCGTCGCCGTGGATAATCACCGTCTTGCCTTCGATCATCCGTTTAATTACCTGCCAGCTTCCTTTCGCGCCGTGGACTCCCAGCGGAACGCTGCGTTCATCGTAGGTATGACTCGGCCTGATTATGGTAACGGGAAAACCGTTTTCGCGGTATTTTGCCATGAGCAATTCCTCGCAGGCGATTTTATTGCGGGAATATTCCCAATAGGGATTCGCCAAAGGAGTGCTTTCTGTAATCAGGTACGAAGACAGGGGCTTTTGGTAGGCCGACGCCGAACTGATAAAAATATACTGCCGGCACAGGTTTTTAAAAATGTCAATATCTTTTGCGACATGATCGGTGGTAAAGGCGATGAATTCGGCGACTACATCGAAACGCTGTCCTTCGCCCGCCGCCGCCTGTACCTTTGAACGGATTGTTTCAACGCTTTCCGTTCTGATGTCACATTTAATTTCAACCAGTTTCCCCGGCTTGCCCTGTGCGTCAATTACGGTATTCCGGCTGCCCCGGTTCAGCAAAAACAGTTCCCAACCCTGCTCCAGTACCAACTTTGAGATTGCCGTGCTTATGGTGCCGGTTCCCCCTATAAACAGCGCTTTCATGTTTCCTCCTCACAAAAAGTTTGGTACTATTATACCATAGATATTATTAGAGTTGTTCAGAAACTTCAGTTTCTGAACAAGTTTATTGCCCCAACACCCGCACATATACTTTTCTGACACGAGGGCCGTCGTATTCATTAAACCAGATACCCTGCCATGTTCCCAGCAGCAGCCTGCCGCCGGAAACAATCAGGGTAAGGGAGGGCCCCACCAGGCTTGACTTGGTATGTGCCGCCGAGTTGCCCTCGCCGTGGCGGAATTCCCGGCGGTCAGGGGAAATCTGGTTAAGGGCAAAACCCACATCATGGGGAACATCGGGATCGGCGTTTTCATTAATCGTTACCGCTGCGGTGGTATGAGGCACAAACACTACACAAATCCCCTCGGTTATGCCCGAAGCCGAAGCCGCCTGCTGTACTTCACCGGTAATATCAAGCCATTCATTCTGCTGCGAAGTGCGGACGGAAAAATTCGACAGATGGGTCATAAATATTTCCTTACTCACAACAGTTCCCCATATTTCCACACAAAGACCTTTTTCATGAGCGTAGCCAGGAGCATATAGGCCAGAATAATACCGCCCAGATAGGGGAAGTAATACAGCGGCAGGCGGGTCATATCCAACTGCGCTCCCAGCCATGTATAGGGAATGACCGTACCGGCGGCTATTCCCAGCGTGGTCATCATGGCAAGCTGCGCCGATGCCCGGCTCTGGATAAAGGGTATCTTCGGCGTGCGGATCATGTGAATGACCAGAGTTTGAGACCACAGGGATTCCACAAACCAGCCCGTATGGAAAAGACTGATAAAGAGAATCCGTCCTTCGGGACTCAGGCCGGCCCAGGGGCCGCCGGCAAAGAGGGGGCAAATGTAAAAGAACATCAGAATGTAGGTGGTTATGTCAAACACGGAACTTGTCGGTCCTACCCAGAGCATAAAGCGGCTGATGGAGGAAGCGTCCCACTTGCGGGGTTTACGCAGATAATTTAAATCTACATTGTCCCAGGGAATGGCGATGCAGGAAATGTCGTAGATTAAATTCAGCACCAGAATTTGAATCGGCAGCATGGGAAGGAAGGGCAGAAAGGCGGACGCCGCCAATACCGAGAACATATTGCCAAAGTTGGAACTGGCGGTCATTTTAATATATTTAATGATATTTGCATAAATTTTTCTGCCTTCAATAACGCCTTCTTCCAGTACCATTAAATCCTTTTCCAGCAGAATGATATTGGCCGATTCTTTGGCGATGTCAACCGCGGTATCCACCGAGATGCCGACATCGGCCGCCTTCATTGCCGCCGCGTCGTTGATGCCGTCACCCATAAACCCAACCGTGTGGCCGTCATTGCGCAGGGCTTTTACAATCCGGGCCTTTTGGCTTGGCGAAAGTTTGGCGAAAACATCAACCTCTTCTACCGCTTTTTTCAGGGCTTCATCGTTCATGGTTTCCAGTTCGGAACCGAGCAGTATATGTCCCGCGTCCAGGCCCACCGAATGACACACCGTGCGGGTAACGCTGTCATTATCGCCGGTAAGCACCTTCACCTTGACGCCGTATTCGCCCAGGGCCTTGATTGCCATACCGGCGCTTTCCTTGGGCGGGTCAAGGAAGGCAAGGCAGCCGATAAAAGTCATGCTGCTTTCATCTGCGGCGGAAAGGGTGGCGGGCAGCGTAACGGTTTTTTGCGCCAGGCCCAGCACCCTCATTCCCTGTTCATTGAGTCTGCGGCAGGTGGCGAGAATTTTTTCCCGCAATTCTCCGCTCATGGGTTCCGCCGCTCCCTGATAACCCGCCTGATCGGAAATCGCCAGCATTTCTTCAACAGCGCCCTTGGTAATAAGTTCAACCTGTCCCGATGAACCTTCCACCGCAACGCTCATGCGGCGGCGGTTAAAATCAAAAGGAATCTCATCAACCTTTTTGTAATCCTCCCAGAGGTTGGTCAGTTCCGCCTTGCGGGCATATTCAATAATCGAAAGGTCCATCAGATTTTTCAGTCCTGTTTGATAATAACTGTTCAAAAAGGCCTGGCGGAGCACATCGACATTTTCATCACCATGTATGTCCAGATGGTATTCCAGAATAACCTTGTCCTGGGTAATCGTGCCGGTCTTATCGGTACACAAAACATCCATCGCCCCGAAGTTTTGAATCGAGTTAAGGTTTTTAACGATAACCCGTTTCTTCGACATGGAAACCGCGCCTTTGGCAAGGTTGGCGGAAACAATCATGGGCAGCATTTCCGGTGTCAGGCCCACCGCAATCGAAAGGGCAAACAGGAACGCCTGCAGCCAGTCCCCTTTGGTAAAGCCGTTCACCAGCAGCACTATCGGAACCATCACCAGCATGAAGCGGAGCAGTACCCATGATACCGAGTTGACCCCTTTTTCAAAACTGGTGGGCGGGGCCTTAACCTGCAGCTGCTGGGCGATAGAACCCAGAATGGTATCATCGCCGACGGTGATGACCAGCGCGACGGCGGAACCGGAAATGACGTTGGTTCCCATAAAAGCCAAATTGTTTAATTCCAGGGGATTGCTGTTTGTTCTGGCGACACCGCCCGCGAATTTTTCCACCGGCTCGCTTTCGCCGGTAAGGGCGGACTGGCTTATGAACAAGTCCTTTGCCTGAATAATCCGCACGTCCGCGGGAACCATGTCCCCGGCGGCAAGATGCACCACATCGCCCACCACAACTTCATCCATGGGGATTTCCCGCTTTCGGGAAAAGGTGACGCCGCTTTCTTTATCCTTGAATTTGCGGGCGGTACAGACCGTGGTTTCTACCATTTCGGTCAAACGTTTGGCGGCGTTGCCGCTGCGCAATTCCTGAAAAAAGCGCAGCATACCGGAAACAATCACCATCGTCATAATGATAATGACCGCGGTAAAATCGGCTTCCCCCGGTTCCACCCAAATAACGTCGGTAAAAAACGATACCGCCGCCAACACAAAAAGAACAACCGCAAAGGGATTGATAAAGGCCCCGACAAAACGCTTGAACAATGAATCTTCCTTATGCCGGGTGATTACGTTTACCCCGTGTTCGTCCCGCATTTCTTCAACATCATCTTCATCGTAGCCTGCGGCGCTGTTGTCATACTGAATCAACAGGGTATCGCCTTCCCTGCTTGCCGCCCTGAGCAGCCGCTTTCTGGCCCGTTCCGCTCTGGAGGAAGGCGTATTGGCCTTTCCCTGTGTGTTTTTTTTAGTCATATAAAACCTCCGTCAGACAGCAGGTGAAAGCGGCGGATAGGACCGCCTGTATTCGCCACCCTGTTGATATATAGTAGCGAAAACAAGGATATAATATAAGTCAAGTTTTTAATGAACAAGCGCCCCGGTAAATTTTTCGGCGGCGGCTTTATTGCCCCCCGGCCCCACACAGGACGGACAGCCCGACTTACAGGGGCAGCGGGCAAGAGCTTCGTTGATGGCGGCAAACAGACCTCCGGTGTGACCGTCTGCAAGGCTGCCGGCAGGGCCGCTGATACAGCGCACAAGCCCTTCCGCCAAACCGGTTCCGCCGGGGTATTTATCGTAAATGTACAGGGCCGGAACGCCAAAATGGGGATCGCGCACCATATGCGTCAACTTAAATAAAAAAGATGATATAATCAGAGGATGGAAGGGGAAAAGGGCTGGTTAAACAGCTTGTTTGAATTACTGCCTGAAGGGTGGGAAGAAAAAGCGAAAGA
>JAIRRB010000027.1 GCA_031256195.1 Treponema sp.
AGGAAGTTATTTTGATATTGCAAAGGGTACACTGGCAGTTAATGGCTCAACTGTAACTTTTATTACAACTCATGTATTGCAGGAAATGGTCGAGGATAGCGGTAAAGAGGGTGGTGGCAGTGGAGGGGAAACAGCTCCTATTGAAAAATGAAATAACAGATTTTACGGCACATAACAGGACTGCGACTGTACGCCGCCAGTAGGCTGGCGGCGCAATGAGGGCAGCCATCACTTTGTGCAGCGCCGTCAAAGGGTATAATAAACTAATACTTCTGATATATAATATTCCCTGTTACCGAAGGAGGCATTATGCAGCAGACGACTTTTGGCAGGACAGGGTTAACCGTAGGACGTACCGGATTTGGCTGTATCCCGATCCAGCGTATACCGTATGAGGAAAGCGCCGCGTTACTGCAGCGCGCATACGAAAACGGCGTTACCCTGTATGATACCGCCAACCTTTACGGAACCAGCGAAGAGCGGCTCGGCATCGCGCTGCATCATGTACGCGATAAAATCGTACTCTGTACAAAATCGCTGCCCCTTTCGCCTGACAAAATTATGGCAAATATCGAAAACAGTTTGCGGATGCTCCAAACCGATTATCTTGACGTATTTCAGTTTCACAATCCGTCCGTTGTGCCGCGCCCCGGAGCTGAAGACGGACTGTATGACTGCGCATTGAAAGCGAAGGAGCAGGGAAAAATCCGGCATATCGGCATTAGCGAACACAGCAAGGATCGCGCAAGAGAAGCGGTGTTGTCCGGTTTGTACGATACCCTGCAATATCCCCTGTCCTATTTGTCAACGGAAGATGAGTTGTCTCTTATCGATCTTTGCCGTCAGCATAATGTGGGTTTGCTTGCCATGAAAGGTTTATGCGGCGGACTTTTAACCAACGCCAAAGCGGCGTTTGCGTTTTTGCGGCAGTATGATAATGTAATTCCGATTTGGGGTATGCAGAAAATGTCAGAATTAAATGAATTTCTGTTATACGAAAATGAGCCGCCCCTATTGGATGACATTCTGCGCGGCAGTATCGAAGCCGACAGAGCGGAACTTTCCGGCAGTTTCTGCCGAAGCTGCGGCTACTGCCTGCCTTGTCCTGCAAATATCCCCATCCCCAACGCGGCGCGCATTATCTTTTTGGTGCAAAGATCGTCAAAAGAGTATTGGCTGTCGCCTGAGTGGCAGAAAAATATGCGGCTTATTGATGGTTGTACCAACTGCGGTCATTGCAAACAGCATTGCCCCTACGGACTGGACACGCCTGCGCTGCTTAAATCTCAACAAGAAGAATATTTTAAGTTAGTCGCCGCCGGTTAGCTGATTTTAATTAATTTCGCGCATACGGCAGTTCAACCGCGCCAACCGGACGTATACGCAGTACGGTCAGTGCGCCGGGGCCAAAAAGCGCTTCCATGCGGCCGCGGTAATCTTCAAGCCCCTCGGCGGGGATATACGCCTGTATAGTGCCTGCAAAGCCCCCGCCATGCACACGGCAGGCGGCTTTTATCCCCTGTTCGCGGAAAAATTCCCGGGACACGGCAAGGGCAAGGGACAAGCCCTGCTCGCGAAAGTTCCGGGGGGAATATAAATTTTGTAAAAGTTCCCAGGATGAATCCCCCGACTCATTGACCAGGTCCAAAAACTGTCCCATAAGCCCCTGTTTCTCAATGTCAGCCCCGGCTGTTTCCCGTTTTTGCAGCAGTCCGGCCATTGCGGCTGCCCGCTTATCTTCGTTAAAAAAATGAATGGCCCGCAGCAGGGCGCGGTCGCCCGCCGACTTTCTCAGTTCACCGGCATTTGACAATACCTGGGAAAGGTCAATCTCTCTCAGGAAGGACTTGCCAAAATAGCGGGCAACGGCGTTCATTTCCTGGGGTATGGCGGCATAATCGGGGGTAAGGTCGGCGTGACTTCCGCGGGTATTTACCACACAGAGAGCAAAGCCCGCTGACAACGGGTCAAATTCGATTTTGGTAATGAGGGGCGTGGCAGGACTAATGAAATCAATGGCAACAGCACCGCCGGACGCGGAAGCAGCCTGATCCATTAACCCGGACGGTTTGCCAAAATAATCATTTTCCGCCTTTTGGCTGATGAGGGCAAGTTCAAGCGGGGAACATTTTCCCCCGCCGTACAGGGAATCAAATATTTTCGCCAAAAGCACTTCCAGCGCGGCGGAAGAAGACAAGCCGGAACCCGGTAAAACCGTGGATGAGGCATTCGCGCTGAAACCGCCAATCTGTATCCCCCGGCGGGCAAATTCGGCGGCAATGCCCCGCACCAGCGATTCGGTTGTCCCCTGTTCTTCCGGTTGGGGGGAAAGGTCCGGTACGCCGTCTTTGCCGTCCAGATTTACCCAAACATCGGGAAAACCGGCTGAACGGAAAAATACCTGCCGGCTGCTGAGGGGAACGGCGGCGGCAACGGCGTCCATTTGAATGGATGCGGCAAGCACCCTGCCCCGGTTATGGTCGGTATGGTTTCCCCCCAGTTCGGTACGCCCCGGCGCGCTGAATATCCGCACATTTTCCCTTTCTGCGGAAAATTCAGGGGGGAAACCGGCCTGGGGCGACATTCCTTCCATAAGGGCGGCATAACGCCGGCGTTCCTGTTCAGCCGCACCGGCGCCATAGAGTAATTCAAACATACCTCTTGCAATTGTAAACGATTTATGCTAACCTTGCTATATTCACCATAAATCAAGAGAGGTATACTATGTCTTACAAAGTTAATGATGCTGCCTGTACTAATTGCGGTACCTGTGACAGCGAGTGTCCCGTAGAGGCAATTATCGAGAAGGACGGCAAACGCTGGATAGACCCGGCAAAATGCGCGGATTGCGGAGCCTGTTCCTCTGTCTGTCCGGTTGAAGCCATAGCCAGCGAATAAAAAACAGAGGAATTATCAGGAAGATGCGACAGGGAACTGCTTCTGACCTGCGGGGCCGGATGTCCCGCTGTGTGGTAATGTGCGGGTTCTTGTGTGCGCCGTAACGAGTCGCATTCATTATTCAACGCCCCTATGGGGCGCTTTTTTTGGGTTGTTCTTGCCTTTCTGGGGGTCCCATGGTGGTGCTATGCCGATGGCGGTACGGAAACACCGGGTAGTTTTCCCCTCATAGTACGGCTCGATTCGCGGGACGACGGCTTTAAGCAGTTCATTGCCGATGTTGAGGCAAACCGTAAACGTATCTTTAACCGCAGCAGAAACCGGTCGGATGGCAGACCTGAAAACGCCGCCAGGGGCGCCGCCGCCCTTGCCGCTTATCTGACCGTATACCGCTATGTACCCCGTGAAGGGGAAGACCTTTTCTCCCTGGCCGCCCGCTGTAATATACCGTATTCGGCGCTGGCAAGCCTGAACCGCCTTAATCATCCGTCAATGCTGACGGCGGATACCATCCTGTTACTGCCCTCAATGCCGGGTATCTTTGTGCCGAAAGAACCGGATTCCAGCCTTGAGCGTTTGTTGGCCGCAAGCCGCCCTTCCTCGCCGGAAGAAGATTCCTGCCTTCTTGCCATAGGGGAAAAAACGGGGGAAGGGGCTGCCTTTTATTTTTTTCCCGGCAGTGAATTCGGCATGACCGAGCGGGCGTTTTTTCTTAATACCGGATTCCGCTTTCCGCTGCGCACCTACCGGCTGACTTCGAGTTTTGGAATGAGGAATAATCCCGTAACCGGAAATACACGTCTCCATCAGGGACTGGATTTGGCCGCCCCGCCGGGAACCGAGGTGTATGCCGCGGGAGACGGTATAGTCACCGAGATTGGCGAGGACCCTCTCTACGGCAATTATATTGTCATAAAGCACGGGGGAGACTGGGCGAGCCTGTACGGTCATTTGCAGCGGGTAGGGACGAGCTTGCGGGCTACCGTAAAATCCGGTATGCTGATTGGGTGGGTGGGTTCTACCGGACAATCCACCGGCCCTCATCTTCACTTTGAACTTCGGCAAAATGGAAAGGCGCGGGACCCGGATAAATATTTATTCCTGCCTGGCGGACGTTAAAATGTATAAGCCGGTTTTTCTGTGGCTCATTTACCTTTCCATTTTCGCCATTCCGGCAGCGGCGGAGTCGTTTCGTTCCCTGCTGGAAGGAACGATTGAGTTATCCGCGGACAATCCCGAAGGTTCATCCATCAATCTGGCCTACAACAGCTCGGCGCTGATTAGCCTGGGAAGCGGCTCCCGTTTTTTCCGCGGCATTGAGCTGGAACTTTCGGCGCCTCAGGCATGGCTTGCGCAGCGGGGCAGCCTGGCGATGCTGATATACGCCGAACTTGACCATCTGCCTTCCCCCGGAACAAACGATTTGGAAGGGCGGCGCATTGCCTTTGACGCCCTGCCCAATAAAATTAAAATCATTTATCAAATACCGGTTCGCCGTTCCCACGGACTGAAGACCACCCCGTATGTCAGCGTTCCGGTCGATACCACGCTGCCCGCTTCATTTCCCCTTCTTTTCAAACTGATGCCTATCATTAAGGGCCTGAGCGAAGAGGTTGAAAAAATGCAGTTTACCATCAGCGCCCGTCCTATCTTGGCTGATGAAGGAGCGGTACGGCTTAATTTCCGTTATCCGGAACAACTGCGGGACAAGCCTTTTATTGTACTGATTGATGATGTTGTGCTGAAAAACATCACGGAAGAACAGATTCTGAAGGAAGGTGAACACCGTTTACTGGTACTTTCCGATGATTACCGCAATGAAAATCGCCGTTTCATGGTGGAACGGGCAAAAAGGCTGGATATTGCCGTCAATTTACAGGACCCTACCCCCCTGATAATTTTTGAAGCGCCGGGAAATGCCCACATCTTCCTGAACAACAATCCGGTGGCGCGGGAAAACGGCCCCCTTCAGGTGGAACCGGGCGTTTATGAGGCAAAATTTCAGGTGGGCGATTATACGATTACCAAAAGTATCACGGTTCAACGGGGAAAAACCTACCGCATCGCCCTTGCCGTCGGTATCGACATAGAAGAAAATGAGTGAATCCTGCGGCTCAAACTCCCAAAATTCGGCTAAAGAAAACGGGCCTTTATGCCGATATTGAAAATGTCGGATGTATAGTTCCCCTCCCAAATCACTATATGTTCGATATGCCTTCTCAAGGGGCATTGGCCGGTGAAAACCGGCCTTTTTTTTTATTTGGTTTTCATCACCTCAACGCCGTCCCAGCCGGCAGGCGGCGGATTAACGGCATATTCGGCGCAACGGCGGTACAGGCTTTCCGCGTTAGAATCTTTGGCAAGCAGGCGGTATACCTCCCTGAATTTGTCCGCTGCTTCGCGGAATGAGCGGCGGTAATACAACTCCATCCCCTGATTGTGAACCGGCCATGCCGCCGTTTCCGCCGGATTAAGGGAGCGTTTTACCGTGTATATTTTTACCCCTTTGGATTTACCTTTGACCGCGACGGTATCAAGCAGCCTGAAATAAAGCCGGGGCGCGTTGGATACGGCCTGCAG
>JAIRRB010000040.1 GCA_031256195.1 Treponema sp.
CATCTATAGCATTATTTGTACGGTAAGTTCCGGCATAGCGGTTGGGTTATTCAATCTTTTCCTCAAGTCTACAGGTTATGCCGCCCCTGCGCTTGACGGTTACTGGGTACCGCAAAGTAGCGCGGTGCAAAACTTTTTTATATACGGAGTTTTTCTGGTTCCGGCTATCGGTATGCTTTTTATTGCTTTGTTGATGGTGTTTTTTAACATTGAAAAGGATATGTCAAAAATGAGACAGGAATATTCCGGGATGGAGGTGCGGATTAAGAGTGAATAGCGGTTATTAAAGATTCCATGCGGCAAACAGTTTTACCGAATTATTGTATTTCCGGGTATTCGGAAAACCGCTGAATGTTCCCCGTTCCAAGTTGATAAAGTTTTCTGCTGTAATTTGGCGGTTCCCAACGCGCCACAAGCCGGTGAAAAGCGGCCATAGGGTGGACTCAATCAATTACACACTATCAAAAACTGTTTCCTTATTGGATTGAAAACTCTATTGGGCCCCTTTTGACTCCCTTAGATTGTTTGACTTTCATGGAGCGCATTCTCTACACTGCCTGGTGCCATTACAGTTACTTTCCTCCGCCCTTCATTGAAAAGCGAATAGAGTACCGGAATAAAAAATAGCGTGATCACTGTGGACGATAGGAGGCCGCCGACTACGGTCAGTCCTATGGGCTGGATCATGGTCGCGGATTTGCCGGGGAAAAAGGCCATGGGAATAAGGCCCAAAACGGTGGTAAGGGTGGTCATCAGTACCGGGCGGAGGCGGGAAGCGCCGGCCTGAATACAGGCTTCCTGTACCGGGATGCCCCGGCGTGTGAGGAGGTTGGTATAGTCAACCAATACTATTCCGTTATTTACCACGATCCCCGCCAGCATTACCACGCCTATCAGTGAAAATATACTAAGGTTCTGGCCGGTCAGGGCATAAATTCCCACTACGCCAATCAGCATGAGCGGTATGGTGAACAGGTTTATAAACGGGTCCTTAAACGATTCATACTGCCCTGCCATTACCCCAAATACAAGCAGTATCGCAAGGGTGATAATAAGCGCGAATGTTTGTATGTTTTTGTTTATTTCCCGCCACTGCCCTTCATACGTTAAGATCATGCCTTCAGGAAGGATAAAATTGGCGTTGATTACCTCGCGGACTTTTTGCTCAACTTCATTGATACGCTGTCCCTGTACGACATTGCCGGTAATGTGAATAAGGCGCGATTGATTTTCCCGGCTAATGCTTACCGGCCCAAGCCCCTTTTCAAACCGGGTGAAATTGGCAAGGGGGACAAGAGCGCCTGTATTTGCGGCTACAAAAATCAAGTCAAGGTCGGGGAGTTTTGCCCGGTCTTCTTCACGTAACGACAGAACAACCGAGTATTCTTCGCCTGAATACCGGAAAGTTGTCGCGGTGACGCCGTTCATGGAGGCGGATATTTCATTGGCAATGGAATTCACCGAGAGGCCGAGATCGTAGGCGCGTCTGCGGTCAATTAACACTTCAACTTGCGGCAGCCCTTCGGTAAGGTCGATACTCACATCATTAAGTTCAGGAACCTGCTCTTTGAGTATCTCGGTAATTTCCTGCGCGGCGGCAAGGCCGGAGTCAATTTCATCTATGCGGAGTACCATGTCTATATCAGATCCTCCGGCCAGCATCCTACCCATGCCCTGACCGAAACGCAGGGAGGCGTTGGGAAAGTCGCCAAAATGCGCCCGGAGTTTATTCATTACCTGCGCCGAAGTGTCGGCTTCGGGATCGTCCATATTGAGGCTAACGCTCAGTTCGCCCCTTTGGGACCCGCCGCCGCCAAAAGAGCGGCCCGCTGATCCGACATTTACAATTATGTTTTTTGCGCCTTTTATTTCCGCAATGGCGATTTCCTGCAATTGAAGCATTACCGCTTTTGTGTCTTCATATTTTGTACCCAGGGGCATTGTTACATTGAGGCTTACTGAATCTTCATTCATCGGCGGTATCATAATCAATCCCAATTTTGGCAGGGCAAGCACGGAACCGGCAAAAATAGCTGCAACCAATACCACGGTTATCAGGCGGTGTTTGACCGCGGCGGAGAGGAGCCGGGTATAGCCTGTGTTCATGCCTCTTATCGCCCCTTCAATGGCGTTGTCAATCTTTATGAGCAGTTTGCTTTTGAGCGGTTTTTGAGTGCGCGTTTGAAGCGGTAAATATTTGCTTGTCAGAATGGGGACGAGGAAAATAGCGACAAACAAACTGGAAGCAAGGGAGATGCCGATTGTGAGGATAAGCCCCTGAAACATTTCTCCCATCATTTCAAGGCGGTTCTTAAACAGGAATATTGGAATGAATACGCAGAGGGTGGTTAATGTAGAGGAAACAATAGAGGACATTACTTCCTGACTGCCGAGTACTGTCGCAATATCCGGTTTTTCGCCGCGCTCCCTGAATTTGAAAATATTTTCCAGAATGACGATAGAGCAGTCAACGATCATTCCCAAACCGAGAATTAGCCCCGCCATTGTCAGCATATTGAGAGTGATTTTTGCAATGCTCATAACGAGGAAGGTAACGAGTATGGAAAATGGGATGGAAATACCGATGATGAGTGTGCTTTTGATGTTCCGTAAAAAAAGAAACAATATGCCCATTGCGAGAACAGCGCCCATAAGCGCCGAATTGGTTAACTCGTTTATCATGTCCCGGATTTGGGTCGTGTTGTCCTGGTTTATTTCAAGGCTCACATCAGGGGGAAGCAAGGTTTTTATTTCCTCAAGTTTCGCGTATACCAGGTCGGCAACCGCGGCGGAATTGGTTCCGCTTTGTTTGGTTACGCTGACATACACGCCGTTTTCGCCGTTAATGTATACGGTGGAAGTTTCATCGGGATAATCCAGTTTTACCGTACCTATGTCCATGAGCCTGATTGCCGCCCCGCCCCGTTGGGCTATTACTGTTTCGGCGATGTCTTGCAGGGAAGCAAATTCGCCGATGGTACGGATACTGTAATTCTTCGCGCCGTCTTCGATTGTACCCGCGCCAAGCTCAAGGTTCTGCGTCGCGAGCGTTCTGGCGATGCCGGTAATGGTAAGGCCGTATGCTTCAAGCCGGTTTTGGGAAATTTCAACCAATACGCTTTTGTCCCGTCCGCCGTTGACACCGGTACTTGCTACGCCGTCAACCTGTTCAAGGCGGTTCTGTATCATGTCAACCGCTATGGCCCGCAGTTCATTCTGGCTGCGGTTCCCCTGTACGGCGATGCGGAGTATGGGCATGGAATTAGGGTCAAACTGCATAATGGACGGGCTGGAAGCCGCGTCAGGCAGACCGCGCCGCACCCGGTCAAGGCGGTCGCGTATGTCATTGGTTTTTGCGTCAAGGTTGGTTCCGTAGTTGAATTGGAGCATAATCATGCTGGAACCTTCACTTGATGTCGAAGTAATGCTGGAAAGGCCGCTGAGGTTGACGAGCTGCGCTTCCAGCGGTTTGGTAATTGTTTTCTCTACTGTTTCCGGCCCTGCTCCTGAATAAACGGTGGATACCGAGAGCATCGGCATACTCATTTCAGGAAACATATCTATGGCTAAACCGGAAACAAGGTATAGCGCGACTATGGCGATAAGGCCGAATATGACAACTCCCAAAACAGGACGTTTTACAACATGATCCGCAACGCTCATATTTAACTCCTATATAGCGCGGCACACTTGCCGCGCATCAAAATCGAATGTGAAACAAAGTTTCACGCTAGCTCCTTTCGTTCCTGCTGCCGAGCAATCTGACAGCCGCGCCGTCTGTAAGAAACTGCTGTCCCTGTACTACGACTTTTTCACCTGCGGAAAGTCCGCTCTTTATTTCCAGTTCGCCGTCAACGTTTACCCCTGTTTCAACTTCCCTCATGGATACACGGGGTATTTCATTTTCAGCGGTATTTTGAAGCACATATAGTATTGTTTTGCCTCTTGCTTCAACAACAGCTTCCTTTGGTATGGAAACTACATTTTCGTAAGTGCGGGTATTCAGTTTAATCCGGGCGAACATACCGGGATTTATCCGTGAGTCGTTATTCAACAGGCGCAGGGTAATTTTTTTTGTCCGTGAGGCGGGATCGACTATCGGGGAAACTTGCGTCAGTTGCGCGGTAAAAACTTCACCAGGGAAAGCCTCAAAACGTACTTGTGCCCGGAGGCCGGTACGGAGCTGCCCTACTTCCCTTTCGGGGATATGCGCCGCGATTTCTACATTATCGGATATGGCTATGGTGAAAAGCGGGGTAGCGGTGCTAACGGTCGAACCTTCGGCTATCGGGCTGGTCACTACCATGCCGGATACCGGCGCGTAAACAGGGCTTAATGAGTACGTGGTTCCGGGCCGCGAAGGGTCAACCTCCGCGACAAGCGCACCCCGCTGTACGCGGGAGCCTAAATTTACCCTCATGGAGACGAGTTTCCCTGCCGCGTCAGGTACAACGGTTACTTCCTGTTCGCTGACTATATTGCCGTTTACCTCAATATACGCCTGAAGGCTGCGTATTTCCGCGTTTTCAGTTCTGACGCTGAATACCGTGGCGGGGTTTCCCGCCATTCCCGGCCTGCCCGGGCCGCCTGGACCGCCCGGCCCACCAGGACCACCGGGGCCGCCAATTGATTGCGGGGCATTTCGTTGTGCCCGTTGTGAGGGGAAAAATATCAAGCCCGCAGCTATGAGCGCCACAGCGAGAAAAATAAAGATTTTTTTCATAGAAACCTCCAATTATTGTAGAGTCCCATAGGGAATATTTAATTCTTTTTCCAAATCCAGAATCGCTGAAATATGATTGTACTGTTCCTGCCGTACCTGGTTTTGCGCCTGGAGGAGACTGTCAGCGGCATCGCGCAAACGCTGATAATCCATCGCACCGTTGCGGTACGCTTCTACATACAGGTCATAGGTGGTTCTGGCAAGTTCAACGTTGAGTGTCAGGATTTCGATAGTTTCACCGGTTTTATCAATGGTACGCAAGAGTTGGGTGATTTTGTTTTCACGGTTTCGTAGTGATTCATTCAGCCGTATCTGCGCCAGACTGATACTGTCGTTAATGCTGTCTATTTGTGTCTTCGTATTTGACCAGGGCAGCAAATTATCAAGGCTCATGCTTAGAGTTACGGAGAAGGAGCCGCTGTTATCACGCCATTCTTCGTTGATGTAAAGCGGCGTTGAATTCCACGAAAGCCTGAGGCTTGGAATATACGCGCTGTTCCTGGTTGCGCTCCGCTGTATTTCCAGGGTTTCAATGGATTTAAGGATTGCCGATGCTTCAAGGGAGTCTCCTTGCGCGTTCAGATTCCTGCCGTTTACCGGGCTGATGTTATCGGTAATAACCAGCGAACCGGCAAGCGTTATGCTTTGTTCCACGGATATACCCAGCAGGGTCTTAAATGAGTCTATTGCGTTTTCGTAGGCCATTTCAGCGTTTCGCAGAACGGGTCTTTTGTTTTCCATGTCTACCCGCGCTGATAATTCGTCAAGGTGAGCGGCTTGACCGGCGCGGGCAAGCGAAGCGCTTTGAGCGTAACGGGATTGCGTGTTTTCCAGGCTGAGGGCAGCCAGTTCCTTGTTGGCGTTTAAGAGGATAATCTGATAAAAAAGTTTACGAACTTGTATTTCAAGTTCCTGTTTCGCCTGTTCATAGCTTATTGCTCCCGCTTCGTAGTCGGCTTTTGCTCTTTTTATGTTATCAATGGTAACAACAGAAAGGCTAAGAGACGCCGATACCTGAAAACCGGTAGTCCATGAATCCTGGGCCGGGAAAAGCGAACCGGTGATTGATGTAGGGTGGCTTGCTACGGCCCCCGCGCTTATTGATGGAATAAGGCTGTTCCATGAACGGTCAGAGGCCCTTTTTTTCCCGTTCAGGTTAATGGCGCTTTGTTGAAGCCCCAGATTATTTTCAAGGGCGACCTTGACCGCTTCGTCAATAGTAAGCTCCCTGACTGTCTGTGTAGCCTGGGCCTCCAAAAAACCGGAAATACAAATACAGAAAATCACGCTTATATATAAAAGCCGATGTTTAACCATGACAAAATGATAGAATTACTGGCATGGAAAGACCATAAACTATACATAAACTCTGGATAAACTTTTGTTTAAGCAAAGAGCGTATACTATGATTTGTCTGAAAATGTCCATTGAAGGCCAAGAATAATACGGTCGGCTATTGAAACAATATTTGTTTTTCTGAGCGAGTTACCACTCTTTAGATAGAGCGAACTATTTATAACGAGCGAAATATTTTTTGTAAAGGGATATGAGTATTCCAAAAAAGAAAGATTAAAAAAATCCATACCTTGAGAATCAGGTTTGTTCCACGGAATAATATACAATAAATAACTACAGGCCCCCAAAGTCATTTTGCCATATTTTAGCGTCTGCAAGGTGAAATAAAATTTAAAGTTAGCTCCTGTTCCAAAATTATTCTCTGTTTCATGGGGTACTAAATTTGTACCAATAAGTTCCGCGAAAGGATAATATTCCGATGAGCCAAAAAATGTCCAACCAGTATGTGATTTTAGTTCAAAATAAGCGTTTTTGAATACGTGTTTCCATTTAAGCGACCAGTCAAGCGCACTACTGGCAAAATTGGTATTATTACCGGCGATTAAATCATAATGTAAAGTCAAACCTGTCGAAAGCATATTTTTTTCACTGTGTAACGGATTAAATGACAAAATATAACCATCGGTCAATAATGTCCAATCAAGCCACAGGGGATAAAACGAACTGCCGATCTGCATTTTTATTTCAAATTGAGAGTATGGTTTAGTTGAATTCTGAACAAACGGATTTCCATAAACTATCTCACACCCTATATTACCGGTAAACATATAAGAAGGCGTTGGCGCAATACTATTATTGAATAATATTTTCAATTGTTCTTTGTCTTCTTTAACTATTTTTATCCACCCAGGCCCTGCCATTGCGGACAGATAATATATATTATTTGTTCTTGACGGTCTTTTTCGCCATATCACATTATTAAACGCATCCATTTGGCTTACAAAAGCGGCTGCATACGGAGAGTTTATTTCCAAATATAAAAGATGTACCATTTCGCCAAAAGCCGCACCGCCAAATGTAGTAACCATGAGATCATTCAAGGAAGGAATGTCCGTTTCGCCAAATAATTCCCATGTCAGACTTCCCAGGATATCGAAAAATACCGATTCATAAAAATTAAAGCCATTCGCCCTGGCCGCTGTATGGTACAACCCACCCTGATACGCGTGGCCGGGATTATTGATAAGAAAAACGTCATTATCCCATACCCACTGAGAGCCAAGGTTTGTTTTTATGCTTTGCAAACTCGTTTGAGCAAAATCAAATCCAAATAGCCGTCCTGATAAATGAATTACGGTATTGGCAAACAATCCTCCAAATAAGGCCGGGTATAATGATTTTTCTTTGCTGTTTATATCTTCTGTTTCCTGTCCCCTTGCATTAGCAGGAATAATAAAGAGGAGTAAGAAAAATGGTATAATTTTCTTCACAAGTTTATATACATATCAATAAACGCCGATAATTCACCATAAACTGTACATAAACTCTGGATAAACTTTTGTTTAAGTAAGGTTTTTTCTATTGCGCGTTAAAAATCAGATAGATATAATCGCATTATGAAAGGGAATGTCCTAATCGTTGAAGATATAACCGACCTTGCGGATGTGGTATCCCGGTACCTTGTTAAAGAAGGGTTTGAGGTGAGGGCGGTTACCAGCGCGGAAGACGCCTTTTCGCTTCTTGAAAAATGGTTGTGCAACCTTATAATACTTGACATAAATCTTCCGGGTATGGACGGTTTTGAATTCCTTACCAGGTATAAAAAAACCAGGGATACGCCGGTGCTCATTATGTCGGCACGGACTTCCGAGGAAGATCAGATAACCGGCCTGGGGATAGGCGCGGACGAATACATTACCAAGCCTTTCTCGCCGAGGGTGCTTACCGCGCGGGTGCGTTCCCTGTTCCGGCGCATGGAAGGGCTGGCAAACAGCGAAACAAAAAGAATAATTGTTTTTGGCCCGTATATGATTGATATGGATACCCGGAAACTGAAAAAAGGGGATACGTCTATTGAGTTGTCCGCAAAAGAATATGCCCTTCTCTCTTTTCTTGCGGAAAACGCTGAAAAACCCATGAGCCCCGAAATGATTTATGAAAAAGTATGGGAAGGGTTATACGGCGATCTTACCACGGTGGCTGTGCATATTCAGCGGCTGCGCAAAAAAATTGAAGACGACCCGGCCAATCCGGCATGGATCGTAACGGCCCGCGGCATGGGATATAAACTAAACAGAAGCACTGTCCAGGAGGCACTGCCGCAGTGAAAATAAAGAGTCAATTTTACCTGCTGGTTACCGGTATAGTACTCATACCCATTTTGGTTTCTATGGGACTCGGATTTTATATGCGATTCTTTTCTTCTTTTGGAGAATATAAAGAAGAATTTGAAGAATTTATACACTTGCGCGAACTGATTGGACTGCCTGAGCCTCCTGTCATAATGCGCCTTATGCCGCTTCTCCCCATTATTATAATTATTTTATTTGTTATCACTATGTCTTTGTTTATTGCACGTTCCATTACCAGGTCTGTTGCGGTACTTGAGGATTCTACCCGGCGTATCGCCAACGGCGAACTGGATTTGACGGTAGATGTCAAGGGAAGCAATGGCGTTACTGAAAGTAACGAGATTACTTCACTTGCCAATTCGCTTAACAAAATGCGGAACGCGCTTAAAGAAGAAGAACGGCGGCGTTACTTATTTATTATGGGTATTACCCATGACCTTAAAACGCCGCTTGCGCTTATAAAGGCCAATGTCGAAGCTGTGGAAGACGGAATAGCCGATAACCCTGAAGATCAGAAGCATTTCTTAAACGTTATCGGCAACAAGGTAGACGAACTGGAAGGGATGATCAACAGCCTACTTGATTTTGTCCGTATGGACTCAGCCGAAGCTGACCGGAATGTCGTTACGGCAGACCTGGGGGCGTTTCTTTCGTCTTTTGTTGAACGCATTACCATTGACGCTGAATTGCTGCACCATAACATTGAATCAAATATCGAACTTCCCGCTTCCCTTACCGTCAGAATGAATACCCACCTCATACAGAGGGCGCTTGACAATATTGTAAACAATTTTTTCCGTTATACGCCTGAAGGTTCGCGCCTTCTTCTTGACACAGAATTTTCAGGGCATTTGGTAAACTTGACCATGACAGATAACGGAAGCGGCATACAGCCAAAAGATTTGCCGTATATTTTTGATTTTTTTTACCGGGGAAGCGCTTCAAGGGGGGAACAAGGTATGGGTATGGGGCTCGCGGTGGCAAAATCAATTTTTGATTCTCATGGCTGGACAATTTCTGCAATGAATAACGGAAAAGAAACCGGACAAAAAGGAGCCTGTTTCCGCATTACGATTCCGATAACCGCGCACGACAACAAAAGGGAAACAAAGACAGTATGAAATATACCGGTATTCAGTTAATGGAGAGCGCACCTGTGTCAAAGGCAATAATACGGCTTGCCTTGCCAATGATGGCGGCTATGCTTGCTCAGGCAATATACAACATGACTGATATGTTTTTTATCGGACAGACCGGAGACCCCAATATGGTTGCGGCGGTGTCGCTGGTGTTCCCTGTGTTTATGCTTGCACAGGCTCTCGGCAATGTTTTCGCCACTGGCGGTTCAAGTTATATTTCCCGTCTGCTTGGCGCAAAAAAAAATGATGAAGCCCGTCTTGCTTCTTCGGTATCTTTTTACACTTCTTTCGGCATCGGGTTACTTTTAATGGTTGTTCTCCTGATTTTCAAAACGCCGGTATTGAGGCTTATAGGGGCAAGCAATGATACTTTCGCCTATACGAATGATTATTTTTCGGTGATTTTGCATTTCATGCCGTTTGCGATCGCGGGAACCGTTCTAAGCGGGCAGATGAGAAGCGAAGGGGCTACGGACAGGGCGATGAAGTCTATGCTTATGGGCATTGGGCTTAATATTGTTCTTGATCCTGTTTTTATTTTATGGTTAAAAATGGGGACGGCGGGAGCGGCATGGGCTACTATCGCGGGACAGTCGATTTCGTTTGTTTACGGGGCTTGCTACTTCTTCTCGAAAAAGACAAACCTATCGATAAAACCAAAGGATTATAGGCCGAACAGGGTAATGCTGTTTCAGATTTTATCAATCGGCATACCTGCGGGAATAAGCAACCTCATTATGAGCGTGTCAAACATACTGTCGAACCGCATTGCGGCAAGTTACGGCGATTTTGTTGTCGCCGGTATCGGCGTTCAAATGCGGATTTCCAGTTTATATTTTATGCTTGTTTTTGCTTTGATTATGGGGTATCAGCCGTTTGCCGGATTTAATTACGGAGCGAAGAATTTTGAACGCCTTCGTAAAGGGTTTAAGCTGACGCTTCTTTATTCGACTTTGCTTTGTATTGCGGGAAGCGCTATTCTGCGTCTGTTTGGTGATTCATTCATCAAGTTTTTTATCAATGACATAAAAACTATTGAAGCGGGAAGAACAATAATGCATGCCTTTGTCTTAGGGCTGCCGTTTATTGGTTCACAGATAACGCTCATGGTATCGTTTCAATCCTTTGGGAAACCTTTCCAGGCTATGATTATTACCATTGGGCGGCAGCTTCTGTTTTTTCTTCCCCTGCTTTATCTGTTAAATTATTTTTTTGGTTTTAGCGGTTTTATTTGGGCGCAGCCTACAGCCGATGTTTTGACAACGGGTATAGCGGTTGTTTTGAGCCGTCCGCTTTTCAGGATGATGCGGGGAGATAAATGAGGCAGCGAACAACGATAGCTACTTAGTGTCCGTCTGTGATATTTATAAGGAAGTTTTTCAGAAACTGAAGTTCCGAACAACTCTATTACACAATTTCAGATTCCTCTCTCATTCTTCTGCCGGATTACGAAAGCCTGATTAGGTTTCGTGGATTTGCGAAAAACCACGCCAATTTCGCCCGAATTTCCTGAAAATTACACACTTTACCCAATTACTTTCTATAATGCGGCTTTTATCCTGTACCTATACCAATGAAAAAAGAGGGAAAGAACAATGAGTAAGGAACAAGGGCAGAAACTTCATTCACTAATACCGTTGGAGGATTTTAAGGCCGTAATTGGCATTGATGACCGGGAGGATAAGCTGGCGCGGTTCTGCCTTGTAACCGCTGCTTACAGCATTGAGCAGTATTGCAAGCGGCGGATGTTACGGAGGAAGCATTTTGAAAATATTGAGTTTTCAGGGGATCTGATTTTGCACTTGCGGGATTATCCGGTTACTAAAATTCTGGCTGTTTTTGCCCTGTCCGGTATGGGAAGGGCCGGGGAAATTGTGGAACCGGAATTTTACCGTGCGCTACCGGATTGCGGTACTGGTGAGGATTTGCCTTTCAGCCTTTCTTTTTCCCCGGCCCTGCAACGCTACCGGGGGCTTTCCGCGATAAAGGCGGTGTATTGGGCCGGGTATCCGGCTGGGAGTGTCAGGCTGCCAAGAGTTAAAGCAGGCGTATAGGTTATATTGACGGCCGCCGGAGAGCCGAAGACGCCGGCCGCTTTATAAACAGCCAAATTGCCGGTATTTTGCGTAAAACCGCCGTAGGCAACCGTAACAGGTTTACCGTTATGGGATAAATAAATCCAATTAACGCCGTGAGAAAACTATCCAGAAATAGCCTTATAAATGGGAATTCACAGATTCATTTCTTTAAATGGAGAACTGCTGGGTATGTAGCAGCCGCTGTTGCGTACATCAAACAACCGCCCATGGGCCCTGATCCTATTTTTCATTCCTCGCGAGGGTAAACCTGACAACAAACTCCTTCGCTTCCCCGGGCGCGAGATCGATATTCTGGTAGGAAAACCCAATCGCGCTGTCTTCCCCGCGAACATCAGAACGGGCGTCATCGTAAATATGGTTCAAATGATTCCCGCTGCTCCACGTGCCAAGCCACAGGGTGTCCACCGGATTTATCCCGTTCCCGGACTCACCGACAAACATAAGTTCGAGTGAAGGATTTGCCGCGGAATCCGTCATGTACGCTCCGTAGGGCGTATGCACAAGGGGGGCGTAATCATTTTGATGGATCATTACGTCGGCTGACGCGCCGAATCTTTGTTTCGTCACCGCGGTATCGCCGGAATTGCGCAGTACATGCCTCAACTGCAAATACGGAACCCCGTTGTCGTAAACAAATTCCGGTATTACCGTTAACTCCACGCCGTTGGCCGCGTCTTTCTGATAACCGTTGATCATTTCGCGCTTGACGCCGTTCAGATCGTAAAACCAGCCGCCCTGAAAAAAGGTTGTCCCCAGCCAGTTGTAATCCGCGCCCCTGCCAAGTATATCCACGCCTCCGTTTCTCCCGCTCGCGCCCTTGTTTTCGCCTTTATTGTTGAACCTGTACGCGAGGCGGAACGTGGGCTCGGTTCTGTACTCCGTCAAATCCTCGGTTGAAGCGTCGCCGGTTTTGCTTTCTGGCGGCAGCAACGCCGCATCGGATTCGGGAACAATGTAAAAATCTTCCCGGGGAACGACAACAACTGAGATGTATTCCCTTTCATTTATGCGAATAAACGCGTTGCCGATGCTATGCCCGGTAATGGTACCGTCCGCCTCAACCGTAACCGCCTGAGGCGTGCTGCTTGACCATGCTGCAATGTTTCTGCCTTCCGCCGCGCCGGAGATATCCCTTGTCTCACCGACTTTCACGGAACGGTAACCGATTTCAGCCAGCGACACAGGCGGCAGCGCCGCGGTACTGACCGGCAGTATCTCCGGCGGCCGGGCAACGGTATCCATTTTTATGAATACCTCGGTGTAACCGGCGTTTTTTATTCTCTCAAGATACAGCGGTACATCCCTGCCGTTGATTCCCCTGACCATCACCCTGGTGAGATCAAGGTATTTCTCATATGCCGGATTCAGTGACGCGTTACCAAG
>JAIRRB010000055.1 GCA_031256195.1 Treponema sp.
TGTCCAGTCGGCGGCGGTTTTTATGAGAAGTTGTGGATCACCAGGGCGGGTGTTTCCGGTGTGCGAGCCGTCACGTGTGCATGTTTCCGTTTCCACGCCTTCCTCCACATACGTGGCGGCGGTGGTTTCTACCCATTCGTAGTCGTGCCCGAGGGCGGAGCCAGCTTCGGTTTTGGTATCGGTGTGGCCGCATATGTCGAAACGGACGCATTTCGCCGTTTCCGTTCCGTCAGCCGTGCAGGTTGCGTCAGCGTTTGAAACATAAGTTCCCAGGCTGTGATTGAGGGCGGAGTCTACTTCGGTAATTGTATCGGTTTGTCCGCAAACATCAAAGCGGACGCATTCCGCCGTTTCTGTTCCGTCATGTTCGCAGTCGGCATCGTGATTTGATTCATACGTTTCAAATTCATGCCCAAGTTTGTCAATAACAACGCCGCTTCTGGTATGGCTTGGGTTGTGGGAGCAGACTTCGTCCCCTTCGCCGTCTGCGATACAGGTGGGGGCTGTCCCGCTTCCTTCCACATAGCGGTAATCGTGAGCGTCAGAGTCCAGGGGTATCGCTTCCGTTTCCCTATGCGTTGCGTCATCTGTGCAGACCCTTTCCTGCACGCCTGCCGCCGAACAGGTAGCCGCTTTGGTTACTGTCCACTCGCCCCAGTTGTGGGTGTGTTTGGGCGGTGTCGTTGTTCCATTATCGCAGCCTGTTACAGACAGGGCGACAAAGCCGATAAGAGCCATTAAAATGGTCAATTTTGGTACGTTTCTCATAAAAAACTCTCCTTAATTTTATTTCCGCCCCCAAAAGGGCGGCATTTTTTCGGTAATATTACCCCTCAATGGCAAATTCCCTAAATTTTTATTATAACCCATTAGGTAAATATTGTAAATGGTTCATAAGCACCTAGCGGCTTATGGGAAGTAATTATATTGAGCTATTAGCATAAGATTATGACCTTAAAGCAAGTATTTATCCGTAATTTGAAGGAATTCCGCAAAAAGGAGGGGTTTTCACAGCAGAGACTGGCAGAATTATGTGATACAGCGCCGACTTACATTGCCCAAATTGAGACAGGACGGAAATTTCCTTCCATGGATATGATAGAAAAAATGGCCAATGTACTCAGAATAGAGCCGTATCACTTTTTGAGAAACCCGAATGACATTACCGCCAATACAGAAGCCGAAAGTTTATTCCCCCGTCTGCCCAATTCCATGAAAAATCAAATTAATAATCAAATTAACCAGCTATCAAGTGATTTCCTTAAAGAGATAAACGAAGTTATAAATAAGTATTGAAGATACTATCGGGAACATTATTACTATTACGCCTAATTACTTTGCAGACGATCCAGGCCGTCGCGGGCCTCGCTGTAGTTGGGATTAAGGCGCAGGGATTGCTGATAGGCGTCAATTGCCGGTCTGCGGTCGCCGATTTGTTCGCGTACCGTGGCAAGCCGGTACCACCACAGGGCAATGCCGGGCTCAAAACGCAGGGCGGTGGTATAGGCTATATCCGCATGGTAGTATTTGCGCGCCAGACGGTAAATTTCGCCAATAAAGAAAAAGGCAACGGAAGAGCGTTCCCCTTCCGGCAGGGCGTTGGTATAACGCTGCATATAAAAAAGGGAACGTTCATAATTGCCCAAATAAAAAAAAGCCTCTCCCATTGTTTCTACAATACGGTATTCATCGGAGTATATCCTTAAACCCCGCTCGCCCCAGGTAACCACATCGGAGTATCTTCTCTGCCGCTGCATGGTCCAGGTTATTATCGTGTAGGTTTCACGGGTGGCGGCGTTACGCGAAACTTCATCAAGACAAATGCGGATTGCCTCATTGTAATGAACATTGGCTTCGTTCGAGCGATTCTGCGCTTCAAAATCCCTGCCCCGGCGGTAATTCTGCAAAGCGTTCAGGGACTGAGCCCCGCCGGGAGTCTGAGCTTCTGCATGAAGAATTATCAGGAGAAAACAAACGATGATGCCGAAAAATCTTCGCATACTTCAAGTTTAACATACAAACTATAAATTTTGTATAGTACGCCCGCTGTTTTTACAGGCTTGTTGGCTGTCTGTCCGGGGACAACTCATAATGCGTACCAGAGATGCGTCGCATTCGCCCCCGCGGATAGAATCCATAATCGTGCGGACATTGACAAAACCGTATACCGTCAACATTTTTACTTTTGTTCCGTGTAAATTTATTTCGGATTCCTGTATTCCTTTTTGTATATCCCCCAAATTGGTGAAATTTGTTTTATATTCCGCCGGCGCTTCACCCGGCAAAACATCAAACGCGGTTTCCGGCAAACCAGATACGTCAACGCCGCCCTGTTTGAACATTTGGACAAGTTCATCAACGGTCAGAGTCAAATTGGCATCGTGACAATCCGGAGAATTTTCTCCGGATCGCCGGTATTTAAATTTCTGCGCAATACAGGCCGAAACGGAAACAACGGTTATGGGGGCAGAATCCGCTGTTTTTATCAGCGTCCTTAACATTTGTTGAGGTGAATTACAGGGGGAAAGATGACCGGCAAAATCAGGAAAGGAATCTTCGATAAATTTTATCCCGCCCGCAGAACAGGCGCTTATCATGGGTAATTTTGATTTTTCCTTAATACGGTTCAGCAGTTCGCCGTTTTCCTGCGCCATTGCCGCGTTTACAGAAGTTTCGCTGTTAAAAACCCTGTCAAAGCCGAGCCGTTTTAACGCGCTTACCAGAACGCCGGGGCTGACCGTCCCCGCGGGAAGACCGAGGGCATTGTTAAAAGCCGCGCTTAAAGACGGTGCTATCTGTATAACGACATGACGTTCCGTATCGTTAAGCGCCATCCATGCCTCGGCGCTTTGATCGTATCCGTAAATCGCCCCTACCGGACAAACCGCCGCGCATTGTCCGCAAAAAACGCAGGGGCCTTCGGCAAGGGCCTGATTGTAGGGGGCGCTTATCCCGTAGTGTATGCTCCGGTATCCGCTGTTGATGCTGCGGATTGTTTGAACTTCCTGACAGGCTTCCACACAGCGTCCGCATTTAACGCATTTGCCCATGTCGCGTACCAGAGTATCGCTTTCCGTTACCGGCGGTCTGCGATCCGCGGCATCATGGCGGAAAGGCGACGCGGTTATGCAAAAATGCGCCGCAAGGGTTTGCAGTTCGCAGTTTTTGCTGCGGATACAGCTCAAACATTCCTGGGGATGGTTTGCCAAAAGCAGTTCAATAATCATTTTTCTGATACTCAGAATACGAAGATTATTGGTAACGATATTAACACCTTCCCACACATCATTGGCGCAGGCGGCCAGCAGTTTTCCCCTGCCGTCACATTCCACCACACAGAGGCGGCAGACACCGCGCTTGCACAGACCGGGATGGTCGCAAAGGGTGGGAATACGCACATTGGCTTTTCGGGCGGCTTCCAGAATCCTGGTACCTTCGGGTACGGTAACCGGTACGCCGTCAATGGTTAAATTGACGCTTTTATCGGGGTCGGGTTTATACTGGCTCATGGTCGTTCCTTATATGCGCTTCAATCTCGGCCTTAAAATGTTTCCATGCGCTGTTCAGGGCCGCGGCGGCAGTCTGCCCCAGCCCGCAAAATGAAGCGTCACTCATGGTACGGATAAGGCGGCGCAAGGTTTCCAAATCGCCACAGCCGGCGGCATTCGGGACGGAAAGCCGGCGCAGGAGTTTAAGAAGCTGCCTGTTGCCCTCGCGGCAGGGGATGCACTTGCCGCAGGATTCATGAACAAAGAATTCGCTGACACATTGCAGATATTCGATAACCGAAACCGTCTCGTCCATAACCACAACGACCCCGGAACCGACGCTCAATCCGGCCTTTTTCAAATCGGTATAACTGTATACCGTATCCAGTAGATCGGGACCGCCAATGGGGCCGCTCTGACCGCCCAGATGAAAAAACTTGAGTTTTTTGCCGCCGGCAATGCCGCCGCCCAGGTCAGAATCAAAAATAATATCGCGTAACGTTACTTTACCCAGGGGAATTTCAAAAACACCCCGGTTCTGCACATGGCCGGACAGACAAATTAACTTGGTTCCCCCCGAATCAGGGTGGCCGATATTGAGGAACTCGTCCCCGCCCATGCCGATAATGGCCGGAATACTGGCAAGCGATTCAACATTGTTCACCAGAGTCGGTTTGAGGAACAGCCCCACCTCCGCCAGATGAGGCGGCTTGATGCGGGGCCGGCCAACTTTCCCCTCGGTGGAATTAAGCAGCGCCGAATTCTCCCCGCAGACATAGGCCCCTGCGCCGGAGATAACGTGTATATCAAAATCAAATCCCGTGCCCAGGATATTCCCGCCGAGGAAGCCCGCGCTGCGGGCATTTTCAATGGCGGCAAGCAGCCGTTTTTGAATCTTCCGGTATTCCCCCCGCACATAGATATAACCGGCCTGTGCCCGAAAGGTAAAACCGGCAATGACTATGCCCTCAATCAGTTTCAGGGGCAGTTTGTCCATGATAAGCCGGTCCTTGAATGTGCCCGGCTCGCCTTCATCGGCGTTACACACGATATATTTGGGCGTTTCGGGAATATGCAAAAGGTGTTCCCATTTATTGCCCGCCGGATACGCCGCACCGCCGCGCCCCAAAAGTTTTGCTTTTTTTACCTCGGCGATAATTGCTTCGCCGGTCATGGCGGCGGCTTTTTTCAGCGCGTCAAAACCGCCTGTTTGTACATATTCGGCAACGGAAACCGGGTCGATAGCGCCGGCGCCTCCGGAAACAAGGTTGTTTAATTTTGACATTGCGGCGCCTCATTTTGAAACTGGTTCAGGTTTCCTTCCCGGCAGCATTTAACCAACGCCGTAACTTTTTCCCCGTTCAAATCGCCAAAAACATCATCGCCTATTTTTGCCACGGGGCCGATTTCACAGGCCCCCACACAACTGGTACGGGCAAGCGTTATTTTTCCGTCAGCGCTGGTCTGTCCCATTTTAATTTTCGCCGCACCTTCAAACCAGTCTACCACCTGCTGCGCCCGGCCTGAACAGCCGCTGCTAAAATGACAGGGGGCGCTTTGGCAAATTTCAATCAGGTACTCACCCCGCGGCGTAACGCTGAACATGGCGTAAAAGGTTAACACATCAAAAATTTTGGAGAGCGGAACCGCCAAAATTTTTGATGCCAGCAGCGCCCATTGCCGGTCAACATAATTCCTGCCGGAAGCGGCCTGAATGTCAAGCAATACGGCAATAAGCTGCTGGGAATCATTCCCATAACCTTCCATTATTTTCAGCACCGCGTCTTCGGTTAATTCCCGAGCATCATTCATTGGTATACTATACTTAATATGAACGGATAAAACCAGTATTGGACGCTATTTTGCCTTGTTTTATCTACTTGAATTCCTTTGGTTTTTGCGGTAGGATACAAAAAATATAATTGAGGAGTGAGTATGAAATTAGATGAACTTAAACACGCGGGACTAAAAAAATGGGTTGAAGAGGCGGTGGCTCTTATGACGCCGGATTCTGTTGAGGTTTGTGATGGCAGCCAGAGTGAATATGACCGAATGATTAAAGCTCTGGTAGACGCGGGGCTTGCCACGCCGCTAAAAGCCCGGGTAAACAGCTATCTTTTCCGCTCCGACCCTTCGGACGTGGCGCGGGTAGAAAACCGCACCTATATTGCCAGCAAAAGCCAGGATGATGCCGGGCCTACCAATAACTGGATTAACCCCGCGGAACTGAAAGAAACGATGAAAGGACTGTACAAGGGCTGCATGAAGGGCCGCACCATGTATGTTATCCCCTTCTCCATGGGGCCGGTCGGCTCAAACATTGCCAAAATTGGCGTTGAAATTACCGACAGCGCCTATGTCGTGGCGAATATGCACATTATGACCAGAGTGGGAACAAAAGTTCTGGACGTACTGGGCGGCGACGGCTTTTATGTACCCTGTTTCCATTCCATCGGGAAACCCCTGGCTGCCGGAGAAAAAGACAACGGCAAATGGCCCTGCGCCCCGATTGATAACAAATACATCAGCCACTTCCCCGAAACGCGGGAAATTTGGTCTTATGGTTCCGGCTACGGCGGAAACGCCCTTTTGGGCAAAAAGTGCCTTGCCCTGCGCATTGCATCGGTACTGGCCCGCGATGAAGGCTGGCTTGCCGAACACATGCTCATATTGAAGATCACCAACCCCCAGGGCGAGGTGAAGTACATGGCCGCCGCGTTTCCCTCCGCCTGCGGCAAGACCAACCTCGCCATGCTTATTCCCACCCTGCCGGGCTGGAAAGTACAGACCGTGGGCGATGATATTGCCTGGATGAAATTCGGCGCCGATGGCCGCCTTTACGCCATTAACCCCGAAGCGGGTTTCTTCGGCGTCGCCCCCGGCACCAATAACGAATCCAATTTTAACGCGATGGAGTCGATAAAAAAGAACACGATATTTACCAACTGCGGTCTGACCGAAGACGGCGACATCTGGTGGGAGCAAATTGGCCACGGCGCGCCCGGAAAGACCATTATTGACTGGAAAGGCAATGAAAAACCCGCTCCGCAAACCGACAAAGCCGTTAAAGGCGAAGAAATCGCCCATGCCAATGCCCGCTTTACCGCTCCGGCCAAACAGTGTCCGGTTATCGCCGATGAATGGGAAGACCCCAAAGGCGTGCCGATCAGCGCTTTCCTTTTTGGCGGACGGCGGCCTTCCACGGTCCCCCTGATTAACCAGAGCAAGGACTGGATACACGGCGTATTTATGGGTTCCATCACCGGTTCGGAAATTACCGCCGCGGCGCTGGACCTTGCGGCAGGCACTATCCGCCGCGACCCCTTTGCCATGCTGCCCTTCTGCGGCTACCACATGGGCGACTATTTCAAGCACTGGATTAAACTGGGGCAAAAAGCCGAAACCGAAGGCAACGGCGACAAGCTGCCCAAAATCTTCTTCTGCAACTGGTTCCGCAAAGATCAAAACGACAAGTTTATATGGCCCGGTTACGGCGAAAACAGCCGCGCTCTTGCGTGGGTATTCGACCGCTGTAACGGCAAGGACAACTGCGTTGAAACCCCCATCGGCAACCTGCCCAAACCCGGCACCATTGAACCGCCCGCCGGTATCAGCGCCGAAGCGATGGCGGAACTCTGCAAGGTAGACATTGAAGGCTGGAAAAAAGAAATCGCCGATGTCCGCGCAAACCACTATCCCAAGTTTGGCGACAAGCTGCCCAAAGAGTTATACGCCGAACTTGACGCTATTGAAAAAAGACTGAACGGCTAAAGACTGGAAAATTAAATACCGCGGGGCGCGTCAATTATGTTGATGAACCCCGCGGTTATTTTTTTAACCTTAGGGCAGTAATATCCATGTTTCCGCATTACAGCGTAAAACGCCTTCGGCGGAGACCCATGTATCCGCCGTTGGTCTAACGGAAAAAACCGGAGTAGTTTCAAAAAACAGTGGAAGAGCAAAGGGAGAAGCGCCTATCCAGGGGCCGTAGTTTACCGGAATTTGCAGGCTGCTTCGGGCTTCGGGAACCAGGCGGCGTTTATCAAAACCGGACTTAACGATTTTTTCCGCTATGCCATGCCAGTCCGCAAGCCAGGGGTCAGCGCGGACTTCCGCATTGAGAGTTGGGTCATCAAAAAGCTGACGGAAACGGGGCCAGTTGAAGTTCCAGGGCAAACGGGAAACAGCGCGCCCCCCCGCAGTTCGCCATTCTATGGTGCGCCATTCCATGGCGGCCATTTCCGCAGTTTCCGTTTGTGTTTCCTCCGGCGGAATGGATTCCTCCTCTGTCCCCTGATAAGCCTGCGCAAGTTCCCAAAACAGATTTGCATCCACACCGCCCTGCCAGCTTAATATAAGACTTCTGCCGGAGACATCAAAGGGGAATATCGCCCCCGCAGGCTTAAAAATACCCGGCACTATTCCTCTATCCGGCCAGAAAGGCAAAGCGGAAACAGCGCTGGCCAGGGTTGGGGGCAGGGAAATTTCCATACCGCCGTTCCGGATAATTTTTGTCTCTTTCCGGCCTTCGTCATTCAGCCACTCTATCCGCCAGTACGGACTGCCCAGCAGGGCCTCCCAGCCCCGCGGAATTTTCGGCAGTTCCAGGCTGTACCGGGAATCCAGCGGAGATTCTCCGCAGCCATGCAGGAAAAACCCTGCACAAAAAATAAGTATCAGGAAAAATCTTTTCATACTTTATATAGGGTGAAAAGCCGCGTTTTGCATTAGTGGTGACAGCTATTTTTTTCCGTACTATACTGGATTTTGAGGGATAATGCTATTTTCTTGACCATTCACCCCATACTCAAAGAAATCGCCGCGCTTTTTAAGGCCAGGGACAGGGAAATCTGTCTGGTGGGCGGGGCAGTGCGGGATATGTTGGGGGGGAAAAAATCCCACGATTGGGACCTTGCCACCGATGCCCCGCCCGATGAGGTGACGGATATCTTCAGGAAGGCGCAGCCGCGGAGCAAGGTCATTCCTACCGGCATCAAACACGGAACGGTAACGGTTTTGTACCGGGGGCGGAGCATGGAAATTACCACCTACCGTACCGAATCGGATTACACCGATGGGCGCAGGCCCGATCAGGTGAATTATACCGCAAATATAGAAGAAGACCTTTCCCGCCGCGATTTTACCATGAACGCCATCGCCCTGCGCCTTCCCCAGGGCGGGAAAATTGACCCTTTTGGCGGGGAGGCCGATATAAAAGCGGGAATCATCCGCTGTGTGGGGAATCCGGCGGAACGTTTTGCCGAGGATGGCCTGCGCCCGCTGCGGGCGGTTCGTTTTGCTGCACAGCTTTCCTGCCGCCTTGAGCCGGAAACATTGGCCGCCATTTCCGGCGCTTTGGAAACCAGCGCGCAGGTGTCGGCGGAACGGGTACGGGACGAAATTGAAAAAATTATCGCATCAGATAAACCTTCTCACGCTTTTTTGTTGATGGAACAAACCGGCCTGCTTAAACTTTTTCTGCCGGAACTGGCCGCCTGCCGGGGCGTTGAGCAAAAAGGCTTCCACCGTTTTGACGTGCTGGAACATTCCCTGCTGGCCTGCGATTATGCCGCTGAAAAGCAGTATCTCCAGGATGTACGGGTTACCGCTCTGTTACACGACATTGGCAAAGTCTCCACTCGTAAAATGGATGACAGCGGCGTTTGGACTTTTTACCAGCATGAAATTGAATCGGAAAAAATGACGCGAAATATGCTTATGCGGCTCCGGTATCCCCATGTGTTTATTGATTCGGTTTGTCATCTGATAAAAGAACATATGTTTCATTACACGGATGAATGGGGCGATGCCGCAGTCCGCCGCTTTATTGTCCGTGTCGGCGAGGACAATCTTGCGAAAGTATACCAGCTCCGCAGGGCCGACGCCTACGCCACGGCGGCAGTTGAACCGCCCCCGGATTTTCTCCTTCCCCTTGCCCGCCGCACAGAAAAAGCCCTTGGCGAAAGCCGGGCATTCTCGCTGAAGGACCTCGCTGTTTCCGGAAAAGACCTTATAGCGACAGGGATTAAGCCCGGAAAAACGCTGGGCATTATCCTTAATGAACTGCTTGAAACCGTACTGGATGATCCAGCCCAAAACACCCGCGAGGCGCTGCTTAAAATCGCGGAAAAACTATGGGATAAACTGGACGGCTCTTGCGGAGGTTCACAATAATTTCTTTTTGTGCTATAATTTAAGTGTAATGAGCAAGACCAAGAATTTTCAGGTTGATCAGAAAATTGTGTACCCCAGTCAGGGTGTCGGTGTGATTAAATCCATTGAACAGAAAAAATTCAATGGCGCCAAAATCCCCTATTATGTAATTTATATCGAAGCGTCGGACATGACGATTATGGCGCCGGTTGATAAAGCCGCGGAACTGGGTATACGTTCAACTGTATCCCGGGATGAGGCGCAAAAAGCCCTTGAACTGATAAGTCAGGATTTTGAGCCAAACCCTTCGGACTGGAAGCTCCGTTATCAGATGAATCTGGACCTTTTGAAAAAGGGAAGCATCAAGGACATTGCCAGTATTGTTCGTTCCCTGTACCACCGGAGCAAGGTTAAGGAACTGCCTATCTTGGAAAAGAAACTCTATGATTCCGCCCAGAGACTTTTGGAAGATGAGCTTTCCATCTCGCTGCGCAAAACCAAAAAAGAAGTGGAAGACCTGATCCACGAACATCTTGAACCGCCGGAAGACTGATGCCTGCCCTGAACAGGGTGCGAACCCTGCTGTAGCGGCAATAATCTGCGCCGCAGGCGCATCTGCCCGTATGGAAACCCCCGCAGGGGCCCCCGTTGGGGGAAGCGTAAAAAAAGAATACCGTCTTTTGTCCGGCGGCTTAACCGTGCTGGGCGCGGCAGTATCGGCATTTGCGGCCGTCCCCGCAATTAAAACCATTGTCATCGCCGTGCCTGCCGACCCTGAAACCGGAGAAGCCGCCGCCCGGAAAGCCCTGCCGCCGGAATTTCTTGCGGGGGAAAAAGGCCCCGCCATTCTTTTTGTCTGCGGCGGCGCTACCCGCCGCGCATCGGTTTTTAACGCCCTTTCCCTGCTTGCCGATTATGCCCCCGATTTTGTACTTATCCACGACGGCGCCCGTCCCTGGGTCAGCCCATCCCTCATCAAACGTATTATTGACGGGGCAAAAAAATACCGCGCCGTCATCCCCCTGCTGCCTCTGACGGAAACCCCCAAAGAAACGGATATACCGCTGGACAGTTCCGGTACAAACCCCGTTTTTATACAGCGGCATATAAAGCGGGCTTTTATGGGAGCGGCTCAAACACCCCAGGGCTTTGCCTTTCCCGAAATTCTTGCCGCCCACCGGCAGGCCGCCATACAGGAAGAATCCGCTCACGTTGAATTTACCGATGACGCGGAAGTGTGGGCTTCCTTTTGCGGCCCCGTGGCGGCCATTTCCGGCGAAAGCGAAAACCGCAAAATAACTTTTCCGGAGGACCTTGTATGTTAAGAACAGGACTGGGGCGGGATTTACACCGTCTTGTTAAAGGGCGGCGGTTTTTGCTGGCAGGCGTTGAACTTCCCGCGCAACGCGGAGAACTGGCACATTCAGACGGCGACGTACTGGCCCATGCGGTGTGCGACGCAATTTTGGGAGCGGCTGCATTAGGCGACATAGGCAGCCTTTTTCCGCCCCCCGACCCGGCATGGAAAGACGCGGATTCCATGGCGCTTCTGCGTTCTGTTTTTGGCATGGCAAAACAGTCCGGCTGGACGCTGGTGAATCTTGACTGCGTGGTATGCTGCGAAGAACCGAAAGTTGCGCCTTTCCGCGACAGTATACGCCAATCCCTTGCGCAGGCGCTGGAAGTTTCTGTTGACAGAATTTTTGTAAAAGGAAAAACCGGCGAAGGGCTGGGGCCGGTGGGAAAAGGCAGGGCCGTGGAAGCCCTGGCGGTGTGCCTTTTGGAAAAGGAATGAAGAAAACCGAAGTTAAATGGGATGCAATCTGGCGCACCCTGCTGCGGTGGCGGAAGGGACTGCACGATGACCCCGCCGTAACTACCGTGGCGGAACATTACCGCCGCGATCCATGGGCAGTGCTGGTCTCCACGATACTCAGCCTGCGCACCAAGGACGATGTAACGCTGGAAACCTCAAGGCGGCTTTTAGCGAAAGCCCCCGGCCCGCGGGAACTTGCCGGTCTGCGGGAAGACCATATTGCCCGCCTCGCCTACCCTGCCGGCTTTTACCGGACCAAGGCGGCAAACCTAAAAAAAATCGCCGCCATTCTGCTGGCTCAATACCAGGGCGAAGTTCCCGCTGACATGGACGCGCTTTTGGCCCTTCCTGGAGTAGGCCGCAAAACCGCCAATCTGGTGCTGATTGAAGCCTTTGACCTCCCCGGCATCTGCGTTGATGTTCACGTTCACCGCATATCAAACCGCTGCGGCTGGCTGTGTACCAAAACGCCGGAAGAAACCGAAATGACCCTGCGCGCAATTCTGCCCCAAAAATACTGGAAAGGATTAAACGCCCTGCTGGTACTGTACGGCCAAAACCTCTGCCGCCCGCTCAGCCCCTACTGTTCCCGCTGCGTGATTAAGCCCCATTGCAGGCAGGTTGGGGTAGACCGCAGCAGGTAGAACTTATCCTCATTTATTTCGCATAACGTTCCGGTTGTATACTTGCCCATACACCATTATCCTTTATTATTTCGCTTTTGGGCTGACTTTTTCAATTGTTGTGGTATAATGGAAATAGCATGAGAAAAGTCAAATTTTTATCTTTTGCAGCGCTGTTTACTGTAACGCTGGCAGCCTGCAGCCTATTCCCTGATGTCAACAAAAAAAAGCCGGTTGATGGTCTTGATACTCCGCTGGCAGAGAATTCTTTCTATGCCCAGAATATGGAAACTGAAAAATACTATAAAGTTAAGGCTGAAATGCTTTATGAAGGCGATAAATGCGTGATTTGGGCGGAAGAAAGCGCAAAAGTTAAGCAGCAGACGGCAAGGAATATTGCCAATATATACGATACGATTATTCGCCCGCGGGTTGTAGAAACATTCAGCAAAAAAGATTTTTATATTGATGAAGAAACAAATCGTTTTGATGATATGCTGGATTATGCCAACTGGCTTGCCGGCAGGGATGACGGAAAAATTACCGTATTGCTGCTGGATATTAAAGACGGCTATAAAAAAGGGAGTAATGATTCTTATGTAGCGGGATACTTTTTTGGCGGTAATTTTTACCCAAAGGGAAAAATAAACGGCAGCAAACATTACTCCAATGGCAGGGACATGATCTATGTGGATACCTACCCCGGATTGCAATTGAGACTCGAGCAAACCTATGCGACTTTTGCTCATGAACTGCAGCACCTGATTAACCATGTTACTGCTTTACAGATGGACAGATATGTAATGGATACCTGGGTTGATGAAGGACTTTCCTCTCAGGCTGAATATTTGTATCTTGAAAAAAATCCGTCCGAAAAATGCGAATGGTTTATAAACGACAGAAACGGAACCATTGCAAAAGGTAACAATTTCTTTGTCTGGGATAATCACCGCGAGAAACCCATGTCTGTTCTTGATGATTACGCTACGGTGTATTTATTTTTTCGCTGGCTGTATTTACAGGCAGATGCGGAATTACAGCCCCATCTTTTTTATGATATTGAAAATTCAACCGCTTATAATTACCGTACTGTTACCAATACAGCGCAACAAATCAATTCTGCATGGGGCAACTGGGAAACCCTGCTGAGAACATGGCTTGCCGCCAATTATTATCCGCAAAACAGTTATGGATATACCGGCGATGATTATCTGAAAACAACAATCAGGGTAAAACCCATTGCAGAGCAAACAATTCCATTGTATCCCGGCGAAGGCGTCTACAGTATTATTAACAATTCTTTTACTCCTCCCGAAACCGTAAACAATATTCGCTATGCGGGGCTTGCCAAAGATGAAACAGCCATCGATACTTCTTCACCCTATACAGGGGATGTACTTCTTACGTTCAATGCCAACACCAGCAATACTGCGGCGCATGAAACCGGTTACCTTACCGGATTTACCCCTGCTACTCCCCGAATGGCAGCGGAAAATATGCATGCCGGAAACCTGACCAGCCCCTATATTCTGGATGCCAGAGACATGCTGCGAAGGAATAAAGAGTGAAAAAACCCGCCGTGATTCTGTTGTCGTTTATCCTGCTGTACGCCGCAGAAAATATTTCTGCACGGGGAAGGGATGAAAAAAACTTTCCAAAGACGCACAAAGTGGAACTAAGCGGAAAGGTCCGCATGGTGGGAAACAGCCCCATGACATCGCTGGTTATCAGCGGCGAAAACCGCGAATGGTATATTGAACCGGAAGAGCAGGAAAAACTTATGGAATTTCAGCAGCGAATGGTCACCGTCAGGGCGGAAGAGTATTATTATGACAGGGTTTTCGCCAACGGTACTTCCGCCGGAAGGCAATATTATATAAAAAATATTATTATTCTTGAATCAAAAAATCACCGTCAGTAATTTTGAAAATTCCCGCAAGGCCGCCGGTAATTCTCACGCTGCGGTCATCAAAAATAAAAATCGCTTCAGTATTGGGGATTGAATCGAGCAGGGCTTTACCATGCCGAAAACCCAGGGCAAAAACGGCGGTTGACAGGGCATCGGCGACGGTTGAACTGTCTGTTATAATCGTTACCGACAAAAGGCCGTTGTCTACCGGATAGCCGTTTGTGGTGGAAAGAATATGATGGTAGCGCTTCCCGCCCGATTCAAAATAACGCTCATAAACGCCGCTGGTGACAACGCTCGTGTCATGAACCGGCACAATACCCATATAAACGCCCCGTTCATTCAACGGGTTTTGAATACCGATGCGCCAGAGCAGCACTTCTTTTTTTTTCCGCTCCCGCCAGCCCAACGCGGCAATATTCCCGCCAAGATCAAAAATGGCGCGTTTAACTTTGGCTTCCCGCGCAATTCTCATCGCTTCGTCTCCGGCGTAACCTTTGGCAATGGCTCCCAAATCCAGCGCCATACCCTCACGCCGGAGAAATGCCGTTCCCGCCTCGCGGTCGATCATTACATCCCGCCAGTTAACCAATTCCAGCGCCGCGGCAATTTCTTCATCAGCAGGGATACGCTGCGTATCAGTCCCGATACCCCAGAGCTGTACCAGCGGCCCGACTGTGGGATCAAAAGCGCCGTCTGATAATTCAGCGTAATACAATGCCTGTTCCAGCACTTCCAGTACGTCAGCGCGAACTTTAACCGGTTCAAGGCCCGCCTGCCGGTTAATCGCCGCTACGCCGGAAGTAAGGGTTTCTGTCACGGACCGAAACATCGCCGCAGACTTGCTGTCCGGGTCAACTATTTCTGTGCCGTTTATCAATGCTTCAAATTCTCCCGGATAAACGGTCATAGTCCGGTCAACTTCCCGTATTCGCGCAAAAATACGGGAATAGAGCTGCTTATCTCCCTTTTCATACAGATTGATTCTGCATAAAGTTCCCAGCACAAATTCCATTTGCAAAGAAGGCTGCCTGCCGCAGGCAGCCAGCGCCATTAACAGAGCAACAACAAGGGACGCTTTTAGTTTACGATAATTAATGAAGGGTATCATACCGCAGGGCTCGTTAACGGCAATCTCGGATTGAAAGTCCGGCGGGGTATTAAACCCTTCGGTGACTGCGCTCGTTCGGTCAAGACCTGAGCAAGCTCGGCCATAACGCTCACTTCGCTTGTCAATAACCATCTGACATTGCACGGTTAAGATCGCGCTGGTAAAGCTCCTGATACACATAACTGCGGGTGCGAAGTTTTTCCTTGACTTCCTTGGAGAAGGGCATAAACCGCCAGAATGTTCCGCGAATTTCCTTATCAAGTTTTTGTATGCCTTCGGCTTCTTTGGTCATCCACAAAATGTAATCCTGAATAAAAAAGTCTTTTACATCACCTCTGAGCTTCTGCGCCGCAAACCACTGGTAATAGTTTCCGGTAATGCCTTCCTCCATCCAATGGTAAGACGCTTTTTCTTTTGCAACCTGCCAGCGAAGGTCCGCAACCGCAGTCAGAACGGCAATATACAGACTTTTGGGGTACATGGGGATAAAAATTCGCCCCCGGCTGGTGGCCCTGTTATGTTTGTCAAAAGGTTCCCAGCATATTCCCGTGTCGCCGTAGGTAGGTATCAACAGCACATAGGGAACAATACGGTTCAGGCGATTCCGGTAATAACGGCAGAATGCTTCCGGGTCAATGCTTTCAATGCGGGTCAACATACTGATAATATTTTCACGAAAGCCGGTATCATTGGGGCCGCAGTGAAAATATTCGCTGGTTAAAATAGGGAAGTGATTCCCCTGCCTGCCAACAGTCATCTTTGAAGCCTGCCTTATGGTGTCAAATTCGGAATCGACCGCCTGGAAATCAACAACCGCATCTTCATCCTCACCTTCCATTTTGTTCATCAGGATTTGAGTATCCGACAAAGCTGTGTAATAATCCTTGCTTAAACTTGCAAGTTCGCGGTCGCTTCGCAGCATATTTTTGAGGACTTCCTGAATTTCCATAATGGTCCGTTTTTGGGCTTCGGTATAACATGCATTAACATCCTCAAACTCGTCCAAAAGAAAATGTTCGTTTATTACTTCCAGACACTCCGTCAGGGTTTGTTCCAGGCCAAGGCGCTCCTGATCCTTTGCCCTTAACAACGCTTTTACGCCCTCAAGTCTGCCCATCGCTTTTTCATAAAGCTGCCGCATCTTCACCTGGGTATTGTTCCGCGCAACTTTTACTTCATCGGTAGTCGAGGCCCGAATCACTCCCGTTCCTACCGCTTTTAACCATTCATCAACATAATAAACCGGCTGGTTAAGCTCGTTTTCCGTTACCAGTTTGGAAAAGAGACTTTTGGTTTCAGCATCTATAAAATTGTGGTGCAGTAAATTAAAACGAAGCAGGAATTTTTTGGGCATGGGCAATTTTCCGGGCGCCTTTCTCGCGACACCGCGGATAAATTCCCAAAAAGCGCTTATAAGCTGGGTACGAAAAACGCTGCGGTCTTTGGGGTCTTTGGCATTAATATACTTCTGCAAAATGGCATGAACCCGCTTGGCTATATCCCCCTCGTCCAAAAGGGCTGTCTTATAGTAATTGGGGTCCGCAAAAAATTGATGGGGAGTAGATTCAAAGCGTTTGGTTACTTCGGGAAACTTTTGGGCGCTCAGGTCGACTTCCTGGCCTTCCATTTCCGGAGAATCATCATCAGTTTCCTGGTCTTCATCAAAATCAGGATCAGAATCCGGATAATCGAACGTATCATCCTGTGCCATATACAACCCTCATATAAGTAGTTTAATTAAGCCCTTCCCAAAAGTCAACCTGCCGCAAAAACAGGGTTTATGGGCGGCCCCGCCGTTTCCGGCTGTCCCTTGTTTTTTTCCGCAGATGCTCCGCTGTGCTGAACAGGGCGTAGAACGCCGGTTTACCGGGGTAGTCCCAACTGCCGGGGCGGTGGATTATTTTGCCGCCGAAACCGGTTTTGAAGCGGTACAGGCCGGCCATGGGATGATCGGGATTTTCGTCAGGCGGTATGCCGAATAAATCGTACTGCGTACAGCCGTATTCTTGCGCGTCCCGCATGGCTTTCCATTGGAGGGCGTAGGGGGCCATCACATTCCGTTTGATGTTGGCGGATGCGCCGTAAAGGTATACTGCCTGCTTTCCGCGGTAGAGCGCCACAATAGCCGCCAGCGTATCGCCTTCATGCCGGGCGGTATACAAATGAAGCCGCGAGGGTATTGCCGCACTTTTGTCCTGACATTCCGCAAACAGCGCCCGGTAATATTCAATGCGGTGAATGGCAAGGCCGTCGCGTTCCGCGGTTTCGGCAAGAAGGCGGTAAAAAATGCCGATGTCTTGTTCCCCATTATCACTTACCGTAACACCGCGCTTTTCAGCCAGAGCGATATTGTAGCGCCACTTGGGCTTCATGGCGGCAAGTATGTCCTCGGCGGATGGGTTAAGGTCGATGAATACCGTGTCTGGCGGCTGAATGTCCGCGGCGGCCCGCCTGAACGGCGCAGGCACATCCGGCGGCATGGCTCCCGCCGCATCGAACCAGGGCGGGTCAAAGCGGATAAAAACGGTATTTCGCGGGAGGAAGGGTTTAAGTTTTTGGGCAAGTTCCGCCGCGGCGGTGGCCCGCAGCAGGGTGTCCGGCGGAAAGGCGGCGGGTAATTCCGGTCCCCAGGGAATATAGGCCATTGAAAAGCCAGGCGCGATACGGCGGGAAAGCGTCAGCAGGGGTCTGACGCCGCCATAATCCCAGTCAATGGCAAAGGCCTGCGCCTCCCATCCGAAACGGGACTTAAAGCGGCCCCACATTGCCGACTGCAAAAAAGAGTCCGCTTCATCGCAGGCCGCCAAATCGGCGCAGCTAATATTTTTTATCACTAATGCACTTCACCTTCGCTGATGACGCTCGTGCGAACCGGTTTCCCGTTAAGGCAGAGGTTTTTACCGCCGCTGATGACGGCATAATTTTTGACCGCTATCGGATACGAGAAAAAAGTATCTATGTCGATTTCGGCGGGTGTTGGTATATCATCTGCTCCCTCCGGAAGCAGGCGGGTTCCCGTGGGAGTATCCCTCGCATCAATCACTTCGCAGCGTTCAGCAGGCTGACCATCCGGGCCAATACCCCCATTGTCTCCGGCGGCAAGCAGCATCCCCCGCGATTCAATTCCCCGCAATTTGGCCGGTTTCAAATTGTAGGCAACGATAATATGTTTACCGAGTAATTGTTCCTCGGTATAAAAGGGTACCAGGCCGGAAACAATAGTCCGCTCCTCGCGGGCGCCGCCGGTTCCTTCACCCGTTTCAAGACTGATGACGTATAACTTATCCGCTTTGGGATGCCGTTCCACTTTTTCAATTTTTGCCACCCGCAGGTCAAGGGTGTGTTCAAAGGCGGGGGCGGGTTTCGGTTCCGCCGTGGTTTCATTCTGCCGGTCTTTCTGGCTGCCCGAGTACCGTTCCCGCAGGGTTTCAACCAGTTCATCCTCAAGTTTGGCAAAAAGAACCTCGCTTTTTATCTCACTGCCGGGGGCAATCCCTTCCGCCCTGCCAATATCTTTCCAGGTAAAAGACGGCCCCAATACCAGGCCGAAGAACGAAGCGATTCGCGCCGCCGACAGGGGCATATACGGCTCAATTAAAACCGCGATGTCCCGCACGATATAGGCCAGGTCGCGGATAACGGACTCGGCTCTGGCAGGGTCATCATTCCGCAAACGCCAGGGTTCGGCATCCTGAAAATATTTATTCGCATACGAGGAAAGTTCAAAAATCGCATGAAAGGCATCCCGCAAATCGGCGCGTTCAAGTTTTTCCGCTATTGCATTTTCAAACTTTTGTATCGTTTCCCATAAAGCCGGATCGGGCGTTCCGGCGGGCATCCTGCCGTTGTAATAGCGGGTAATGAACGTTAAAGTACGATTAACAAGATTTCCCAAATTCCCGATAAGCTCGCCGTTTACCTTTTCCTGAAAATCCTTCCAGACAAAATTGGCATCCGATGTTTCCGGCCGGTGATAAAAAATGTAAAAACGCCACACATC
>JAIRRB010000118.1 GCA_031256195.1 Treponema sp.
TTCATACTGACGAAATCCTGATTAAAATGGGAGAGCAGGGTCAAATCATTACTGATCAACACGGCTAAGCCTCCCTGATAGCCGGCTGTTCTGGCGATATAGTTCGTGATTTCATCAAATTGCATATCCAGGCAGACAACGCCCAGGCGGCGGCCGGCATCATCAAATATACAGAGCGCGTATGTTAAAATCGTTTCTTCGCTTGCCGATTTTTCGTTAGTCAGTATTCCCACGGTTTCCCCGTCAGCCTCGACCGCTTTCCGATACCATATACTCCGTGTGGGAGCAAAATCGTGCGGCAGATGCTGTTCAAAACCGCTGAAAAAGGCCGGCCCGTCCGGCAGCGTTTCAAAATAGCCGTAAATGCCCTTGATACTCAAAGCATAATCTTCTTTTCCTACTAAATAAGCAGTCAGGTCATCGATATAGACCCGTAATCTGTAGGCGCTGTCGCCCTGTAAAATCATTTCGCGCAATGACCGGGAAGAGTTGTCCAGCGTTATCTCGGCCTTCTGCAATACAGACTCGATTTTGTATTGTTCATACTCGAGTAAACTCTCCGTATTTTGTACCAAATGACGGCGCACAATATCGCTCATGAAGAAATAAGAAATGGCAACCACCGTAATAAAAGCCAGCGCGGAAAAAATAATCTGCACGTACAATGTGCGTTTTTGGTTTGCTTTTTGGATAAAACTCCACATAATCATATTCCTTTTTATAGTATATCTTTATAGTATATAGTAAGATTTTACAAAAATCAATAAACAAACCCCGCCCTCAAGGGCTCAACTTGACCCACCATCGCAAACCCCGGCAGGGGGAGGCGCTGCGGGGTACGGAAACACTTGTAGAGCCCGCCTATGGAGCCTCCCAGCACTTAAATTACCACGCATATCGCCATACTATGCAATCATTATCTGATTTAAGCGCTGGGCTTTTACTGTCCCTACCCTCGTTACTTTTTTTCGCTGGTCTCCTCCGGCGGGGAATTCCAAAGGTTTCCGTACCCCGCAGCGCCTCCCCCTCTGCCAGAATAAATCTGTGGATCAAGTTGAGCCTAAAGTCGAACCATAGATTCGGCGGGATATTACCCCTCAACACGAATGAAAATAAAGAATTATTTTATTTTGAAGCTAACCGGGTAGCGGTAGCGGGCCGAGACCGGCTCGCCGTTTGCGTGGGCGGGAATGCAGCGTCTGCCGGTAAAGGCTTTTACCGCCGCTTCGCCAAAGCCCCGGTCTTTGGGATTTTCCTGCAAAATGGTTATTCGCTGCACCAACCCGTTGCGGTCAACAAAAAGTTCCAGAATAACACGGCCTTCAATGGCGGAGCGAAGGGCAATGGGCGGATACACCAGAGCGGCGGTTATCTCCTTTTCATCAAACCGGGGCGGATCGGAAACCTTGTGTATGGGAAGGTAGTCATCCCATGAAGGAGCGCTGGTAAGGGAACCGGGGGCAACAATGGTTTGCAAGGGCGGCGTGTCGGTTTCTATCATGGTTTCGGCGATGGCTTCAACCTGGGGTAATTCTTCTTCGGGGGGAGGGGGGGGGGCCTCGGCAAGGTCGGTCAGCTTCATAACGCGGGCGTTTTCTTCGGCTTCCTGGGATGCGGTCTTTACGTTAAAGGCAATAAAAAAGAGTAACAGGGCGTGAATGGCGGCGACAGCGAGAAACAGCAGCAGCCGCAGCCGGCGCTGTGAGCGTTCATTATTCAGCATTTTTTACCACAAAACTTACAACACGGTATTGAAGCACCTGGAGAACCTCCAGGACAGCGTTTATTTTTTCGTAGGGGGTGTTCCGGTCGGCGATAATGTGTACCCGCGTGTCCGGCGCGCCGCGGTACAGGTCGGCGATAATACGTTCAAGGGCAAGAAGGTCCGCATCATCGCCGTCCAGATATATGCCGCCTTCCTGGTCTATCCAAACCTCCAGATTTTTTTCTTCACTGGTCCGCAGGGCGGTTTTTGCGTTAGGATATTCAATTTTCACTTCCTTGCGGTAATTTATCAACGCAACCAGCATGATAAAGATTAACAGCAGAAAGGCTACGTCAGACATTGAGTTAAGGGGAATGTAAAAATTTTTGCTCTTGTTCCGGTTCAGCTTCATTGCATTTCCTTTTTCATTGAAAATGAGAATGAATCAATTTTGAGGTCCTGAGCAAGTTCTACAAAGGATACAACGTTCTGCCATGCGGTACGGGGGTCTATACTGAGCATTACGGCGATATTGGGGTTTTCTGCCTGCACGGAGGCTATCAGTTTTTCCGCCGCTTTGATGCCGATGGTTTGATCTTCGTGAAGAAGGTTTCCGTCTCCGTCCATTTCAAAACGCAAAAGGTCATCTTTAAGAATCAGACGGGTGGAATCCTTGTTGGGCAGATTTATCAAAAAACCCTTGTTGACGTTGAAACCGGCAATAACGATAAAATAAATAATCAGCAGAAATGCAATGTCGCTTGATGCGCTTGAGTCGCCGAACTTCAGTTTTTTTCGCCGTTTCAGTTTCATGCTGTACCACTATGGCTGGCGGTCGGCGATTTCAGCTATCAGATCGGAGCAGGTCTTTTCGATTTCAGAGGCGAATTTATCAACGATGTGGCTGAAAACCGAATGAAAGATCATGGCAATAATTGCGATGATCAGGCCGAAAACCGTGGTGATGAGCGCCTCATAAATTCCGTTGGCGACAATTTGGGCGTTTACCTCGGTGGCCTCGGCTATGGATTTGAACGCGCCAATCATCCCCGATACGGTTCCTAAAAAGCCGGTAAGGGGGGAAAGAGAACCCAGGGCGATTAAAAAATTAAAACCGGTTTCCATGGAATTGATGCAGCTCATCGCTTCGGTCTCAACGGCCCGCTCGGTATGGTGTTCGGAAAAAGTTTTGCCTTTGCCCGGTATGGCGCGGTTTGCCAGCGCAAGGAGTACCCGCGCGCCCATGCGCCGTCCGGTCAGTGCGGAAAGGTAGTCCGCAGCGCCCTGACAGTCGCCGTTTTTCATCAGTTCCGAAGTTTTTCTGCCCAGATCGCCGACTTCCAGGCTGTGGTATATAAAATAAACCGCCCGTTCAACGCCGATGGTAATGGTAGCGACCGAGAACGCCAAAAGGGGCCACATGAATATACCCCCCATTTTGAACAATTCCAGCAGTGAAAATGAAACGGTACTGCTTTCCATTCATGCCCCCTTATGGTATCTTTTCTAAAATATAGAATAATTTTTGTAGATATTCAAGTATGCTATTTTTTCCGGTCAAAAAGCGTCTCCCGTGAAAGTAATTCCTGTATCCGGCTCCACTCGTATTCAATGTATATCCATTCGACGGCTTCTTCCCAGTCCCGCAGCATAGTGCCGGAATTACGGATGTCCCACAGCAGTTCAGGAAAAACCCGCCTGGTATAGCTGGTGTTCCAGCGTATATCTTCGGCTCTGACCCATTGGTCGCTTTCCATCTGCCAGCCTTCGGGCCTTTTCTTGTTTAAAACCATTTCGGGAAACAAAACCGGTTTCCAGTATTCTTCAAATTCTTTCTGACTGTTAAGCGCCGACAGATTCTCCCGGCTGTTCAGCCATTCGGTAATGGCAAGGATGCGCTCGTGGCGGTTGCGCAGACCGGACAGGGCATCGGTTCCGGTAATGCGGGTATCGTAGCGCCGAATGCGGCCCGATGATATTCCCACCGTTTCAATTTCATCAGGAACGGAAAGCATTGCCGTAGTTTCGCTTAACACAAGATTTCCCGGGCCGGAAAGTTCCAGCCGGTATTCATTCCAGCCGTGAACATTGCCCCCCAGGTAATCACGCGCTATAAACTGAAATTCTCCCTGTTCATCCGGAGCCGATCCCCGTATTTTCATGGCGGGGAATTTATCCATTATAATGACTATCGAATATTCTCCGGCCTTGTTCCGCATTTTTTGAATTTCCATCGTTTCGCCGCTGCCTTCCGCTGTCCGGTATACGGCGGCTTTTTTTTCGGCAAATGCCGAGCCGTCCAGAGCCCGCCCTGCCTTGTCTACCAGAGAAGCACAGCCCAGACACAACAGCGGCGCAAGACCGTAAATAATGAGCCGGAATTTTAAAAGGTACAGATTCATTTCTTTTCCCTCTCAATAACTATACTTAATCCCAAACGACGGTATCGGAATGGGTATTTCATACGATGCGGAATTGCCGCCGTTATCTACCTTACCGGTATTGGGATTAAAACTGGTGTTCCCCTCAGAAGTATACAGCAGCGAAAGGACATTTTCTACCGCAAAATACAGTTCATAACGGGCCCTTCCTTTGTTATTTTTTCCAAAAACGGAGAACTTAATATCCATGGGAAGGGACGGCGTGGTACGGTTGTTTTCGTCTCTTACGGAAGGCCAGTAATACCTTTCAGTAAAATAGCCGTCTTCGGACGGGTCGTCAGGATATACATATACCGGATAACTTATGGGCTTGTCGCCAATGCGTTTGGAAAGCTGTGCGCCGGAGGCAAGGCCAAAGCGAGTATAAATATTAATGCGGGGCGTTGGCTTGACGTTCAGAACGAGGTTTAAGTTGTGAAAACGGTGGTATGAAGGAAAGTACCAGTCATTTCCGTCTGTTCCGCCGGAAATACCCATGTTGGAATATCCCGAATGGGGGTCGCGGTATTTTGCCCAACTAAAGGAATAGGAAAGCCAACCGTCCCAAAAACGGGACTGTAATTTTTGCAGCATCAGGTCAATGCCCCACACTCTGCCCTCGCCGTCGAGTTGGGGCTGTATATCAATTTCGTCAATGCTGAATTGTATCGGAATATAGGTACGGTCAAATATATATTTATAATAACCTTCGATATTGAAATTCAGGCCTTCGGGGAGTGCCAGTTTGACGCCCGCAACGGAAGTCCATGAACGGTTCGGTTTTATCTCGTTCAGGTTGTATTTTTTTTCCGCAATGGAAACCGCGGTGTTTATCGATGAAAACAGGCCGGTTCCCGCGCTGATGTCAAATGACTGCAAAATCCACCAGTCTTTGAATACGTTAAAATCCATATTAAGCCGGGGATTCAAGACAGGTTTTGACGGAAGGGAAAAATCATCCTTGCCGATCAGATAAAAATGGTCAACACGCAGTCCGAGTTCCGCATTAAACCGGCTGCCCGGCGTACGGTACTCGGCAAGGCCGTAACCCGATGTGGTGAACATCCGGTTCTCCGCATGGGGGTTGTATTCAACAGGGAATCTCACTCTCATGTAATCCGCAAAAAAAATACGCATGGCCGGATCGGTAATACCCATGGAATCAAGCAGCTTGTTCCGATCATCATCATCAAACGCGCTCAACGGCATTGCCGCGGATATTTTTTGCGCGCCTATGGCGGAGTACCGGCTGAACCGTTCCTGAATCCCGGCGGCAAACAGCAGGCCGTCTCTTGGTTCCCAGTCATAATCAATACGCCCCTGCACATTGAATTCCTTATCGGTTTCGTTAATAAGGGAATTGTCTTTCGTATCGTAGCTGTCTTTGAATATGCTTGAGTAATCTTTAAGATAATCATAATACCCGTTATTTTCATCGGTTTTTACAAATGATTTTTTATAAATAATATCCTGCATCTCCCCATCCATTACCGCTTCGGTAAAGCCGATTCCGGCTGTCAGTTTTAACAACATATCGTTGCGGGGATTCCATGCAAGCGCAGACGTGATAAACCCCTGATAATTGGTGTAATCGAGTTGTATATGTGAATCGCTTGAGGATTCTCTGGAACGGTATGAGTTTTCATATTTTACTTCAACGCCGTCCATGCCCCAAAAACCGGTTGCCTGCAGTTCAAGATTGTCCCAAAAACGGTAATTGCCGGTGACAGTTCCGCTCCTGATATAGGGGGCCGTCCGTATTGCGTTGACCGGTTTAAGCGCTTCGTTTGTTTTTGCCAGCTGTTGAGCCAGCCAAATAACCGGATCGTAATAGGTAACGCGGCCCATGAATAATATTCCCCCCTTGCCGGTGAAGGGAATGGACAGGTTAAAACTGGCGGCGCTGGTGCCGGCCCCCAGTTCAAATTCGGTTTCGGCAGGGGAGGGCTTTTTGGAAGTAACATCCAGAAGGCCGGAAATGGTGTGGCCGTAGCGGGTTGAAAATACCCCGTGAGAGAGTTGGGCGCTTTGCACCATACGGGGGTCGAAAATCGAAAAACCGCCGCCCCAATAATAGGGATTCATTATATAAAAGCCGTCCAGGGACGCGCTCATGTCCCCGGGATCGCCGCCCCGTATACTCGGATGATTATTGAACAGCCCCGCATAGCCCACACCCGGCAGCAGTTTAACGGAATTCATCACATCTTCAATTATGCCGATTTCGGCGGTCTGGGCGATTTCCCGCCCGGAAAGGGCGACGCTGCGTCCGGTTTTTGTCTCGCTGGTTCCCGGCTGCGCCGCTTCGACCACCAGTTCTTTGCCCTGCATAACGCTGGAAAGCCGCAGACCCAGAGTGTAGGTATCGGTTTCCGGCGTAATAACCAGCCTGCCGTTTTCATAGCCCGGATAGGCGGCCTGTACTACTACCCGCCGGTCATCCGGCACAAAAACCAGGGCTTTGCCCTTTTCATTACAGATATATTGCGTACCGTCCCATGAGCGGATAACGGCCCCTTCAAGAGGCAACCCCAACTCGGTATCCTCAAGCAGAATCTCGACATCGCGGGCAAAAACCGGAAAAACAGCGCACAGTAACCATATTGCCGGAATTATGTTGAAGCGCACCTATACCTCTTGTTAAGTATAACAAATTACCGGAGATCAGTTACACCTTTTCACTGCGCTTTGGTTAAGATGATGGGGGCTTCATGCAGTTCGTGGACGCCTGATGCTCCCAGTCGTACCCGTAAGAGACTCAAACCTTCACTTTTCTCCATGCTGATAAGTTGATAGACAAAGCGATTTTCCCCATTCTCGTTTCTTGCGCTGCCAAAAGCGCTGCCGCCAGGGGCGCCGCTCCGTTCGGGGCGAAACTCCAGGAGTTCCTGATTACCCACCCGGAAAAAGGCATACCTGCCCCTGGTCAGCGAACCTGAAAAAATTAATTCGTATTCTCCGTTTGTCCCAAAACGCAGCCTTCCCATAGAACTGTCGTATATCGCATCAATATAGGGGTGAACGGTTTTTCCCTCTGCCGGAGCGTGTATCACAGTTCCCGCACGGCGATACAAACCATCCCATGACGCGCTCAAACTGATTTTTAGTTTGACATCTTCATTTACCTTTATGCGTATACTGTCCAGAGATGCCATTTCTATATCCAGAAAACGGCGCAGCGTTGTCACTGAAATATTCTGGCTGGAAATATAAATTCCGTAACGGGTAGAGTTGGAATTTTGCCAGGCAAAGACCTGCTGAATATCATCGCCAAAAAAAATAATTTCGCGTTTTACCGGATCAAAATAAAGGTACTGGCTTTTGTCAATGGTTCCCTCCGGACTGATGTAATACCAAAGATCGTAAACAAAATCTTCAAAAACTTTTGATTCGCCGGTAAGAATTTCCCGCAAGCGCCGCTGTTCGATCTGCGATCCCGGTATGCGGGTTACGGCGCTCTGCTCATAGATTCTCTTTAACGGGTTATAGGTGTAGGAAATTTCAACCCTGTCCAGCATATTATTCGATTCACTGTCGCGTCCGTAGGTGGCAATAACAAAGGGCTGCCCCGAGGCAATGCCCTGCTGATACGCCATTGAACGTTCCAGTTCCTGCACGGTAATGGAACCGCTCGTTTGCATCTCGGCAATTTTGATGAAGGGCAGATTCCTGTCCCCCTGCGGGTTTTCACAGAAAACCGTCAGGGTATGCTCTCCCTGCGTATTCATGCCGGTTATGATGACACAAAAATTGCGGTTGCCGAGCAGGTCATAGGTATACAATGAAACAGTTCCCGGCATCGTTGCCGCAACGGGGAGATTCCATAAACGCCGGTATGTTCTGCTGCGTTCATCATAGCCGAAAAGGGTAATGGAGATCGGGTTTTCCGCGTCGGTCAGGCTTCGGTAAACGACAATTTGCTCCTCTATGGCATCGTTATCGAAATCAATCGTCAACTCCGTTATGGCAAACTCCCCATCGTCAAGAGGGACCTTAAGGCTGTAACCGTCATTGTGAATCGCATATTCATTCAGCGCGGAATCCGTATCTGCATAATCAGCCGTACTGGGAACAATGACGCGGGTACGGCGCTGTTCCGGCGGTTTTTCTTCACTGAAAGGCCAAAAAGAAAAAATGGCAATTCCGGCGGCGCAGAGAAGAAAAATAATCATAATCGGGAATCGTTTTTTGTTCATGGCCTGTCCAGATGTTCGGCAATTTTTGCCAGAGTGAGTGAAAGGGTCTGGTCAATATCCAGTTCGCTTTTAAAACCTGATGCGTTAATGTGTCCGCCGCCGTTTAATTCCTGGGCAATCCTGGCGACATTGATATTCCCTTTTGAACGCAGGGAACAGCGTATCTTTCCTTCAGGCGATTCTTTTAACAAAAGAGACACAACAATTTCTTTTGCCTTGAGGGGGAAATTGACAAAGCCTTCGGTTTCATCCTGCAAAGCGCCCGCCTCGGCAAAATCCTCAAGGCGCAGTATCTGCACGGCAACCCTGTTTTCGCAATGGAGTGTCAGGCTGGAGAGGGCGCTTTTTTGCAATAACAGCGCCTCTGTTGAAGCGTTTTCGTGAAGATGCCGGTAAACGTCATTGGGCTTTACCCCCAGTTCAAAAAGCGTCAGGGCGGAGTGGAATGTCCGCGGCCCTGTTTTGGGGTAGGCAAAAAAACCGGTATCGTAGGCAATGCCAATATATGCGGCAAGAGCGGTCTGCGGATCAAGAACGGCCCCCAGGCTTTTCGCCAATTCTACCGTCAATTCGCAGGTAGACGCCGAGGAAGGATCGGCAATGCCCGAAAAAGCGGCATGGGGCTTTGGTTCATGATGGTCAATCACAAACACTTCTTTTGACCGGCAAACCGCTTCCTTCATCTGACCCGTTGTGCGTTCATCCGCCGTGTCCAGCAGAATCAGGCCGGCCTGTTCTACCATATTCCCATGATGTTCCTTGTCCCACTGTTCGACTATTCCCTGCGGGTCCATGTATTTAAAATGTTTTGGTATAACGCTCGCATTAATGATACGGAAATTTTTCCCCTGCCCCCGCAGAATACAGGCCGTTACCAACTGCGCTCCCAGACCGTCCGCGTCCGCCGGATCATGGGTGGTAAGGATAAAAAAATCATGCCGCCCCATAAATTCTGCCAGCTTGTCGACCATATTACCGGGAGTCTCATGCAAGTGCATACTATTATAATACTATTTTTATGTGAAAAAAGCCATAGCGCGCGCATAGCGAGGTATGAGACCATATTTCACCAAAATAGCGGTTGAAGAAATCGGCGGCGCTCAATGCCAGTATGCACAATCACAATAATATGATACCCTGTAGGTGAAGGAGTTGCCCTATGGGAACAGTTAATTTGCCCAAGCGTGTTAATACCGTTCATGCGCGGAAATCCGCCGCGGAGGACCTGGGGAATGTGCCGGCGCATGAAGACATACCGCAGGCGGTATCGCAGGCGATAAAGCGGGTTTTGGAAGAGGAATCCGGTAATGCGCTCCTTTATCTCAAGGGCAAATTACCTACAGAGGTTTTTGAGCGTCTTAACAACAAGGGCAGCCTGAAAGAAAAAGTATTCAGCGTCATTGACCGGCATTATCAGGAACTATTTGGCCGCTATACGGCCTCTGATGACGACAACACTGCGGCTTTTACCTATCATAGCGCCGGCGAAATTGCAGAGATACTGCGTTCCCGGGGCGGCGCCGACCAATTCAACACCGGCGAGATTGAAAGGCCTGCGAACCGGGACTTAAACGATTTGGAGTTTCACGCCAATAAACTGCTCCGTCAGGATGCCGGAACATTTCTCCATAAGGAAAGTCCCGGCTCAATCATCAAGTGTGTTTTTAGGGATAATGTGCAGCGGCCAAAAACCGTAACCGATCTTAAACTTTTTATAAATGTTCCCGATTTCGCTCTTGTCAGTCCCGTTTTTTATTGCCATGCGGCGGCCAAATACCTGATCAAAGACATCATTTCCCGGCACATTACGGAGAGTATCGACCGTGCGGTTGATGCCTCCACGGATCAGGAACTTGAGGAACGAATTATAAAACTCTTCGCTGAAATTGTTCCTCCCGGCTTAAACCCGATAGATGTACGTGAGCATGTCAGAAAAGGCGCGGATATCGAAACTATCCATGCTCGTGGATTCAATACGGCAGTGAATCTGCTTGTTTCGCTGCTTGACCATACGAATATGGCTTATCAATTTATCGAGAATGCGCAAAACGGGCGTGAGTTGATCATACGCGAGTATGAAGATAACGATGAAGCCAATCTGCCCGATGAGCGTTACCGGATACGGTTCCGGTATTTTGACCGGGAACAGCTTGCCGAAGACTGCAAAGTCTATGAGGATCAGGTCAAGAATCTTGAAAATCAAATTCAGCATCTGTGGGATTTGATTGAAGTGGTCTATCAGGATTCCAAATCGGTTTTTAAGGTCAACGACTTTGAAGACTTTGCCAGGAAAAACAAGAGCCGCATACGGGACTTGATCAAGAAAAAAAATGGTGAAGCCCTGTACGAAATTTCAGGCGAAATCCTTATCGAAAAAGACAGCCGTAGCGGCACTCTCAGGACGCTGGCCCGAATGCATGAACGGATAAAAAATATGTACGAATTTCTGTACCCCGTTGAGCGGCACCTCATGGAAGAACGTCTTGACCGGCTGGAAAAGGAATATTACCGTTTTGATTTTGTGGTCAACCCGCAGCACCTGCAGCCCGGTCTGCTCATTGATGTAGACATTACTTCCATCAAACGGAAAAAAACAACCCTGAATTCCATGGCATACATACTGAACGAATTTTTGCGCCGCGTGTCTGTTGGTTTTCAGAATGCGGCCCTTGCCGTATTCGACAGCCATCCTTCCGCCGCCGTTCAGGCCGAAACAACAGCCAGAAGGAAGTCAAAATCTGTTCCAAATTAGATGAGGTCTGCTCCAGGAAGATCAGCTTAAGAATTTTTTACCACGGAGTACACGGATAAGAGATTAATTTTCGTACCAAAAACTCCGTGACCTCCGTGGTTAAATTCTTTCTATTTTACCCGCGAGAGCGTTACCGCGCAGGTTGTAACAATATCATCAACCGAAGCGCCGCGGGACAAGTCGCTTATCGGCTTTGCGAAGCCCTGAAGGAAGGGGCCGAAGGCTTCGGCATTGCCCAGACGCTGTACCAGTTTGTAGCCGATATTGCCCGCGCCCAAATCCGGAAAAATCAGCGTGTTTACTTTCCCCCTGACCGGGCTGCCCGGCGCTTTTTTGTCGGTTACCGAAGGAACCAGCGCCGCGTCCGCCTGCAGTTCGCCGTCAAACACAAAGCCGGGATTCCTCCCTTTCAGAATTTCAAGCGCGGATTGTACCTTGCTGACATCATCATGTTTGGCCGAACCCTTGGTGGAAAATGACAAAAGGGCGGCGACCGGTTCTACCTCCAGGAATTCCCGGCAGGACTGGGCGGCGCTTTCACTTATATCAGCTAACTGTTCGGGAGTCGGGTCCGGTATTACCGCACAGTCGGAAAAAATCAGCGCCCCGTCCGCCCCCCATTGAGAGTCCATGCCCGCCATAACAAAACAGGACGAAGCGGTTTTAAGGCCGGGAACCGTACCGATAATCGCAAGCCCTGCCCTTAATACGTCGCCCGTGGTATTTTCAGCGCCGGCAACCATAACGTCGGCCTCGCCCATGCGAACCATCATCGCCCCCCAGCGCAGGGGATCGGCCATATCAATTTTTGCCTGTTCCTCCGTCATGCCTTTATGCTTGCGCAGTTCATAATACTCATTGGCGTACGCGCCAAACCTGTCGTTGGCATGGGGACACACTATATTTATGTTGTCAAGATTTATCCCCTCTTTTTTTGCTGTTTTCTCAATATCTGCGATTTCTCCCAGCAGGGTAACGCTTGCGGCAAGCCGCTCATCAATGATAATTCGCGCCGCTCTGACTGTCCTCGGCTCAGTTCCTTCAGGCAGAACCAGCTTTTTTTGCTTTGATACGGCCTTTCCTTTCATTATTCCTACAAAGTCCATTGTCCTCTCCTTTGTATATATGATATACTGATGGTGTTTTCTGGGCAAGTAGCAGAGGAGAGTATAGTGACCGACATTCACAGTGACGTTCTGGAAGATGATGATTTTGACACAATTCTTTCGCCGGATATTGATTTTTCCGGAACATTGCATTTTGAGAAGCCCTTTCTTATCCGGGGCAAGGTTTCCGGGGAAATCAGCGCACGGGGACTTTTGGTTGTTGATGGAGAAGCGGTGGTAAATGCCGATATAGACGCATCACGGGTAGTCATTCGGGGCTATGTGAAGGGCGATGTTATCGCTGCCGAAAAGGTCGAAGTTACCGTTACCGGTAAACTTGAGGGGAATGTGACTGCTCCCGAAATTTTCATGGAATCGGGCTGTGTGTTTAATGGCCGTTGTACCATGACCAGGAAGACTGCCGCGTTATGAACTATCTACACTGGGTTGTTGCCGCCCTGCTGTTGGCGACAGCCGGGCCTTTTGTTTTTTCGCAGGTAAAACCGGATGCCCTTGCCGAGTACCGTCAGGGAAATTTTGAGCGGGCGGTACAAATCTGTCAGGAGGAAATTACCACCGATCCCGGCAGTCTGGAATCCTATGTGGTTGCCTGCTGGAGTCTCCTGCGTTTGGGCCGTTACGGGGAAGTTCTGCGTTTTGCCCGTACTGCCCGGACTCTCAGCCGCTATGACGCGCGGGTGGCGGAAATCCTTGGTGAAGTATACTACTATCAGGGGAACAACAGCGAAGCCCTGCAATATTTTCAGGAATATGTGAATCTTGCTCCGGGCGGGCAGCGGATAGAATCCGTGTATTATTTTATCGGAGAGATTTATATACGGATGGGAAAGTACCGCCATGCGGATATTGCCCTTTCAACGGCAGTCCACTGGGTGCCGGGGAATGCCTCATGGTGGACGCGGCTTGCCTTCGCCCGTGAAAATGCCGGTGAGCTGACGCAGGCGATCAGCGCTTACGAAAAGGCCCTCGCGCTTAATCCCCAACTTCCCGACGCGCGGCGCGGACTGGATCGCACACGGCAGACCCTTGCCAACAGATAATTTCAATGTATTCCGTTGCATTTTATACCCTGGGCTGCAAGCTTAACCAGCTTGAAAGCGAGGCCCTTGCCGACTCTTTCAGAAAAGCGGGCTTTTTTATAGTTCCTTCAGGGACGCCGATACCGGAGCCGGGAATAATCATCATCAATACCTGTACCGTAACCTCCAAAGCCGATCAAAAAAGCCGCCGCCTTATACGCAAGGCGTTACGGGAAAATCCGGATTCATGCGTGATAGTTACCGGCTGTTATGCGCAGCTTGATTCTACTGAAATCGAATTACTTGAAACGGAAGCCGCGGCAGGAGTTTCAGGCAACCGGTCATTTGACCGCCGACCAAATGACCATCGGTCTTTTGACCGTCGGCCATTCAGCCGCCGACTCTTTGTGTTGGGGGGGGGGAGGGGGGACTCCTCCGACAGCGCCGGAGCAGTAAAAAGCGCAGTGCTTGAATTGCCGGAATACGTGCTGAAAGCGACAGCCAGTATGCCGGAAAGTCCATTGTCCGGCGGTTTGCTGCCGAAGGTTTTGGAAACATGGATAGAGCAGGCAAAGGGAGAGGGGCCGTTCAGTTTTAAGCCAGAAGAATTTTCCTTCCATTCACGGGGTTATTTGAAGATTCAGGACGGCTGCGATAATGGCTGCAGCTATTGCCGCGTATATCTGGCCCGCGGCAATAGCGTTAGTCTGCCCCGGGAAGCCGCCCTTGCCGAGCTGCGGTCATTTGAAGGGCGGGGCTGCGCCGAACTGATGATTACCGGCGTGAATATCACCCAATATAACCATTGCGGCCTCGGCCTTGCCGGGCTTTTGGAGTGCCTTCTGGAAGGCAGCGCCTCAATCGCCCTGCGGCTTGCTTCCCTTGAACCGGAAGGTATCAATGAAAAACTTGTTTCGGTACTGGCCCATCCAAGGATACGCCCCCATTTTCACCTTTCGGTACAATCGGGCAGCGATACGGTATTACAGCGGATGGGCAGGGCCTACCGTTCGCAGACAGTGGAACAGGGGGCGGCGCTCCTGCGTTCGGTAAAAGACAATCCCTTTCTGGCCTGCGACATTATTGCCGGTTTTCCCGGCGAAACCGAAGCTGAATTTGAAGAAACCCTGAATCTCTGCGAAAAAATTGGTTTTGCGTGGATACACGCTTTTCCCTACTCGAAACGTCCGGGAACCAAAGCTTTTTCCCTGAAAAATCCCGTTTGTGAACGGGAAGTGACACGGCGGGTGGAAGCGCTGAACGCAGCGGCCCTGCGGGGCAGACGGGATTATGCGCAAGCCTGGCTGGGCCGCGAATTGTCCGCCATTGTGGAAAAGGCAGAACCCGATTCGGCGGGGCGGCGCCGGGCTGTTACTGAAAATTATCTTAAAGTTCTTGTTAATTGTTCTGCGGACTATTCGCCGGGTTCTTCCCTGCGCTGCGTTCCGGTATCGCTGTGCGCCGGGGCAGACGGCGAACAGCCCGACGCCATTGCGGTCACTGATAAAAGTTTTTAACGGCTTTGAAGAAACTGTCGATATTGTCCCATGAACTCAGGGGCGGAATGTCGCAGCCGGATGAAATGACAAAATTGGCATACTTTGAACATTCCCGCAGAATTTCTGTTGTGGCGGCGTAAATGCTTTCGGGCGTACCGTTGCGGAATTGCGTCGCCGGGCTGACATTGCCCATCACCAGAACATCGGCGGGCATTCCTTCCAAAACCTGAGTCATTTTAATGGCATCGCCAAAATGGTAAGCGTCCGCGCCCATGTCTGTCAGCGAAGGCAGCATCAGGGGGGTATTCGGCCCGCAGTTATGATACACAAACAGAAACTGATTATCTTTTACGCGGTCAATGATTTTCTTCACATAACGTGAAGAAAATTCCTCGACCAGGCCCGGCGACAGCAGCCCCGCAGCCGGCTCGGCCATAACCACGCCGTTTGCTCCCGCCTTTTTAAACTCCAGAATATAATTGGTAATGAATTCGGCTGTCTTTTCCAGGGTTTTATTGACCATATCCGGCTCATCATAACAGTTGGCCATAATCTCGGACATATCCATAAGCCGGCCCGCCAGCGAAAACGGGCCTATAACGCCCCCCAAAACCGGCCGGTCGGTAATTTCCTTAACCGCCTTTTCAATGGCTTTTACATACAAACCGGTGCGTCCGCTGTTTACATCGGGTACTTTCAGGTTATCGGCGTCTTCTTCGGTTTCCATAATCCGGCCTACAACCGTTGGCACTTCATCGTCGGACTTACGAATCTCCGAACCAAAGGCCTCGGCTTCCACCGACAGGTCCATCATACTCAGTGAAACAAGGCTGTCTGTGCGTTCACAGATTTTTTTCATGCCCGCCGCCTGTAGTGCGCTGTCTGAAATCAACTGTTTTACGGTTATTCCCATAAGCTGCACACAGGGAAATGACAAAACCGGCATGGCCTTTTTTTGCGGTGCCGCCAGAACGCTTTCTTTCCATTGCTTCATGTCCATAGGTTATCCTACCCCAGGTCTCTTTTTCTTTTCAATGGGTTTGCAGCAAGAGGCTTTACATTTTTAACTTACTCTGAAGCAGGGCGCGGAACTTTTGTACCGTTTCATTCTGAGGCTCCATGGCAAGAGACGCTTCGCAGTCGGAAAGGGCCTGGGGATAATCACCGGCATGGTAATATGCCTGGCCGCGCCTGAACAGGCAAAAAGCCTGAAACGGGTTTAGTTCCAGCGACAGGGTAAAGTCATCAATGGCCTCGGAATGTTCTTTTAATACGGAACGGACAACGCCCCGGTAATAGGCGGTTTTGTATGACCTGTCCAAATCAAGCGCATGGGTAAAATCGTCAATGGCATCCTGATACTTGGATTGGGCGAAATTTGCCATTCCCCGGTGTTTGTAAATGAGGGAACAAACAGCAGATTTTTCCGGTTTTAATTCGAGTATCTGGCTGTACAGGGCAATGGCTTCTTCAAACTGGTTTTTATTGTGGGCATACAGGGCATCCAGCAGCAGGTCGTCAATGGAACCGGAACCCTTGTGCAGAGAAGTCTCTTTCGTCTGCTCTATCTTTTGGCGGGCAATATCCGAAAAAAGCAGAGCGTCAGTGGATTCTTCAATCTTTTGGTAGAACGTCTCACGCCGTTTTTCCAACTGACTGTTAAGCTGCTTCTGGTAGCCGCGAATCTCCTGGAAAATAATATCGGCAAGGGAAAGGCTTGCATTGACGGCGGCCAGTTTGCGTTTCATCGGCATATCAAAGGGGCTGAATTCCGCCTTGTACACCAGTTCATGTTCTACTTCCGCCCAGGCATCCTGCAAAATGGTTCGTATCTGTACTTCAACCACATCACAGCCGGTCTGCCCCCTCTCCCGGGCAATATCAGCGGGTATCTTTATCAACAAATGGATTGATTCGTAGCCGAATTCCTTAAACGTGTAATGCCCTTTTTGCTCTGTTTCAATTACCTCAAAATGTTCTTTTATCAATGTTTCCGCTCTGGTAATATCCTCGATAAAGGGACAAATAACCCTGATACCCATAAGGTCGGTAATATACGGTTCGGCAACATCCGATTTAAGCAGACGCAGGTATTTTTTGTAATAGCTGTTGAATTCTTTAAGGCGTATCTTGAGAGTGGGAGGGGAAGACAATGATGAAAGCGCCTGTTTTACACGGCTTTCAATGTCCTCAACAATCAGAGACCTGACTTTGGAAACGGATTCAAATGCCTGCCGCAAAGCTCCCTTATTGGGAGTGATAATGTCTTTCATATTACCATAACAAAACTGCCTGAAAATCGTTTCCGGTTTTCAGGCAGTTGTTTCACTAACTTACCGGTTTCCCGGTTCTTCCTTATTGAGTGTTGGCCGCAGTGGGAGTGAACTCATTCTCAGTCGCCTGTTTCTGGGTGTCCAGGTAACGAAGAATCTGGTTTTGTCCAAAGCGTTCCATTTCCCAGCTCTTGCGGGCATTTTCCCGGTCCTGAATAATGTTCCACAGGGCTTCGTCATCCAGGTCTCTGTCGGTGTCAAGAACCGCTTTGTCGTAAATAACTTTTACGTCTTTAAAGTAGGTGATAAAGTCACCGCCGTCTTTGGCCGCATCGCGCTTAATTTCAAAGCCCGCGAACTTGATGAAGGGTGTTGAGGCCGGGTACAGGGGATACAGGCGCAGATCGCGGTTCCGTACTTCCTGAACGTAAGAAGGATTGTCCCAGCGAAGTTCTCCCCATCCGTCAAAGGTCAGGTAACCCATGAACGACGATTTTTTGTTTCCGAAACTGTCAATATAAAGGGTAGAAAGTCCGTGGGGGAAATTCAAACCATATACGTTGACGGCGATGGATTTAATGGTTCCGACATTCTTTATGACGCCGTATCCGTCTTCAAAGCGGCTCGGACTGGTAATACCGTCACTATCGCCGGACGCCTCAATGGTTCCGTCGTCCTGCACATTGGCCTGCGGCTCAAAGGCGGGAATCTCGAAGGGCGGCTGAATGTGAGCCCAGGAATTGAAGCTTTCCAGGGGGAAATGGATCCGAACACCCATGACCGTACCCCACTGTTTGGAGGTGGCTTCTTTGGTGTAACTCAGAACCATGTTGGATACCGTCCGTGAAGATGACGCAAGCAATACTTCCCAGTTGCCAATGGCAAGCGATGTCCGCATTACTTTCTTCTGGTCTTCGGTGAAAGACCCTCCAAACCGCACACGGGAATAATCCATCATGGTTGCGCGGTTGTGGTTCGGCGTACTGGTCTGATCATCCGGACCAACAGACACATGAATGTCCGCTGCTAACTTACCGAAATCGACAAGAATCGCTTCTTCGGCAAACAGGGACCCAGCCACTAATGATACGATGGCGACAAAAATAAGCATCTTTTTCATGCAAAGCTCCTTTCCAATAAATCACTTTGATCTATTTTAGCGTTACTATAATAGTAACAATTCAGAGTTATTTTGTCAACGACAAAATAACCCAAAATTTACTTTATAACCCCCAATTCCGGCTGAGCCTTTTCAGGACAAAATCCTGAAAAAAACGCAACTCCCCCGAACGGGCATTTACCGGAATTTACCCGCATAAGCGGCTCTTCCGGCAATAAAGAAATGCAGGTCCCTGACAAAGGAAAAATTCCTTTTGATGCCGGAATAAAGGGTTTCCAGGCTTACGAAAACCTCCCCGCTCTGCAAAAGCGCACCCTGTAAGGGCGAACTTTCCGGTAACAGCGGGCTTTCCAGCTGCGGCAGGGCCGCATCTTCCGATAAATTCACATAAACCGCCCCATCCCGGTACAACAAGGATAAAAGCCTTGTTTCACGGGGAAACAGGGGCAGGGAATCCGGGGAAACCGGCCCCAACAGCGCCTCTTCCACATACCTGGTTATATTCACTTCCCGGGATGAGGAACGTTTGAGGAATCTCTCCTCAACAGACGCTATCCTGCTATCTACAGTATAGAACACGAATGTCCTTCTTGCAAGCCCCAAAACAAAAAATTCGACTAAAGCCGCTACTGCCAGCGCCGACAGGGCAATCAGCAACAAGCCTTTTTTGGACGTTCGGAAGCGGGAAAAAATAACCGGAATGTCCTTTGTTCCGTCATTCATCGCGAAACAATAAACCCTCTTGAACGTTCAAAATCACCGACAAATTCGGCGATTCCTTTATACAACGCTTCGACCAGTTTATGCAAGTGCGTATCAGTGGTCATAAGCACCGCGTCATCCTTGTTGCTGACAAAACCCAGTTCTACCAGTACCGCGGGCATACGGCTGCGCCGCACGACAAACCAGTCTTCTTCCTTGAGGCCGCGGGAAGGCATGGTTTTACCCATTGTCGCTTTGAGCGAATCGAGGATAGATGCGGCTATTTTGATGCTTTCCGCAATGAAGGCCTCTTCCGTCAGCAGGTTCATAATTTTGCGCAATTCGGGAGAATCGGAAAAAAGCGATTGGTCCAGTACGTCGCGCCGGTAGTCGGGTCTGAGATGCCATACCTCAAAACCCTTGGCGTTTTTGTCTTTGGAAAAATTGGCGTGAATAGAGATGTAGATAATCGCTTCGTTTTTTCTGATGGGGACGGCATTGGCAATGGCTGTCCTTTCTTCCAGACTACAGGTAATGTCGCTTTCACGGGTCATCAGTATCCGTTTGTCGGGGTAGGCCCTGACCAGCACATCCCGCAGTTGTCTTGATGCATTAAGAACGATGTCTTTTTCATTAACATTGAGCGGTTTTCCGTTGGCGGTATGTTTGCTGACCGCCCCCGGGTCTTTTCCCCCATGACCCGGATCAATGATAATGGCGGCAATCCGGTAATGGGATGAATCTTCGCTCATGCTGCGGGTAAAGGCTTCCCTGATGGTGTTGACAAAAGGTTCAGGAAAAACCAGTTCGCCCCTGTCTTCGTAGGGCAGGGGAACGGTATAAATATCCCGGTTATCGACCATCAAAAAACCGCTTTTTCCCGCTGAAAAGGCGGTGGAAAAGGCCCCGTAATGCCCCCCCACGGTAAAAGAACCTTCCCGGAAAAAGGGGTCCCAGTGGAACTCTTTCCGCTCCTTGTCGTTGGCCGCATAGAGTATGTTCATGGTCTCGTCAAGGTTAAAAATACGATGACCGGAGGCGGCTATGCCGATGGATTCCTGCGCGTTTAACAGCCGGGGAAGGAAGAGTACCGCCAGAAAAAAAATGCCTGTTTTTGTGATCAAAGTTTGTCTCAATGTTCCCCTCTCCATTGGTCAATGTAGTATACAGCCCCCTGATAACCGCCCCGAACAAGGGCTGCCCAGAACGATTTTCCCAGAAACCCTTTCTTTGGGAAGCTACCTTTATTATCGGAAGATTTTACGGTTTCTGCGGAAATTTCCGGCAGAGAAAGGCCGGTAATCTCCCGTACCGCCTGAAGGCTTTCCGTAACGGTGCGGCCAACATAGTCCCGCAGGCCGGAATTGGCAAATTCGGGAAAAGGGATGAGAGGTGGCTGGGGCATCATTGACTTAAGAATTTTTAACCACGGAGTTACACGGAGTTTCACAGAGGATAAAGATGATTTTCGTACTAACACTCCGTGGTACTCCGTGTCCTCCGTGGTAAAATGGGGGGAATTCGCTTTATCCCCGCTGTCAGGCAGTTTTTCCAGAGCGGCCCGCAGTTCCGCTGAAAGTTGAAAAGCATCGGGCGGGAAACCCTCGCCGGATGCGGCAAGGAACGCGGCGGTTTCCCCGTCATGCGGGTCAAGGCGTATTAAAATGGAGCGGACGGCGTTTTCGGCGGCTTCAACGGCGATACGGCGCTCAGAAGCGGCGCTGATGACATTGCCGCATTTGGAAACATTGTTTTGGGGAAAGCCGACCTTATCGCCTTGGGCAATACGGAAAAACAAATCCTGAACATGGGGCCTGCCGCGGGCTGTTTCTGTCCCGCTTACCGCTTTAACCGTGCCGGGTATGGAAATAAAGGCCCGCTCGGCGCTGGTCCAGGTTTTCAGCGGGGCAAGATTCTCCGGTTTGCGGCCTGCGGCGGCAAGAATGGCGGCGCGGATAGGCTCTACCCCCGATGAATACGGGTAGGTCCAGCCCGACATATAACCGCCTGAAAGCCGGGCGGCAATTTCACCAATCATGGGCCCCCGGGGAGTTAATTTAATGTCGCCCTTTGCCGCGCCGATGCTGTGTTCGCCGGCCAGTCCCAGAGCGCGGACACCGGCGCAAAACGTTTCCAAAAGCGCCGCCTGTTCCGCCGGGGCGCTGTCCGCCGGCATGGTATGGCCCATTTCGATAAAATAGGGCGGGAAAAAAATATGCCGGTCGGCAAGGCCGCAGATGGTAATTTCGCCGTGGTACACAATGGCGTCTACCGAAAATTCCGGCCCTTCCATAAAGGCTTCGGCAATGGCCCTGCCGGAACGGGAAAAACGGATGGCGTCCGCCGCCGCTTCCCGCAATTCTTCCATAGTGTCTACCCGGCGGCAGCCCCGGCCTCCCATATTGTCAACGGGCTTTATAACCAGCGGGAATGGCAGAGGCGGCTCTTGCAGCGTATCGTCACCGGTGATGGCGGTAAATTCAGGTGAAGGGAGGCCGGCTTTTTTGAAACAGGAACGCATACGGGCCTTGTCCGACGCGTTCAGGGCCGATTCGTAGGGAATGCCCGGCAAGCCCAGCCTTTCGGCAACCCAGGCGACCGTGGCGGAAAAATCCGTCCCCGCGGTCATTATGCCCGCAAGGCCACCGGAATGGAGCAGTGAGTGGGCACAGGCTTCGATGCCTTCCTTGTCTTTAAGGTCGATTTGTTCAAATTGGTCAGCCAGCGCGACACAGGGCGCGGCGGAACTTCCGTCTACCGCCACGGTATAAAAACCCAGTTCTTTGGCTATCCTGATTGCCGGCCCCTGCATGACGCCGGCCCCTACAATGATTATTTTTTCCTGCATGGTGAAGATACTATTGGTATTTTTTTAATTCGTCAAAGGCGGCCTGAATATCGCTTGAGACCGTTTCCAGCAATTTTTTTTGAACGGATTCCACGCTTCTGGTATATGCCGACCGGCCCGGTTTTGCCGCCTCGTTGTAGAACAGTTGGTACGGCTCAATATGCAGCGCATCGGCTATTTTCCCGATAAACGCAAACGAGGGATACCTGTTTGCACATTCGATTTGCCTGATATAGGAATGGGCCGCATCGCACTTTTCCGCCAGTTCTTTCTGGGAAATTCCCATGATTTTGCGCCATTTTTTGAGATTGTGGATAAAAAGCCGGTCTAAATCCATGTATGTATTCTAGGGGCGATCTTTTGGTGGATACAGAGATTCTTGACGAATACATTATATTATAGTATGTTAGCAATATGCGAGCAATATTCCGGTAAATGGGAGAATGTTGCGAAAATTAACGAATAAGGAGCACAAAATGAAAAACAAAAATTTTTGGCCGGGAATGCTGGCGGCGGCGCTGATATTCGGAATGACGGCGGTTGGGTGTGATGACGGGAACAACGGCGGCAAACCCTCGTCGGAATACGATTACACCACTTCCAGCATAAGCGCATTGGGAACATGGCTGACCAAACAAAGCGGCAACACCGCCGACACCCCCTATCTGGTTGCGCTGAACGTTCCCAATATTATGAATCTGCAAACAACGCTTAATAGCGCGCCGGACATATATGTAAGCCTTGACCTTTCCGGCAGTACCTTTGCAAGAATACCGGACTATGCTTTTAATAATAATGGAAGCCCCGATTGGAAGGGCTGTGAAACACTTACCGGTATAATTCTGCCCAACAGCGTTACCAGCATTGGGTATAGGGCTTTTTACCAGTGCAGTAGTCTTACCAGCATAACCATAGGGAACGGCATTACCGACGGCATTGGGGGTGGGACTTTTTACGATTGCTACAGTCTTACCGCAATAAATGTTACTGCTGCTAATACCGTATACAGTTCCGATAATGGCGTATTATATAACAAAACTAAAACCATTGTACTCGAATGTCCGAGAGGGAAAACAGGCGCATATGTCATACCCAACAGTGTAACCAACATTGGGGAGTTGGCTTTTGCTGATTGTACCAAGCTTACCAGCGTGACCATAGGCAACAGCGTTACCAGCATTGGGGACCATGCTTTTGAGAGATGTAACAACCTTACCGGTATAATCCTGCCCAACAGTGTTACCAGCATTGGGAACTATGCTTTTAACAATTGCTACAGCCTTACCAACGTAACCATAGGCAACAGCGTTACCAGTATTGGGTATGGTGTTTTTTATAACTGGGATTATATGGGTGGTGGTGGTGCATCTCGTACCCTTACCAGCGTTACGTTTGCGGGCACGATTCCTTCGAGCGGTTTTTCCGATGCTAATAATGTATTCCCCGGCGATTTGCGCGACAAATTTTACGCAACAGATTCAACCAACGGAACGCCGGGGACGTATACGAGGCCGGATGGCACAAGTGAAATATGGACGAAGCGGTAGGGAAAAGGGAGTAAGTAAGAAGGACGGTGTACGGGTTTAATACCTCGCCGTACCCAAAGGTATGAGCAGGCGCTCAACTTGACCCACAGATTTATTTCAGCAGGGGGAGGCGCTGCGGGGTACGGAAACATTTGGAATTCCCCGCCGGAGGAGACCAGCGAAAAACGGTAACGAGGGTAGGGACAGTAAAAGCCCAGTACTTAAATTAGATAATGCTTGTAAGTATTACGATGTGCATGATAATTTAAGTGCTGGGAGGCTCCGTAGGCGGACTCTACAAGCGTTTCCGTACCCCGCAACGCCTCCCCCTGCCGGGCTAATTTCGATTAATGAAGTAGATTTTGCTCCCGATTATTTATATGAACAAATCAAAATTAAAGAACAAGCTGCATAAAAAACGCAACGGGACATACGAAAATTATTTCCCTTTCAAATAATCATCCGTATTCCACTACATTGGCCCAATGCAGCAAAAATTCCTTCTCTTCCGGCATTGCTTTGGGAAGCCGCGAAGCCGCCACAATGGAAAGCCACTTTTCCACATACTGTTTCGCCGTGTCGCTCTTTTTGCAGAACAGCGAAAGGTACTTTTCCGCAAGAGTGACGTTACCCGCAAGCCGGAACAACAGGTAGGTCTGCGCCGCGTCCGCCGAGGCGTTGCCCTGACTGGCGTGGGACCAGTCGATGATATA
>JAIRRB010000050.1 GCA_031256195.1 Treponema sp.
TGTATGAAGATTCTTACCGAAGGGGAGCGGCGGATTACCAGCAGTTGCGGGGAGGCAGAGACAGCCTTGAACAAGCAAAAAACCGCCTCTTGCAAGAACAGTACAACCTTATTTCCGCCCTGTTGGATCTTGAAAAAGAATTGAATATCCCGTTTGGAACTTTATTTACAGGAGAATGATCCATGAAAAAATTCGTAATTATTTTTGCAGTCTTACTAATTGTTGCCGGATTGATTTTTATTCTTCCCATGTTACGGGGAAAGAATACCGCCGCCGCTGAGCAGGCAATTTCCGCTCCGATTTTTACAGTCCGAACAGAAAATGCGGTAACCCGCAACCTTCAGGCGTACATCGAAGTAAACGCAAATATCATCAGCGGACATCAGGTAGCCGTAATGCCAGACGCAAACGGCAGGCTGGTCTCAATGCGGGTGGGATTAGGCGGCATGGTACAGAGAGGGGCTCTCATTGCCGAAGTTGACCCATCCCGCCCAGGAACCGATTATTCCCTCAGCCCTGTCTACGCTCCGGCTTCCGGTATGGTAGTATCAAACCCTCAAACTGTAGGTTCCGTTGTTTCTACGTCTACCCCGCTCTTTACGCTGGCGGTAAATAACTCCATCGAAATAGAAGCCCTTATTCCTGAACGTGAAATCGGCCAACTCCGTACAGGCCTGACAGCCGAAATACGCCTTGAAGCCTTTCCCGGCGAAACTTTTGCCGCCGCTTTAACATTGGTATCTCCGGTAGTTGATCCTGTATCACGAACCAGAAAAATAACTTTGCAATTTAACCGGACAGACCAACGGATCATCCCCGGGATGTTCTCCCGCGTAAAACTCAACACCCGCAATTATGTAAATGTTGTATCCGTTCCGCAAGAAGCCATTGTCGAATATCGAGGCACGACGCTGGTTTATGTTTTGGATACCAATCCGCAAGACATTTATTCGGACGGAATTCCGCCCGGTACGCCCAGAGTACAGGCGCGGGAAATCAACATCGGGGTAACTGTTGACAGGGAAGTAGAAATCAAAACCGGCCTTGAACCGGGCGAAGCGGTAGTAGTGCAGGGACAGCAATTCCTTACAGACGGCGCTCCGGTACGGGTAATTGGGAGCAAATTATGAGCGTTGCGGCAAAGATTGTTAATCGCCCGGTTCTTGGGCTTGTTATCTTCGGCCTTGTTGCGGTTGTCGCTTTGTTTCTTGTTTCAGGCATTCCGCTTGATATGTTTCCTGACATCAATCCCCCCTTCCTTTTGGTGATGACCACCTATCGCGGCGCGGGGCCGGAGACGGTAGAAAAAACAGTAACAAGAATACTGGAATCACAGTTGGTGAATATCAGCGGGCTGGAAAAAATAACTTCCACGTCAAGCGAAGAACAAAGCTTTATATTCATGGAGTTTAAATTCGGCGACAACCTTGACGCTAAAACAAATGATCTTCGGGATCGGCTTGACAGGGTTAAGAGTATGCTTCCCGATGAATCAGATACACCTTTTATCCTGAAAATCGATCCCAACTCCCAACCCATCCTCCGTATCGCGGTGCAGGGCAACCGATCCAATAATGCGTTACAGGCTATCGCAACAGACATCATCCTTGACCGGCTTGAGCAGGTTAACGGCGTGGCAAGCACCGAAGTCATCGGGGGCGAAGACCAGCAAGTCCGTGTAGAAATTTCCCAAAACCGCCTTGAGGCTTACGGCTTGAGCATTACCGGCGTGGCCGGAATGCTTGCGGCGCAGAATCTGGAATTGGGGGCAGGGTCAATCGTTGACGGTTCAAAAAATTACAGTATCAGGACAATCGGGGAGTACCGTTCGGTTCAGGACATTGCCGAAACCGTCATTACCCGCCGTGGAGAGGCGGATATTCGGCTTATCGACATCGGGGAAGTCAGGCTTGGCTATCCCAAAGAAACTTCCGCCGCTTATATCAACGGAGAGAGCGGCATTTTTGTTACGGTAACCAAACAGAGCGGCACTAACTCTGTAGCCGTAGCCGATCAGGTCTACAAAAAACTGGACGATATAAAACCCCTTTTGCCGCAAGACGTAAGCTTAAAAATCGTACAGGACAACACAACCCAAATACGGGACATGATTAATGAGTTGGTAAACTCCGCCCTTATGGGAGCTATACTGGCTATGCTAATTCTGTTTTTATTTTTACGGAATATCAAAGCCACGGTCATCATCGGCATATCCATCCCTTTCTCAATACTGGTAACGCTTTTATTGATGAGCCTTACAGGCCTCACCCTGAATATGCTTACTTTAGCCGGACTCATTTTGGGGATAGGAATGATCGTTGACTGTTCAATCGTTATTTTGGAAAACATCTTTAAATACCGTGAACGTGGAACCAAGCCCGACATTTCCGCCATTTTGGGGAGCCAGGAAGTAATGGTTTCGATTATTTCCAGTACCTTGACTACGCTTTCCGTATTTACCCCCATAGTCCTTTTCAAAAACAGATTGGGGTTTATCGGGATAATGGTTCAGGACCTTATCATTACCATTGGCGTTTCCCTAACGTCAAGCCTTCTTATTGCTATCTTCCTTGTGCCTATATTGGCAAGCAAATACCTGCCCCTTTACACCAGAGCGCAGAAACCTTTACGGAATAAGGCACTCATTATGATTGATACCGTTATCGAAAAAGGTATCAATGCAATTACCAAAGGCTATACCCGCCTCCTTGCCGTGGCGGTAAAGCACCGTATGCTTACAACAATACTTGTCATTGTTGTTTTTATCGGTTCAGTTTTCACCATTCCCAGATTGCGGATTGTTTTGATGCCCCCGATGAACGAAGACTCATTTACCCTCAATATGCAGCTTCCTCTGGGAACAATTTACGAAGACTCCAAGGCAACCGCGCTTCAATTACAGAGCCTCGTCATTGACGAGATCAAGGGAATAAAGACGGTAGTTACCACTATCGAAGAATCTAGTCAGAGCGGTATGTTCGGCAGCAGCGGCGGTCAGGGTTCTATCGTAGTAACGCTGGATATGAATATGCCGGGGGCATATACGTCAGAACAGGCAAAGAACCGCCTCCGCGCGCATTTCGGCGATTTTCCCAATGCCGAATTAAGTTTTAACCAGGGCATGGGCGGCATGATGGGAGGTTCGGACATCGACCTTGCCCTCAAAATTCATGACATCAGCCCCGGTTTCACTACCGCGCAGGAAATAAAAGAACTCATAGAGGAAAATGTACCGGAACTTATTGAGGTTTCTATAGACATGACCGAAGGGCTGCCGCAGGTGGAAGTGATCATTGACCGAAACCGCGCTTACAATCTGGGGCTTTCCGTAAGCGCTATCGCCCGTGAAATTGCAGCCGCCATGAACGGCGTTACCGCTACCGTTTTCCGTTTTGAAGGCAGCGAATATTCCGTAGTCCTTGAACTGCGGGAAGAAGACCGGGAAAAATTGCCCGATTTAGGCCGTATATTTGTTGCGTCTAACACGGGAAACCTTATCCCCCTATCCAATTTCGCTACACTGGAAAAAGGCATGGGGCCGGTAAATGTTAAAAGGGAAAACCAGTCCCGAATCATTCATATTACCGGGTCCCTTGCCACCAGGGGCAGGGTTTTTGAAGTTGAGCAAAAAATTCGCGGGCTTCTTGATACTGAATACATACTCCCCGAAGGCCTCTCATTACTTTATGAAGGTCAATCAATGGAAATTACTAAAACCATACAGGCTTTTATTTCCATTCTTATTCTGGCGGTACTGTTGGTGTTTGGCGTCATGGCCGGATTGTACGAATCTTTCAAAGACCCTTTCATCAATTTATTTACCATTCCGCTAATGCTCATAGGCGTAGTGAGCATTCATTTTATCACCGGCCAAACATTAAGTATGTTTTCATTGATAGGCCTTGTTATGCTTGTAGGCATCGTTGTAAACAACGGCATCATTCTGGTAGACTACACCAATCTTTTGGTAGGCCGCGGCGTACCGATCAGGCAAGCGTGTATGGAAGCGGGAGAATCCAGACTGCGGCCTGTACTAATGACAATGCTTACCACCATTCTCGGCCTTATCCCTCTGGCTTTTTTCCCCGGCAAGTCAGCCGCTTTTATTCAGCCTATTGGATTAACAGTAATAGGGGGCCTTTTTTCTTCGACCTTTATCACCCTGTTTTTTATTCCGGTTCTCTATTCGCTTTTTAATGAAAAGCGGAAAAAACAGAAAACCATAAACGCAGAACCTCAATTAAAGGAGACGTTATAACAATGAAACGCATAGAACTTATTGCTAACCGTTCAGTGGAAAAGGAAATTATTAGCGCCCTCGAAGAAGGCATCGAGGAGTTTTACTACACCCTGCTTCCTCAAATAAGCGGCAGGGGCAAAACCAAATACCGTTTAGGAACCGCCACATGGCCTGAACAAAACTTTTTACTCATCAGTTACCTCGATGACATAACCGCTGTAAGAATGAAAGCGGCAGTCCAGGAAGTGAAAGGGCGGTTTCCCAAAGAAGGGATCAAACTCTTTATCATGGAGGCTGATTTGGTAGGGTACAACTAATAATGAAAGAGGTCAAAATGAAGGGCGAAAAAAATATACAGAAAATAATTGTTTCAGTAGCATTGTTTTTCATCAGTATTTTTCCCCTTTTTGCCAGAGACATAATAATACTGGTTGAAGATGAAGACCTAATGCTTCCTCTTGAAGGGGCGGTAGTTTCATTAAGGGGCGGGGCGCATTTTGTCTGCGGTGATGACGGCAAGGCGCAAGTAACCCTGCCCGATGACAGACAGACGGTAGTGTCGATCACCTATCCCGGCTACGAAACCCTGCGGCTGACCATACCGGCTGAAAGCGGAACCACCCCGAAACAGTTTACCGCCTCCCTCCGCCTCGGCGGCATTATGCAAAGCAAGGAACTGGTAATAGAGGCCGCCCGGCCCGAAACAAGCGAAACCAAAACAGGGCGCAGTGTGGCCATTTCCGAGCGGGAACTGGCGCGGACTGCCGAAATCGGAATAGTCGAAGATGTAATTTCTTCAATAAAA
>JAIRRB010000059.1 GCA_031256195.1 Treponema sp.
ACCATCATCAACAATTCCAAAGACGAAATCGGCGACCTTGCCAAGTACTTCAACGAAACACTGAATAAAATCAAAAACCTCGTCCGGATCATCAAAAAAGAAGCGGTAAACCTTCAGGGTATCGGCTCCGACCTTTCCAGCAACATGACCGAAACCGCGGCGGCGGTCAACGAAATTACCGCCAACATCCAGAGTATCAAGAGCAAAGTTATCAATCAGAGCGCCAGCGTGACCGAAACCAACGCCACTATGGAACAAGTCGCCGGCAATATCAACAAACTCAACGGGCATGTCGAAAACCAGACCCGTAACGTTTCGCAGGCATCATCCGCCATTGAGGAAATGGTCGCCAATATCAGTTCAGTAACTAACACACTGGTCAATAACGCTACTAACGTCAAGACATTACAGGAAGCCTCCGAAGTAGGCCGCAACGGACTACAGGAAGTGTCGGCGGACATTCAGGAAATCTCCCGCGAGTCAGAAGGTCTTTTGGAGATTAACTCGGTCATGGAAAATATCGCCAGTCAGACGAACCTGCTGTCGATGAACGCCGCGATAGAAGCGGCGCACGCCGGAGAGGCGGGCAAAGGTTTCGCCGTCGTCGCCGATGAAATCCGCAAACTGGCGGAAAGTTCCAGCGAACAATCCAAGACCATCGGCAATGTCCTGAAAAAGATAAAAACCTCGATTGAAAAGATAACCAAATCCACCGAAAACGTGCTTACCAAATTCGAAGCGATAGACTCCGGGGTAAAGACCGTAGCGGAACAGGAAGAAAACATCCGCAACGCGATGGAAGAGCAGGGCGAGGGAAGCAAGCAAATACTTAAGAGCGCCAGCGGTCTGAACGAAATCACGCAGAACGTAAAAACTGGTTCCCAGGAAATGCATGAAGGCAGCAAGGAAGTAATGAATGAAAGCCGTAATCTGGAAAGGATAACGCAGGAAATAACCGGCGGTATGAACGAGATGGCATCCGGAGCGGAGCAGATTAACATAGCTGTCAACAACGTCAGCGATATAAGCGTCAAGAACCGAGACGGCATTGAGACCTTAATGCGGGAAGTTTCAAAGTTCAAGATAGAGTAACAAGCATAACGGTAACATAGTAAAGGTGTTCGGAAACTGCTACCAAAGTTTCTGAACACCTTTACTATTTCAGGGAGGCGTTATATGACACAAACAATACAGCCTCATTCCAGAGTTTTCATCAATAAAAACAAAATGTCGGACTTTCAGTCCGGAGGCTTTCAGCCCGAAGGCGAAGACAACGTGAGCCTTTTGTTCTCGGTATGCGACAGCCTAAACAACCTCAACGAAAAATTAAACAAACTGGATTATTTACTCAAAAGAAAACTTATGGAACAAAGGATATATCGAAATAACGCGGGAAAGCGGTAATGGTGTAAAACGGACTAATAGTTACTTTTTTGTGAAATTTCCGGTACGATAGGCCATGAGCAATATTGCAGAAAGGCTGGAAAAACTGGGTATTGCGATACCGGAAATACTCCTGCCCCAGGGGGTGGATTTACGGCAATGGGCGGTGATTGCCTGCGACCAGTTTACCCAGGACCGGACTTTTTGGAAAAAGGTAAAAGAAGCCGCCGGCGCTTCACCTTCGACGCTGAATTTGACTTTTCCTGAAGTGTTTCTGGCTGATGATGACCGCGTTCAGCGGATTGAAAATATTCACCGGTCCATGCGCCATTATTTAGATAGCGGTGTTTTTGCCGCCGCCCGCCGGGGTTTTGTTTATCTGGAACGGGACACCCCTTTTAACTGCGGACGGAAGGGGCTTGTTACCGCCGTAGACCTTGAACAGTATTCCTGGCTGCCCGGCGCCCGGCCCCTGATTCGTCCTACCGAAGGCACCGTTCCCGAACGCCTGCCTCCCCGCATGGACATTCGCCGGAATGCCCCTCTTGAAACGCCGCATATACTTCTGCTCATTGATGATGACACCGATTCCCTGCTGCAAGAGCTGGGGGAACGGGCAAAAAAAAACGCCCCGGCGTATCAGGGCGAACTGATGTTAAATTCCGGCAGTATAAGCGGCTGGTTTCTCGATGCAGAGGACGATTGGGCTTTTCTTGCCGGAGGGCTTGAAGAACTGTCCCGCAGGGCCTTGACCCGTTATTCCGCCGGAGATGCCGCCGCGCAGACTGGTTCGCCCTTTTTGTTTGCCGTTGGCGACGGTAATCATTCACTGGCAAGCGCCAGGGGAATATGGGAAGAATATAAGGCGGAAAACGGCAAATCTTCGCCGGTTTCATCGAATCATATCCGATGCCGCCATGCCCTGGTTGAAATTGAAAATATCTACGATCCGGCAATTCAGTTTGAGCCGATACACCGGGTTATGTTTGGCCTGGGTTTTGACGGGGTCATTAATCTGCTTTCGGCGCTGCCCGGTTTTTCCGGCCAGACAATTACCAGCCGCGGGGAATTGACCCGCCTGACCGCTGAACCCGTTTCCGGCAGCCGTTTCGGCATTATTTCTGGCAGCCGTTATGCGTTAGTTGAAACAAATGCCGGCGGAATCGCTACGGCAAGCCTTCAGCCCCTGCTGGACCAGGCGCTCAACAACAGCGTATCCGTTGACTACATTCACGGCGAAGATGAACTGTTCCGGCTTGCCGCCGCCGCCGATAAACCGACAGTTGGTATTCTGCTGCCGCCGGTGCAAAAAACCGGCTTTTTTGAAACAGTCGCCCGTTACGGCCCCCTGCCCCGCAAAAGTTTTTCCATGGGGGAAGCCGAAGAAAAACGTTTTTATATTGAATGTAGGGAATTATAATCTGAGAATGGTTGATTCTACCTGCCGTATTATGGAGCAGATTCTCGCGGTTCCCGCAGGTAAAGTGTCCTGTTACCGGGATATTGCCCTGAAAGTGGGAATCCCCAATGGGGCTCGTCAGACCGTCAGGGTACTTCATTCTCTATCCGAAAAATATGACCTTCCCTGGCATCGGGTAATCCGTTCCAACGGCAGCATAGCTCTGGAAGAAGGGGCGGGAAGGGAATTGCAGATAAGCCTCCTCCGTGCCGAGGGAGTGAAAATTTCCCCGCAGGGCCGGATAGATATGAAAAAATTCGGCGTGTAAAAAAAACGGTTACCTCAGCCCTACTAACGGCATCAGCGGCACCAGGTGGAGACGCTCCGATTTTGCTTCGACAATGGTTTCGGAAAATTCATTAATCTGTTCTTTCTGAAACAAGGTTTCCTGTTCCCAAAACAGGTCTTCAATTTTCCGCCGGTTTTCCACAATCCGGCTGATATAATCCAGTGTTGATCTGGGCGTACCGGAAGAATTTACCCGGTTTGTTCCCGCGTTATACATTGCCAGCGCGGCGATTTCAGAACCGCCAACATCCAGACAATGACGCAAATGGCTCATGCCGTTCTGCGCATTTATCCCGGGGTTAAAGAAAGCCGGTATTTCCAAACGGGGAAAAGAATTGTTGTTCAACTGAAAAAGGCCCCGGTCTATACTGCCGTCCCGGTTATTGTTATTTACCGCATAGGGGTTAAGGCGGCTTTCCTCCCAGGCCAGGGCAAACGCAAGGGCCGGGGGAATGTCAAACGAGTTCGCGTTTTCAAGAATCACTTCGATAATTTCCGGAGAAGAACAGATAACGCCAAAAAAATCAACAACCCGGTTCCGCGCCTGTGTATCCCTGTACAAATCCAGAATAAAGTCCCGGCGTTCTGCCCTGTTTTCAGAAAAGAATTTATTGGCCTCTTCAATAATATCTTCTTTTGCAATCTCATGAATTACTTCCTGATTCTCCGCAACAGGGCTGTGTACATAACCAGTGCGCTTCATTAAAAAAGCGTTAAAGATGAGAGACACCAGGCATCCGAGAAATACCGGAACAATAAATTCAAACTTCTTGTAAGGTAAATACCTATCTGTTAGTTTCATCATACCAATAATATACCGCTTTTCTCCCTATATTTCACTTTTTTTCAATAGAACGTACCTTAATAATACCGTTAACATCTTTAATTTGTTCCAATGTAGATTGTGGTATTTTTTGTTCCGTATCAATAATATTATAGGCAAATCCCTCCCGGTGATGATTGATCATATCGGTGATGTTGCTGTTCGCCGCGGCAAGTATCGTGGTAATCTGCCCGACCATGTTGGGAATATTGCGGTTTGACACCAGCAGACGGTGCGGTGCGCGCATATCCAGCCTGCATCGGGGGAAATTTACCGAGTTGCGAATTCCGCCGTTTTCCAGAAAATCCATAAGCTGTTTTACCGCCATAATCGCGCAATTATCTTCCGCTTCGGGAGTGGAAGCGCCCAGATGGGGAATGCAAATCGCCTTTTTGCAGGCAAGCATCTCCGCCGAAGGAAAGTCGGTTATGTATGCGGCAAGTTTTTCCGCATTCAAGGCCTCAATAATATCAACCTCATTGACCAGCGCGCCCCGGGCCAGATTGATGATTCGCGCGCCCTTCTTCATAAAGCGGATTCTTTCCGCGTTTATCAGGCCTTTGGTTGTGTCGCTCAGGGGAACATGCAAAGTAATGTAATCGGCTTTGGCAAAAAGACCTTCAAGCGTTTCGGCGCGGACAACCTCGCGGGAAAGATTCCATGCGGCTTCTACGGAGATGTAGGGATCGTAGCCGATAACATCCATACCCAGCGCTATGGCGTCATTTGCCGCCATGACGCCAATGGCCCCCAGCCCCACTACGCCCAGAGTCTTGCCCTGCAGTTCCGGCCCTTCAAATTTTGATTTTTCCTTTTCTACCAGATCGGGAACTTCATCGGCCCTGTTCGCGATTGAAGCGGCCCAGTTGATTCCTTCAACAATGCCCCGTGACGCAATCAGCAGGGAAGCAAGGGCCAGTTCCTTGACGGCATTGGCGTTTCCGCCGGGAGTGTTGAATACCACTATCCCCCGGTCGCTGCACTGGGGAATGGGGATATTGTTGACCCCCGCGCCCGCACGGGCAATGGCCAGTACCGAATCGGGAATCTCCACATTGTGCAGGTCGGCGCTCCGCAGCAGTATCGCATCGGGGTTGGACAAATCACTGGCAACTTCGTATTGGGTACGGGGAAACAGTTCCAGACCGCAGGGAGAAATTTTATTCATTGTTCTGATACGAAACATGGTTAACTCCTTAAAAATTTTAATCGGGATTCACTGGCAATCGCAGATTGTCAGTGAGCTACTCCTTTTTCAAATTGCTGCATAAACTGAATAAGCGCCTGTACTCCCTCAAGGGGCATGGCGTTATAAATACTGGCCCTCATGCCGCCGACCAGACGATGCCCGGCAAGATTTATCAGGCCCGCGGCAGCCGCTTCCTTGACAAAACGGTTTTCCAGTTCTGTTCGTTTTTCCGCATCTTTCACCCGCGCGATAAAAGGAATATTCATTAAACTGCGGAAGGGCTTTTCAACCGGCGAATAGAACAACTTTGAGTTATCAAGGTATTGATAAAACAATCCGGCTTTTTCCTGATTGAGTTTGGTAATCGCCGGAACGCCGCCCAGATTTTTCAGCCATTCAAGCACCAGGCCAATGACGTAAATCCCGTAGCAGGGCGGAGTATTGTACATGGAACCTTCATCCGCATGAATGTCGTAGCGGAGCATCGCCGGAGTTTTTGAAGGCGCATGACCGATAAGGTCCTCGCGAATAATGACCACGGTGACTCCCGCCGGCCCCAGGTTTTTCTGCGAGCCCGCATACAGTATGCCAAACTGGGCGACATTCAGCGGCTCGGAAAGAATACAGCTTGAAATGTCCGACACCAGAGGAATTGCGCCGCCAGCGGCGGCGGCTCCCGTATCAGGAATCTGCGCCCATTTGGTGCCGACAATGGTATTGTTCAGCGTTATGTGATAATAAGCGTCTCCCGGCTGCGCGGCGGGCGCCTGAGGAATATATGTGTAGGCCTTGTCTTTACTGCTTGCCCGCACATCCACATGGGCGAATTTTGCCGCTTCTTTTGCCGCCTTTTCCGCCCAGATGCCGGTTTCGATAAAGACCGCCTTTTTTTCGCCGGGGCCGGATTCCCCCGCCGCCAGATTGAGGGGAACCATGGAAAACTGCAATGATGCCCCGCCCTGTAAAAACAGTACCTTATAATTTGCCGGAATTCCCATCAATTCCCGTAAAAGGGATTCTGTTTTTTCGATGATGGGCTTAAAGTCTTTGGAGCGATGGCTCATCTCCATTACCGACTGACCGGCGCCGTTGGCATCGCACATTTCCGCTGCGGCTTTTTCCAGAACCGGCAGCGGCAACGCCGATGGTCCGGGAGAAAAATTGTATACACGTTTCATAGTCACTCCTCCTCACTTCATTGTATGCGAGGTATGTTGATTGATAAACTTCGCAATTCATCAACAACATACACATTGCGCACGGTAACTCCCGGCGGCACACTCAGCACCGCCGGTGCAAAATTCAGAATGCCCCTGATTCCCGCGGCGGCGCATTTTTCCGCGGCGGCCTGCGCCGCCTCAGCCGGAACGCAGAGCAGGGCAATTTCAATCCCAAAACGGCTGATTACCTCAACCAGTTTATAGGCCGGATACAATGGCACGGGGGATTTGAGAATCTCCACGCGGTTCACATTGGTATCGAAACCGGCGGCAAGCTCAAATTCAGCCAATTCAGGCGGTGCAAAGTTGAGGTAGGCTGAACCCAGCCGCCCCAGCCCTACCACGCAAAATTTTCTGCGGCGGTCCAGCCCCAAAGCCCTTTTTATCAGCGGAATCAGCAGTTCCGGCTCATATCCCGCGTTGCCGCCTATTGAACCGCCCTCAGTCCCTCCCGCAGCCATGCCCAGGCAGGAAATATCCTTGCGGATTGTATCCCGCGGCCAGCCGGTCAAATGCTCCACCTGGGCGGAAGTTACCGCGGACTTACGGTCCGGCCCGGTACTCCCCGCCAAAACGTGATTTTCCAGCAGGCGCATAAGCTGCAACAATCGTTCTTTTGCCGGTTCTGAAATAGTCACCATATCCTTCCCTGGTTGTGAAATATTTCACACTCAATATAGACAAAATTGAAAAAAATGTCAAGGGGCAAGTCAAGAATACGACAAACGCATGAAACGAGGTATATGCGGAAATAAGCATTCGGGGGCCTGTCATGGCAAAAACACCGTGACGGAGCACGGCATTTTTGCCATGACACCCCTCATCACCGCTTGTTTTACGC
>JAIRRB010000131.1 GCA_031256195.1 Treponema sp.
CTTTGCCGAAAGCCAAAAGGGTGATGATGTAACGGTGGACGGTTCCGCCAGCCAGACCAAACTCAAGGCGAACCTTGCCGCGCAGATAGCCGCCTTTGCCAAAGGGCAGAGTGATTCCAATCTGAACAGGGATTTCCCCGGCGGACGGCCTTCCAGCCTCATTTACGGAAAGCGGCTAACGCCCGCTGTTATGGGCAGCCTTCTTGCCCATTTTGAGAACAAAGTAATGTTTCAGGGCTTTGTGTGGAACATCAACAGTTTTGATCAGGAAGGCGTACAGTTGGGCAAGATACTCACCAAAAAGGTATTGGCCGGCAATTCAGGCGATTCCGCACTGGACGCATACAGTAAAATGCTGGAGATATAGCGGGTCACACCGGCAAGCGCTTGAGAGTCCGCTTATGTCGGCGCTGCCGTTTTCAGCGGCTCAATGTGGATGGTTGCGATTATCCCGAAATTTTTCTCGATAGTTTCCTCAATTTCGCTTGCTATTTGATGGCCTTTTTCTATGGTCATGTCCTTGTCGAGCCTTATATGCAGGGTTAATTCCCGTTCAGTAACATAATCGTGGAGATGAAAATGGTGAATCTGTAAATTGTCGTGGTACGCGGCTTTGACATCGGCGGTGATTTTTTCAATTAAATCTTCGCCGGGTTCTTCCCCTAACATTTTGGTTACCGTTTCTTTTATAATCTTAAAGGTCGCGTAAAACAGGAACAGGGCAATAATCGCGGCCATGGCGCTGTCAATCCACCAGAAGTATTTTGCCAGAAACATACCAATAAGTACAACGACGGATGACAATGCGTCCGAGCGGTGATGCCATCCATCGGCTTTTACGCTGGTGTTGCCTGTTTTTCTTGCGATATAAAACGCGTATTGGGCCAGCGCTTCTTTTACCACTATTGAAACAGCCGTAACCACAATGGCAATAGTTCCAAAAAAAACCGCTTCCCTGTTCCTGAATTGAACGATTGATTGTTTAAGGAAATCGTAGCCTATAATGCCGAGGATGAAGGAGATAAAAAGCGCGGCAACCTGTTCCCAGCGCCCATGTCCAAAGGGATGTTCCTTGTCGGCTTTTTTTGACATCAACTTCGCCGTAACCACCAAAACAACCGAGCTGATGGAATCCGAAAGGGTATGCCACGCATCGGCTGTCAGAGCCAGCGAACCGGTAACAACACCTGCCCAAAATTTAAGCGCAAACAGGATTAAATTGATGATAATTGAGGCTGCGCCTTCAACATAGCCGCCTTTTACCTTATCCATCGGTATCCCTCCGCAGACGTAACCATTGTAATTGCCCAACTATCTTTAGAATATCTGATGTAATTTTATTTGTCAAACGGATGTGAGTGACCGTTTTGGCCCTGGCACAGTTCCGCCGCGAAACGGACTACCCGTTCAAAATATTCAGGCGTTAGCCGCAAGTGAGTATCCGCCGGACTGTTAAGGCAGCGCCATGTTTCGGGAATAAGCTCACCGGCGGCGGAATTTTTTATTGGGCCGGAAATGAGTAAACCGGCGAAATCAGGCTTATTCTGAAGCAGCAGATCAAAAGGGGCCGCTTCAGAGGCGGGAAGCATGGTGATGGTCTGGACGGGAATTCCCCCCTGCAAAAAACCGGCGTCATCGGAAAAAGGAGTGGGGGCCAGCAATATTTTATTGAAATGAAGGAAATGGGCGGTATTAAGGGCCTTTTCCCGCAAATTGTTAATCGTCTGGCTCGCGCGATTAAATCCTGACCGTTTGTTTTTTTTCAGTAAATAGTCAACGGTACTGGAAAACACAAAAGTATCGCCGGTCCCGCAGGCGTCAAAATTGAAAATCCGGGCATTGCCCAGCCCCAGGCCGCGGAGCTTTTTTGCCAAACTGAACGATCCCTGTTTTTGAATCCCCTCGCCGCTTTGCAGCTCTTCCTTATCGGTAAAAATAATAATCCAATAGTCAACATTTTGTTCGCTCAGCCGCAGCGCGGTTTTAAGCAGTTGAAAAACCGCGGCGCTGTTGTCATTTGCGCCGGGACTGTCCGGCACACGGTCATAATGGGCGGTCAGTATAACCGGACTCTGCCTGCGGAAGGGAAATGAACCGCCGGTAGAGGGTTTTATATTTTTTCCCCTGGGAAAGATAAAGAAATGGCGATTCCCTTCAATGGGGATAACCACGGAATTAAGGCCCAGTTTTTCGATATGTTCCGAAAGTATGGTGAAGCGGTCGGCTTCCGGGGCGATAAAATCAAAAAAACGTCCATAAGGGCTTTCCCTGGCCCAGTCACGGTTTGCCTTCAGCCCCATATTTTTTACAGCTTTCGCGCTTCAAAAAAATGCGATGGGAAATCAAGTTCTTTTTGCATCTGAATTATGCGTAATTCCATCGGTCCGGGTTGGGCGGCGGCGCCACTGTGGGCCTGCCAGCTTGCCTCTATAATACCGAAAATTGACGCGGTGCAGAGTTCCAGCGTTTTTTTGATGTCGCCTGTTTCAAGGTAACGCGATAAAAATACCGAAGCGGTTATGTCGCCGGAACCCGCCATGCCAACGGCTATGGGCAATTCCGGTGTGCTTATCAAATACATTCCGTTTTTGCCCGATGCCAGCATCTCTATTTGCCCGCCGTTGCCTGTGCCACTACGGAAACTGGTAACCAGCACGATGCCCGGCCCTTTTTCATGAATCATGTCCACGGCGCGGCGGGCATTGTCGATAGTGGCGGTTTCAAGGCCGGTCAGGGCTTCAAGTTCAAATTGATTGGGGGTGATAATGTCCGCCAGAGGAATCAACTCATTTTTAAATATGGCGGGAATATCCGGTTTAACGTAAAAACCTCTGCCCACATCGCCCATCACCGGATCGCAGCAGTACAGGGCCTGGGGCGCGGCGGAACGCACTTTGTGTACCGCGCCGGTAATTGCCCGCCCCACGGCGGCATCTCCCAGATAACCGGAAAGCACCGCTTCGCAGCGGGAAAGTACGCCCCGGTCCTCAAGACCGCTTACCAGTTCTTCGGCAAGTTCCCCGCCCAGAACCTTTCCCTTCCACGCGCCGTATCCCGTATGATTGGAAAATTCAACGGTATTAATCGCCCACACTTCGCGGCCCAGCCGCTGCAGGGGAAAAACCGCCGCAGTGTTTCCCGCGTAACCATATACCACATGAGACTGTATTGATAAAACTGCCATTTATCCCTTCCTCCCCAAAATGCGGTCCGGCAGCAGGGCGAGGAACCGGAAAAAACTTCCCCTGCTTTGACCATACTT
>JAIRRB010000157.1 GCA_031256195.1 Treponema sp.
GAAAGCCCCTCAATATAATCCAGGTCGGGCTTGTCCATGCGGCCCAAAAACTGCCGCGCATAGGCGGACAGGCTTTCCACATAACGGCGCTGTCCTTCGGCAAAAATCGTATCAAAAGCCAGAGAGCTTTTTCCTGAACCTGAAAGCCCTGAAATGACAATAAGTTTGTCTCTGGGCAGCTCCAGATCGATATTTTTTAGATTATGCTCCCGTGCGCCCTTGATGATGAGTTTATCCATGACAGAACCAGAATAGCGGTTTTTTAATTAATTTTCAAGAATTGTTATTTCGACGCGGCGGTTTTTGCGTTTGCCCTCTTCGGTACGATTATCCGCAAGCGGTTTGTCGGAACCATAGCCCCGCACGACAACACGATCCGGTGAACGGGCCTTGCGGGCAATAAGGTGGTCCGCAACCACGGTGGCCCGTTCTGTTGAAAGTTTCTTTCGTCCCTCGGCAGTCCCGGCAAGGGCAGTATGGCCGCCTACCAGAATATCCCGTTCCTGGTAACGTTGGAGTATTTCGGTAATCTTGTCAAGTTTTTCCCGCTCACCGGGGAGCATAACCGCCGTATCAGCCTGAAATTTGATGTCGTCAAGGCTTATCGTTATCCCTTCGTCCACCACCCGCACGCTTACATCGGGAATATTCAGGCGGTCAATATCTTTCGCTATCTCTTCCGCTATTTTTTCCTTGTCCATACGGACCGATTCAACGACTTCCGCCTCCGCCTTGCCCAGATACTCTATTTTTCTGCCATTGGAAAATTCAAAAACATAGCGAAACTTTTCGTTATAGGCAACCGCCTGTCCCTGAGCGCTGTCCCAGTACACCACCTGGTCCGATTCACCCTGTATCCGCTTCGGCCAAATTCTGCCGGGAACCGCCTGCGGCTCCGACAGTACCCGGTAATTTACCGAAAAAGCAGGATAGTTTTTGCCCTTCCAGGCACGCTCCCCCAGATAAACATAGTTGGCGGTAAAGGGAATGCGATACGGTTCCTTTATGCCAAAATTATCGCGAAAATCATGTACCTCATGCCCTTCATAGCTCCATGCCTCACCCTGCCGTATATCCCTGCCGGGGAAAACCGGCACATCGCGCACCACGGGCATAAAATACTTTTTATCTATGTCGAGGCGGCCCAGGCGATCCCGTTCAAATTCGGATTCGTACTCCCTGGACCACTGATAGCTCCTGTTCGTTACGGTTCCCGCCCGTTCCGAAGTTTGAAAAATCGCTTTATGCTTCCCCTTCCCTTCCGATTCATCTATTACTTCACCGGTAATCCGGTTAAGAATTTCAGCCCTATGGCTCAACAGATCATCTATATACACTTCTTCAGATACGGTTGAGAGGATGCGGTACCGGTCGCCTTTATGATGCTTGTAAAAAAAATCCTCCGCCCCGGCCTGATCAGGACATAGGCACAGAAACACCACCACAAGTAAAAAACAAAATTGAAAAAACCGCTTCATAAACCCTCACCATGAATAAAAGCCCGGCTTTAACGCCGGGCTTTTGCATAGAGCAAGAAAGATTTTAAATAAACCGGAAACCTTACAGCGCAGTCTTTTTGGCCGCAGGTTTCTTTGCCGCAGTCTTTTTGGCTGCGGGTTTCTTCGCCACGGTCTTTTTGGCCGCAGGTTTCTTCGCCGCAGTCTTCTTTGCTGCGGGTTTCTTCGCTACGGTCTTTTTAGCCGCAGGTTTCTTCGCCGCAGTCTTCTTCGCCGCGGGTTTCTTCGCCGCAGGTTTTTTCGCCGCGGTCTTCCTGACAGTTCCTTCTGCCATCTTCTTGTCCTCCCTTACAGGTTTTTTACTGCCTTTCACCTTGGCAGAGGTGGGTTTTCCAGTCTTCGCTGTTTCCCCTCCCTTTACGTTCTTTCCGGAATTATTTATAACCGCTTGTGCGCCGGCAAGACGTGCCAGCGGCACCCGGAATGGTGAACATGAAACATAGCTTAACCCCGCTCGATAACAAAAGTCAATAGTAGTGGGGTCTCCGCCGTGTTCTCCGCAAATACCAATTTTAAGGTCCGGCTTTACGACGCGCCCCATAGTGATGCCAACCCGCATCAAGCCGCCAACGCCGTCCTCATCAATGGTCTTAAACGGATCCACATCAAGTACACTCTTCTCTAAATATATCGGCAGAAATGAAGCAACATCATCACGACTAAATGCGAATGTCATTTGGGTAAGATCGTTGGTTCCAAAACTGAAGAAGTCCGCATATTGCGCAATATGCGCGGAACGGATTGCCGCGCGGGGCACTTCGATCATCGTACCAATCTTCACCGGAATCTTCACTTTCGCATCATTGAATACTCTTTCCAGAACCTTTTCCGCATTGGGACGAAGCATTTTAAGCTCACGGGCGGTAACAACAATGGGGATCATTATCTCAGGATGCACCGGGATATTTCCCTTGATACATTCCACCGCCGCACGGGCAATAGCCTCAACCTGCATATCGTAAATTTCAGGATAGGTAACGGCAAGGCGGCAGCCGCGATGCCCCAACATGGGATTGGATTCAACCAAACGGTCTATCTTGGGCTGCAGGGAATCAACGCCGATACCGAGATAGGAAGCAAGTTCTTCCACTTCCGGCCTGGTATGGGGAACAAATTCATGGAGAGGCGGATCGAGCAGCCGGATGACCACCGGACGGCCTTCCATGGCCTTGAATATACCAAAGAAATCTTTCTGCTGCAGGGGGAGAATCTCTTTAAGCCGCCTTTTGCGTTCTTCCTCGGTGTCGGCGACTATCATGGCGCGGAAATGCACCAGTTTTTCTTTCTCAAAGAACATATGTTCGGTGCGGCACAGACCAACGCCCTGCGCCCCGAATTCAAATGCCCGCTTGGCATCCTCCGGCTGATCGGCATTGGTCCAGACTTCAAAGCCCTTGATCTTGCCCCTCGTCGCCTGCGCCCTTACTTCATCACACCATTTAAGGAAGGTGTTCATATCTTTTGATATATCCGGCGTAACAAGGGAAAGACGGCCTTCGTATACATCGCCGGTAGAACCGTCAATGGTAATCCAATCGCCTTCCCTGAACGTTTTTCCGCCGATAACCACCACTCCGCCCTGCACCGAAACGCCCTTTGCGCCGGCGACACAGGGGGTTCCCATGCCGCGGGCCACGACTGCGGCGTGGCTGGTCATGCCGCCGGTAGAAGTCAATATGCCCTGAGAAGCCACCATACCGCCGATATCTTCGGGGCTGGTTTCTTTTCTGACCAATAAGACTTTTTCACCATTCGCATACCAGGTTTCCGCATCTTTCGCGGAGAAAACAATTCTGCCCGAAGCGGCGCCCGGTGATGCGTTCAAACCTTTGGTGATTGATACTGCCTGCTTTGCCGCAGCCGGATCAATCATCGGATGGAGGAGCTGGTCAAGATGAGCGGGCGTTACCCTCAATATGGCGGTCTTTTTATCGATTAAACCTTCGGCAACCATATCAACCGCGCATTTTACCGCCGCGGTTCCCGCGCGTTTGCCGTTGCGGGTCTGGAGCAGGAACAGTTTACCCTGCTGTACGGTAAACTCAAGGTCCTGCATATCCTTAAAGTGCTTTTCAAGTTTATTCTTGATACCGACAAGCTGCTTATAAATAACCGGATTGTGCTTGGCCAGAGTTGCGATTTTTTCAGGCGTCCTGATACCGGCTACCACATCTTCGCCCTGAGCGTTCATCAGATATTCGCCGTAGAATTCGTTCATTCCGGTACTCGGATCGCGGCTGAAGCATACGCCTGTGCCGGAATCCTCACCGAAATTGCCAAACACCATCGACTGCACATTCACTGCTGTTCCCATAAGTCCACGTATGTTGTTAAGCTGCCGGTACTTAATGGCCCGATCATTCATCCATGAGCCGAAAACGGCGCTAATCGCTCCCCACAACTGTTCCCGCGGAACCTGGGGGAAATCCTTACCGGTATTCTGCCGCACGATTTTTTTATATTCCGTTACCAGTTTTTCAAGGTCGCCGGCGTTCAGTTCCGTATCAAGCTCTATATGCTTTTCTCTTTTAATTGCGCTGAGGGCTTCCTCAAACTTATCATGGTCAACGCCCATCACCACATCACCGTACATTTGAATGAAGCGCCGGTAGGCGTCCCATGAAAAACGGGGATTGCCCGTTCTTTTCGCCAGACCCTGTACCGCCTGATCGTTCATGCCGAGGTTAAGAATCGTGTCCATCATGCCGGGCATGGATACCGCCGCGCCGGAACGAACCGAAACCAGCAGGGGATCGGCGGGATCGCCCAGCTTTTTCTTCATTGCCTGCTCAAGTCTTTTGAGACCAGCCTCAACCTCTTCTTTGATACCGGCGGGATACTTATTCTTGTTTCCGTAATAAGCCGCGCAGACACCGGTAGAAATCGTAAACCCCGGTGGAACCGGTATCCCCAGATTGGTCATCTCCGCAAGATTGGCGCCCTTGCCGCCAAGCACCTCTTTCATTTTAGCGTCGCCTTCGGCTTTACCCTCACCGAAGAAGTAGACGTTCTTTTGTTTCGCCATATTACCTCCATTATACTTTGCAAAACCATGTTTTGCAACAACTTTCTTTTTTTATCATATCACAATCGACAAAAATGTGAAGTCCCTATATGGTTATATTATGAACTATCTTGAACTTCCTGTCTACAAAAATCATCAAAAAATTTTATCGGCGCTTGAGGACAGTCAAGTGGCGGTTGTGGAGAGTCCGACCGGTTCCGGCAAGACCACACAGCTTCCGGTAATACTGCATGAAGCGGGCTATTCGCAGCAGGGAATCATTGGCATAACCCAGCCGCGCCGAATCGCCGCGGTATCGGTCAGCGAATTCATCGCCCGGCAGTTGGAAACGGCCATACCGGGGCTTGTCGGCTACAAGATGCGCTTTGAAGATCGTACCAATCATCAAACCAAAATTAAAATAATGACCGACGGAATGCTGCTTCAGGAGATGAAACTCGACCCCTGGCTCTCCAAATACAGCCTGATTGTCGTGGATGAGGCCCATGAACGAAGCCTAACCATTGATTTTATCCTCGGTTTACTCAAACGAGTGCTGGAAAACCGCCGCGACTTCAAAGTTATTATCTCTTCGGCAACCATTAACGCTGAAGTTTTCTCCGCATACTTCGGTGAATGTCCCATCGTCAAGATAGATGCCCAGCGATTCCCGGTAACTTTGATTTATGACCCGCCGGCGGCGAACACGGAGCAAACCGAAGAGCCGTCTGAATCCCGCCGTCATCACGAAGACGGCAGAAATCCGCGGCAGGGACGCAAATTTCAGGCTGAAGGGACATCTATGCTGCAACCGGACGCGCTTTTGGCAAAAATTGAAGCCATAACAACCCGTTTCATTGACGAAAAACGCGAGGGAGACATTCTGGTATTTCTGTCCGGCGAGAAAATGATTAAGGAAAGCATGAATCGCCTTGCCTTAAGTTCTGCGGGAAAATTTGTGCACCTTATACCGCTGTACGGAAGACTGGGTAAAGAGGAACAGGAACGGGTGTTTGAGGCAGCTCCCCCCGGTAAGACAAAAGTGGTGCTGGCTACCAACATTGCCGAGACATCGGTGACCATTGACGGCATTACTGCGGTGATTGATTCGGGATTGTCAAAACTCAACTGGTACAACCCCCGCAGTTTTACTTCCAGTCTGGTGGAAGCGCCCATTTCCAAAGCATCGGCAAACCAGCGCAAGGGACGGGCCGGCAGAACCCGTGAAGGCGTTTGTTACCGGCTTTATACCCGCCGTGATTTTGAAAACCGTCCCCTTTTTACCACTGAGGAAATCTTCCGCACCGACCTTTCCGAAGTTATTTTGCGTATGGCAGACCTGGGAATCACTGATTTTGAAGACTTTGATTTTATTTCCGTACCGGAAAAAGAGGCCCTTATCGCCGGAATTGAAACCTTAAATCTTCTGGGCGCGCTTGAGCCGGACCGCAGTCTGTCCAATATCGGCAGGCTGATGACCGAATTCCCTCTTGCCCCCCGGCAGTCACGGATTATTGTCGAAGCGATTGTACATTACCCCCAGGTGATACATGAAACCGTTATCGCCGCGGCGTTTCTTTCAACTCAAAGCCCCTACATCCTGCCGCCGGGTGAGGAAACCGATGCCCGCAAGGCCCATCACCGTTTCCGTGACGATAATGGGGATTTTGTTTCCTACCTTAAATTGTTCAATACCTATTCCGCTTCGGCCAACAAAATCAAATTCTGTGAGCAGAGCTACCTGGATGACCGGGCAATGGCGGAAATCGCCAATGTAACCGCCCAGCTTGAGGAAATACTTGCCAATCTGAAAATTCCGGTACTTGAAGGCGGCGCGGTCAGCGATTACCTCTGCTGCATTGGCCGGGGGATGATACAGTTTGTCTGCGTCCGTGAGGGTGGCCGCCAAAATGTTCCGGGGCGTTTCGCTTCCGGCAGAAACGTCAGTTACCGCAGCCTGACCGCGGACAAAATCATCATTCATCCCGGTTCGGTGATGTTTCATTCAGACCCGCAGTTTATTGTAGCGGGCGAAATTGTCCGTACCAGCAGGATGTACGCCATGTCGGTTTCGCCGCTGTCACGGGAAATTCTTGAAAAACTGGGGCTGGGGATTGAAGACTGGGGACTGGGGCATGAAGGCGTCTCCCGGAAAACACGGCGTCAAGATGGAAGGATAATAGAAGAAGAAAGAAAACTTAAAAGAGCGCGGGACTTTACCAATAATATTAAAATTGCCGGGGAAGTTTTTGAGATTAAGACCATCAAGGGCAAAAAAACAGCGATACTGCCCTGGGAAAAACTAACGCTGATACGCGATTCCATCCCGGCGGAAACGGTCTACAAGGGAATAAAAGGCTGCGTTACCGTCAACGGCCTGTATACCCTGCTTGCCGGAGAAAAACTGGAACTGATACTTTCGCTGGCTTCCACCCTTGACGCGGAAAACGCATTGAAGCGCGAATGGCCCCGCAAACGGAATTTCAATTCCGGTGACGGCCTTGCCGCGCTGCTGGAATACATGGACATTCTGGTAAAACCTGTTTTATGGAAAAAAGGCGCAAAGGAACTGGGTTTCCTCGGCCTGTTTACCGACGGCGGGGGCAATTACTGGCTGAGGTCTTCGCGGGGATTTCACACCAGCCTGAACGAAAGTCTGGCAAGCCTTGAAACGCTGATTGACGAAATGGGCGACAATGCCGGTGATGATGCCCATGCAAGCGTCCGGCATACGGTAAGTCAAACCTATAGACGGCTGTCAGAATATATTAGTTAGTGAGTTTTATAACAACATAATCCGGCAGAATCTGCCGATAATACGATTATGGTACAAATGGCCTTCTTCCTCCGGTTTAAGCGCCAACTGCAACGCACACGGCCTGAACTTATCCCCCGTTTGGAGGATATGGCCGCCCGCGTCATTGAAGAGGCAGGAGGGAAAATCACCAAAGACCGCAGCCTGATATGGGCCGCCTTTGACGAAAATTCTCTGGGATTCTGGCTCGATATGCTCCTGCTTATCGAAACATTGACGCATACACTGGAAGAAGCCGCCCTTGATCTGCACGGATACTCGCTGCTGTTGGGAATCCTGCCCGAAACACCCAATCCCCTGTGCCGTTTTTTGGCAGGTGAAAGAGGAGGGGTTTTTCTCGATAAAAACGCAGTCGAGGCGATGCGCCCCTACCTTATTGTTGAAGAAGAGGGAAGATGGACGGAAACCGTGAACAAATACGGCATAAGGCCTCTTGCCCGTCTCAATACCATAAAGATTTTTGTCCCTACAGCCAGAGCTGATTTCTCCCTGAAAAGAACAAATATTGAATTATCCGATTTGGGACAACGGCCCGCCGTTCTGGTCGCCAGCCGGACTTTTGAAGGAAAACGCGACAAACTTTACCTGAGGGTTGCCGGTTTTGCCAATTCCGGCGATAACGAAGACTTCCCTCCCCTGTTTGTCCGTTTTGGCGGCGGGGGGCTCAACGCCTTGATTGATTCATGGGCGGAATGGATGCATCCCATATCGACAGAAGAAGAAATCGGCGCCGCACGGGAATTCCTTTTCCGGCAGCGGCTGAGAGACAAACCATCGCCATTTACCATCCGCATAGCCCGCCGTTTTTATAAATTGCTGCTGACCCTGTACCGCAGAGTCGCCCATGCTGAAGGAAGAGTACCCGTTATTATTCTTGAAAATCTTCAGAATGCGGAACAGGTAACAGCGGACATCGTTATAGAATCCCTGCGCGGCTGGCATAATTTTTTGCTGCTGGGAACCTGTACCGGAGAAATTAACGATGAAGATACCGCAAAATGGAAACCGTTGTTCCCCCAGCTAACAAGAATCAGCGCCGGGGAAGAAGAGCACCGGGAATCGCCTGAGCTTCCCCTTGATCTGTGGGAAATCGGTTACGCCTGCCTGCTGCTGGGGCGGTATTTTCCGCCCAGCCTGCTTCCGCAGTTACTCGAAGAAGCGGGAAAAAGTTCTTTGATGATTTCCCGCGCTCTTTCAATGCTCTATGCCCACCGGGTGATTGACACCCCGCTGGACCCGCGGCCCTGGAGCAGACATTTTCAATATCAGGCGGAAACCGCGCTGGGAGAACGGAAAGATCACGTCCGGGCGCTGGTTCGCAGCCGTCTGCTTGCATGGGTGGCGCAAAAAAAAATCGAACCATGTTTTCATCTGCTGGAAATATTACACGAGCTTAACGGCGCGGAAGAAATAGACGACAGCCTGATTCTGCAATCTATTCATGGTGAATTAACCGGAGCGGACGAGGCGACTATCGGGATTATTCGTCAGAACGGGATACCGGCGGCCATAACCGGCCCCAACCGCACTCCCCTGCTGCGCTCTATACTGGAAACTCTGCTCGTACTCCATTCCGGTAACCTGAATGATATTCATGCCGCTTTTGCCGATCCTCCTCCCGATTGTTCCGCTTTCCCGCTGCTTAAAACCCAGATGCTGCTTAACCGGTCGCTGTACTTTATGGGTCTGCGTAACAATAATTCCGCCGTGGAAGCGGTAAAGGAAGCATCCCTGCTCTGCCAGAAAAACGGCAACGCTTCCGGCAGCGGACTCGGTTCCCTCGCCCAGACCTATCGTCTCTTTGCGCTGGCAAGTCTTTTGCGGGGGCGGGCCGGTGAAACCATCGACTATCTGGGATTTGCCCTGGAAAACGCCGCAAAATCCGGCAACTTACAGGATATAGGAATGGCGGCCTACTACGCCGCTTCGGTGCAACTGCTCTACGGTAATTTATCCCGGTCAAAAACCCTGGCGGAAAAAGCCCGCAGACATTTTCTGAAAGCGGGAAATCCCGAATGGGCTGACCGTTCCCATTTCCTTTTGGGAAGGCTTGCTTTTGAGATTGGCTCCTACCAGCAGGCTATAGATATTTTTGAGAACATTCGCAAAAATCCCGAAGGCGCCCGTTTTCCGGAAAAAAACGCCTTGCTTGAGGTATGGGCCTGCCGTGCAAAGACATACTGCCGTCCGCCTCAGAACTGCAAACCACAGGGCGGCAGTCCTGACGCGCAGTTATTTGAAATTGAATCCCTGTGCTTTGCCGGAGATTATTCCAAAGTTGTGGAACTTTCCGCCGCTCCCCTCCTCTCTCCGGGGGATAATTTTTTGTATATCGAACAGCCGGACTGGCGCAGCGGTTTTGCCCAGTGCGAATTATTGTGCTTTTCATGGGAAGATGTGCGGGACCGCATACTCAGTATTTATCATTCCATTGCCCAAAGCTACCTTTCCCCTGCCAAACCCGAAGAAGCCATGAATACCGTACAGCGTATACTGCGCAACGGACAGTTTAAGGAAATCGACCCCTATGATATTTTTTGCCATTATGCCTGGTATCGTGTTCTTAAACAGACCGGTTCGAGTCTGGTTAACATAAGCACGGCGGTAAGCGTAGCTTTCAAACGGCTGCAGAGCCGCGCCGGCCGCATAGACGATATGGAAACCCGCCGCCAATACCTGACACAGTCCCGCTGGAATAAAGCCCTTGAGCAGGCGGCACGGGAATTTAAGCTCATATAAAAATATGTTTCAGCCCTGCACCAGACGGACGTCGCTCTGGGGCAGCGGAACATGCAAACCGGCGGCCTCAATTTTTGTCTTGATGATTTTGGTTGTTTCCCAGTAGATGTCCCAGTAATCCTGATTTGCGGCCCACGCGCGGATGGTGATTTTTACCGAACTGGCCTCTATCGCCTGGAGAATTACCTGGGGGGCAGGGTCTTTCAAAAACCGCGCTTCCGCCGCGATGATATTCTGCATTACCTGAAAGGCAGCGTCAACAGAATCCGAATAGGCAATACCGATGGAAAGTTCCATACGGCGTCTCCCGTTTCGGGAGTAGTTCTTAAGAGGGCTGCCCCAGATGCTGGAATTGGGGGCGGATATGTAAATCCCATCGGGAGTTTCAAGAATCGTGGTAAACAAATTTATTTCTTTTACCGTCCCGTTATAAGAATCGAATTCAATGTACTCTCCCTTGCGGAAACTGCTCAGAAAAAGGAGAACTATCCCTGATGCAATATTCCCCAGAGTATCTTTCAGCGCAAGCCCGACGGCAACACCTGCCGCTCCCAGCACGGCGATAAGGCTTGCGGTACTTACCCCAAAAATGTTGAGAATCATTATGACGCAGATAATGATGATCCCGTGGTGGACAACCGTCTGTAACAGGGGAATTGCGGTCCCATCACCCTGCAGCCGTTTTGAATCGGCTTTTTTTAGCAATTTTCGCACCCCTTTGGAAAGGTTTATGCCAATGACAAGTATAACCGCCGCTGCCGCCAGATTTTTAACCAGCAGCAATATAGAGGCGGAATGAACTCCCCAGAGGTCCCAAAATTGCTGTCCTATTACATCCATCTCGAATGCAGGTTTACCATAAAAAACAATGGTTTTCAACTGCTTTTTTAAAAATTAATTATTCTAGAATAGAAGAATTTTTACCACGAAGTACACGGAGTTTTGGTATGAAAATTATCTTTTTCTCCGTGACCTCCGTGGTTAAAAATTCTTTTTTTCTTAAATTCTGCAATTCATGGACATAATGTGCATAATACCGTAATGTATGGTTGTTATGGAAGAAAAGCATGAAGAACCGGCGGCTTCGCTGATTCGCCACGGTTCGGCGTTGTCGCTCCTCACCCTGTTTTCCCGCATCCTCGGCCTGCTGCGTGAAATGGTCAAGGCAAGCCTGCTGGGAACCAGCGCCCTCTCGGATGCTTTTTCCGTAGCCTTTATGCTGCCCAATCTGTTCCGACGCCTCTTTGCCGAAGGTTCCATCGCCGTCGCCTTTATTCCCACCTTCAAAGAATACCTGCTGGAAAATGACCGTGCCAAAAACCGTGAATTTCTTTCCTGCATTTTTACCTTTCTTACTTTTTGGGTGACGCTGGCGGTCATGGCGGGAATACTCGCCGCTCCGTTTATCATCCGTTTTTTCGGCATGGAAGAATTTGACGAAACGGTACTGCTCACCAGAATCATGTTTCCCTTTTTGGGCTTTATCTCCCTTGCCGCCCTGTTTCAGGGCATCCTCAACAGCCTGCACATTTTTACGCCGTC
>JAIRRB010000168.1 GCA_031256195.1 Treponema sp.
CAATATAACAAGCCTACCGTCCAACGGACGGCTTACAGGCTGTTTTTTCATTTACAGACGACAAATTCGTCGCTTGTTTTCTGTTTATTTTCATGCTATATTTCCCTTATATTGTAAACTGGAGGGATGCATGACCATCGAACAAACCATAAGTGTTCCGAATGACCATCGTTTAGCCATTGAGCTTCCTCGCGAATTACTTGCAGGGACAACCGCGCGGGTGGAAGTGAAAGTATTCCCTTTTGTAAAGAATGACGATAAGCCGCCAAAACTTCGCCTTACCAAAAAGGAACTGGATGAAATGCTGGCGGACGCCCAAACGCCCATATCAGATTCACTGACGGGAATATTGGCGCATCTTGGCGACATTACCGCTGAACAAATCCGCGAGGAAAGGCTGGCTAAATATTTACAATGAAGGTTCTGATTGACACCAATGTTGCATTGAATAAATTGCTCAACCAGCCGGGTTTTTATGACGGTTCCGAAGCAATTTTTAAACTTGCAGAAATAGGGCACATTACCGGATACATATCCGCATCGGCTATAACCGACATCTACTACATTGCAGGAAAAAGCCTTGGAAAAACAACTGCGCGTGAAACCATAAAGAAAATGCTACGGGTTTTTCAGCCGACCGATGTAACCGGCAATGACATCTATAAAGCGCTTGAACTGGAGTGGGGCGACTTTGAGGATTCTGTCCAGTTTGTCGTAGGGGAAGGTCTTTCTGTCGATTACATCATTACACGCAATACCAAAGATTTTATTTCCGGCAACATCCCCGCAGTAACACCCGAACAGTTTATTGAGATTATTACCGGTATTGGATAATAGTTTACCTTTCATTCACGCCACCACCCATAGCGTACCAGTTTCGCCTAACACCACTAGCAAAAACCGATGGCTGCCACCACTGCGCCACTGCGCCTCCATTGTCAAGCATTCATTTCCTTTCTCATTCCCCAAAAACTACCGCGGTAAAAGTTTGCAGAGTAGCATCGGGCGCATTATAGGATTCGGGGGGAAGGCCCGCCTTGACGCAGATGTAGTCCAGATATTCGTCCAGATTCCAGCCTTGCTCAACCGGGACCTGGGGCAGCAGTACGCCGGAACGTCCGCCCCTTGTTAGATACAGACCGTGAACGCCGACTTTAACCTGCCGGGGGTCGGGACAGACCGACATGGGCGAAAGGGCCGATATTTCAATATGGCACTGTTCCAGTTCACCGGGCCTGAGCGGAGGAAAGCGGGGGTCGCCAAAGGCCGCTTCGCGGGCCATAATGCGGACTGTTTCTTCCAGGGGCAGGTTTGCCGTCATTCTGCCAATGCAGCCCCGCAGGCTGCGCCCGCCGCCGACAGCATTGCCGCCGCCGCCGTGCAGGGTGACAAATGCTCCGCAGGGCTGCTGCAATACCGGGCTGCTTAAAGATGGGTAGCGGGCTTTACGGCCTTCCAGTTCAGAAGCGATGCTCTCGCGGGCAACCGCAAGCAGATGCCGCTGTTCTTCGGGACTAATAATAAAATCCATGCTGGTATTATACCTGAAAAAGTTGGCCATATTCCATTGTCAGAATCCGGCGCTTGTACTATACTACTAGAAAAACAGGAGGGTATATATGTCCAAAACACGCTTGCTCGGTGCGGTTGTACCGGTTGGGGCTTTGCGGAGCGGCAAGCTGACTGCGGTGGGGGAATTTCCCGATCTTGCCGAATTTGCCCTCTTATGTAAAAAAATGAAGGTGGGGCTTATCCAACTGCTGCCGGTTAATGATACCGGCTATGAAAGCTCACCCTATTTCAGCCTGACCGCTTTTGCCCTGCATCCCCTGTATCTGCGGATTGATGATTTGCCGGAAGCGGAACCATTTAAAGACAAGTCAGAGGCCATTAACCGGGAATTTGGGGGCCAAACGCGGTTTCCCTATCTAAAAGTTCTGCGGGCAAAAATGGAGCTTCTGCGGGAAATATACGCCAAAAATAAATCCGCCATCGAGCAAAAGGCACAGGCAGGGGGCAGTCTTGACGCATGGATCAAGCAGAATCCCTGGGCAAAATACTACGCGGTTTATCGCAGGTTAAAAGAATCTAACAGCGAGCACAGTTGGAAAGAATGGCCTGAATACCAGAACGTAAGCGCCGAAGATATTGCCGCGCTGTGGCAGGATTCCCAATACCGGGAAGAGCATCTGTTCTGGATTTGGCTGCAGGAAGCGCTGGATACACAGTTCAGTGCGGCGGCAAAAGCCGTTGCCGAAGCGGGAATTGTGATGGAAGGGGATTTGCCGATTCTGATGAATGATGATAGCTGCGATGTGTGGGCGCATCCTGAAATTTTTATTCAGGAACTTTCCGCGGGAGCGCCGCCGGATATGTACAGTCCTGATGGGCAAAACTGGGGCTTCCCCCTGTACAACTGGGCCGCCCAGGAAAAGGATAATTACGCATGGTGGAAACAGAGGCTTGCCGTTGCGGGCAAATATTATCAGGCCTACCGCATCGATCATGTGTTGGGCTTTTTCCGAATCTGGTCGTCTTCCCGCCGCGATTATTCCGCCGCGCTGGGCCGCTTTATTCCCTTTACACCTGTTACCAGCTCCGACTTGCGAAAACTCGGTTATGACAAGGGCCGTATCCGCTGGCTTTCACAGCCTCATATTCCGACCGATGATTTATGGCAGGCGCTTCGCACTGGCCCGGACCATCTTTCCGATGAGGCCGATATTGCTGCGGCCGCAAAAAAAGTTTTTTCCAAAGCGCTTGACCGTGTCGGCGAGGAAGAGCTCTGGCTGTTCAAGAAAAAAATAAAAGGCGAAAAGGATATTGACGCGCTGAAACTGCATCCGTCTGTCCGCCCCCTGCTGTTCAGCGTCTGGCGTAACCGGATGTTCCTTGAGTATGAAAAGGGAAGGTTTTCCCCCACCTGGAACTATCATGACTCCCGCGCTTTTTCTTCCCTTTCCGCCGATGAAAAGAAAAGCATGGAAGAACTGCTGGAAAAACGCCGGATAAAATCGGAAAAAATATGGGAAAATCAGGGAAAGAAACTCCTGTCGGTACTGGTTGAATCATCGCCCATGCTGCCCTGCGCGGAAGACCTGGGCGCGGTGCCGCTCTGCGTTCCCAAAGTGCTGACTAAACTTAAAATCCTGGGCCTGCGGGTAGTGCGCTGGCACCGCCGCTGGGATTTGAATAAAGAGCCGTATATTCCTTTTGAAGATTATCCGGAACTTTCGGTTTGCACCGCCGCGGTGCATGACAGTTCCACTATCCGCGAATGGTGGGAACGCGAAGCCAATCAGGAGCAGTTTTCCGGCTTTATCGGCCTCCCTGTTCTGCCCAAAGGGTACAATCCGGGAACGGCAAAGGCCATCCTTGCCAAAACCGTATCCGCCCGTTCCCGTTTCCGTGTTTTCCAGATTCAGGATTTACTGCACCTTTCCGCAAAATGGTACGCGCAAGACCCCGCTTCCGAGCGGGTCAATGTGCCGGGAACCTATAACGATTTTAACTGGACTTACCGGCTCCCCGCTTCTGTCGGCGAAATCGGCAAAGACAGGGATTTGGTTAAGGCTGTCGCGGAACTGAGCAAGATAAAGGCCGCAAAAAAAGTGTAGGCATAAGCGGGCATAAACAACAACCCCGTCCCTTTAGGGCGGGGTTGTTGATTCGTTCACTGCGCACGGTAACGTGCCGCATTTGTCCGTCAACGCCTCTTAACGAGGCGCTTATTCCAGGTTACCGTTTACCACTCTGACCGTGTTATCGCTGCCGTCCAGAGTGCCGTTGGAAACCCACGCGCCGCCAGCGCCGCTAAAGGTTCCGTAGTTGATTTCGCCGGAAAATGCCGCTCCAGATGGAGCAGTATTTTTGAGCTCCGGATCAGTTTCGTTTGAACCGTAGATCGTTCCGTTTACCATGTAGAATTTTCCCCCTTGATATTCATCAACATCTACACCCCCGCCGTAGTAGGTTGCAGTATTACCGGAGATTATCCCGCCGTCCATAATAAAGGTTCCTTTTTGTACACTTACTCCGGCGCCTGTCCCTAATTCTTCGCCTTCATTGGTGGTAAAGGAATTAGTATTGCCAGTTATCTTTGAGCCGTCCAGCATGGTAAAGGTACCGTTTTGTACGATAACTATTCCAGATTGATTATTTTCGTTACCGTTGCCGCCAACTTTGCGTCCCACCAGCGTAATGTTATTGCCAATGGTCAGTTCAACACTGGCATGACCTAAGCCAAAGAGCACACCAATGGATGACAGTTTGATTTGCCGCTCACTTCCTAGACCGATAATGGTTAGTTTGAAATTGGCTATGTTCAACACGTTTGTCATCGGGTCGCTCAGACTTTTCGCTGGCGTGACATTGTAATCATTAGCAATAAAGAGCGTATACTCTTTATCGGCGGCGGCATTGGCTTTAACGTAGGCAACGGCCTTATCAACAATATTCGCTCCCGCCTGCGAGTCGACGTTAATGGCTGGCGGCAGCGGCGATGTCCATTTCGCCGTCAAGGTAATGTCGGCGGTAATGTTGGTGTTGGTAAAGTCAAACGGAGTGCTTGCTCCCGGGGCGAACCAGCCGTCAAAGGCGTATGGCGGGTTCGGGTCGGTGTGCTTTCCGGTGTAAAGCCCTTCTACTACCGTAAAGGCTTTAGTTGGGTCTGCGGGTTTGGTGACGGTTCCGTATTCCCGGTTGGTATAGGAAGCAACAGCGCTTCCGCCGGTGCTGTCAAAACTTACGGTCGCATGGAAGGGGGTAAAATCGACAATGATGTTGGCGGAAATGTTGGCGTTGCTCACTTCGACAATCGCCTGATATTTTTTTACCGCATCGCCGCTGGCGTTCTTTGGTTTAACGGTAAAAGTTGCGCTTCCCCCCACGGCGATGCTGGATATAATCGCGCTCGACAATTCAAAATTACCTGAGTCTCCGGTAAGGCTGACGGATAAGGCTCCGGTGAGCTGTTTGCCAGTGTTCTGCACGGTGAGGGTATAAGGCTCCACGGCGCTGCCGACTATGGCGTCGGCGAAAGTTTTGTCAACGGAGGGGTCAAGCGTAATGCCGTAATTGGGCTGTTCGATAACGGTTCCGGTGGGCGTACTGGTAACGGGGCCGGAAAGCCCGGTGCGGGTTACGGTTACGGTGATGGTATTGCCGATGTCGGCGGCAACTATGGTATAGGTGTTTTGATTTGTGCCGATGACTGTTCCGTCATTCCGTTTCCATTCGTAGCTAATGTCCCCGCTCCCGCCGAGTCCGGTGGTGATCGCCGTCAGGGTAAAGTCCACCATTGCGGTTCCGCTGATGCTGACTGTGCCGTCCCCGACTATGCCGCCTGATGAGTCGGTGGTAACTTCAAGCCCCGCGCTTGCCGCACCCG
>JAIRRB010000175.1 GCA_031256195.1 Treponema sp.
GAAATCACTCAGCAGGTAAAAGGCGGCTCCGAGGAGATGCTTGAGGGCAGTAAAGAAGTAATTAAGGAAAGCCAGAATCTGGAAAAGGCGACTCAGGAAATCACCGGCGGCATGAACGAGATGGCAAAAGGCGCGGACGAGATGAACGTGGCGGTAAATCATGTCAATGAGATAAGCAACAAGAACCGGCAAGGTATTGATACCTTGATACGGGAAGTTTCAAAGTTCAAGGTAGAGTAAGAAGAAACGCTCAGAGGGGGACCTTACCCGTTCCCCTCTTTTCTTCCTCCTCATTTTCATTTTCCGCAAAATAGTATATTATTCCCTCATTATGGCGAAATATCCTTTTGAAACTATTGAACCCAAATGGCAAAAATACTGGGCTGAACGTAAGACATTCAGGGCTGTTGAAGACCCCGCCTTTCCCAAAGACAGGCGGCGTTATGTGCTTGATATGTTCCCCTACCCTTCCGCACAGGGACTCCATGTCGGCCACCCGGAAGGCTATACCGCCACGGACATTTACTGCCGTTACCTGCGCATGAACGGCTACAATGTGCTGCACCCCATGGGCTTTGACGCATTCGGCCTTCCCGCTGAAAATTACGCGATAAAAACCGGTACGCATCCGGCGCTTACCACCGCGGCGAACATCGAGCAATTCCGTTCCCAGATAAAGGCGCTGGGTTTTTCCTACGATTGGGACCGCGAAGTAGTGACCTCCGATGAAAACTATTATCGCTGGACGCAGTGGATTTTCCTGAAACTGTTTGAAAAGGGCCTTGCCTATGAAGCGGAAAGCCCGATTAACTGGTGTCCCTCCTGCAAGACCGGCCTTGCCAATGAGGAAGTAAAGGACGGCCTCTGCGACCGCTGCGGCACAAAAGTTACCCGCAAGCGGATACGCCAGTGGATACTGAAAATTACCGCCTATGCCGAACGGCTGCTGGCCGACCTTGACAGCCTGGATTGGCCTGAGCCGGTTAAACTCATGCAGCGTAACTGGATTGGCCGCAGTGAGGGAGCCAACGTTACCTTTACGATTGACGGCCATGACGCAGCCATTGAAGTCTACACCACGCGGCCCGACACCCTTTTCGGCGCGACTTACATGGTACTTGCGCCGGAACATCCCCTGGTTGAAACAATCACCAGTTCCGAACAGAAACAGGCAGTGAGCGAATATGTTGAATCGGCGGCCCGCAAAAGCGACCTTGAACGTACCGACCTTGCCAAAGAAAAAACCGGCGTCTTCTCGGGCGCTTATGCGGTTAATCCGGTCAACGAACAAAAAATCCCCGTCTGGATAGCCGACTATGTGCTGATTTCCTACGGTACGGGGGCGATTATGGCGGTTCCCGCCCACGATGAGCGTGACTGGGATTTTGCCCAAGCGTTTAATTTGCCGATTGTACAGGTAGTTGCAAAGAACAGGGAAGCGGATAAAGATTATTCCGGTGAACCCGGCGAATGTACCGCGGCCGACGGCTATTCCGTCAATTCCGGCCCCTTTAACGGCCTACCTACCGCGGAAGCAAAAAAGCGCATAACGGACTGGCTTGAAGAAAAAGGCATCGGTAAACGGGCGGTTAATTACAAACTGCGTGACTGGATTTTCAGCCGCCAGCGTTACTGGGGCGAGCCGATTCCGGTGGTACATTGCCCCCAATGCGGCATAGTACCGTTAGCTGAAACCGATTTGCCCCTGAAACTGCCGCAGGTAAATTCCTATGCGCCCACCGGCACGGGTGAGTCCCCGCTGGCGGGCATCGAAGAATGGGTAAATACCGCCTGCCCAAAATGCGGCGGAAAAGCGCAGCGCGAAACCAATACCATGCCCCAGTGGGCCGGTTCCTGCTGGTACTATCTGCGCTACCTTGATCCCCGCAACGATAAATCTTTTGCCGCACAGGAAAAAATCGACTATTGGCTGCCCGTTGACCTCTATGTCGGCGGCGCTGAACACGCGGTATTGCACCTGTTATACAGCCGTTTTTGGCACAAGGTTCTGTATGACTGCGGCCTGGTAAATACCATTGAGCCGTTTCAGCGTTTGATAAATCAGGGGATGATTCTCGGCGAAGACAACCAAAAAATGAGCAAAAGCCGGGGCAATGTAATCAACCCCGATGACATTATCAGGGAATACGGCGCCGATACCATGCGGATTTATGAAATGTTTATGGGGCCGCTGGAAGTGAGTAAACCCTGGAATACCGCGGGCCTGGTCGGGGTATCACGTTTTCTGGAACGGCTCTGGGTTATTGGTGAAAAACCGCTGACGGATACCCCCCCCTCCCCCCCCCCTCCGGAACCCCTGACCAAACTTTTGCACCGCACGGTAAAAAAAGTCAGTGATGACACGGCAAGTCTCAACTTTAACACCGCCATCAGCCAGATGATGATTTATTCAGGTGAGCTTGCCAGGTTAGCCGAAATTCCCCGCGGCCTTTGGGAACCGCTGGTAATCATGATCAGCGCCTACGCTCCCCACCTGGGCGAAGAACTCTGGCAAAAAACAGGACATACCGAATCCGTGTCCGTCAGCCGCTGGCCGGTTTACGATGAAGCCTTAACCCATGATGATGAAGTAACCGTGGTAGTACAGGTGAACGGCAAAATCCGCGATAAATTTACCGCCGCAGCCGGAACCACCGTAACGGAACTTGAGAAAACCGCGCTGGCTTTGCCGGGTATTCTCAAATGGACAACCGGGCATACCCTAGCCAAAGTTATCAGCGTGCCGGATAAACTGGTGAATATTGTGGTAAGATAGAAGCGGTATTATACTGGAATTAATTATGGCCTTTATAGTATACTACACGTAGTTATGATTATCTATCATGGCAGTAACATAACTGTTGAAAATCCCAATCTTGATTTGTCCCGAAAAAATCTTGACTTTGGCGCTGGTTTTTATACTACCGGAAATAAAGATCAGGCTGTCGATTTTGCCCACAAGGTGATGATACGAAAAGGGCAAAAAAACCAGTCGGTAAGTGTCTATGATTTTGACATAGATGCCGCAAAATCCGTTTTGGGTATTCTGCAATTTTCGGCCCCCGATAGATTATGGCTTGATTTTGTTCATCAAAACAGGCAGGGTACCTATACCGGAAAATCGTATGATTTGATTATTGGTCCGGTTGCCAATGATGATGTTTTTACAACCCTGATTGTATATGAACAAGGTATATTAAACATTGAACAAACCCTTGAAGCCCTGAAAGTCAAAAAACTTTATAATCAGATTGTTTTTAAAACCGAAAAGGCATTGTCCCTGTTAAAATATGTAAATTCCTTTGAGCCGGATGAAAATTCCGGTCCTATGGAGGTTGCTCCGTGACTTCCGAAAAATTATCCGCGCTTCTGGCTATTTTGAATCCTTCGGTTATCCGGTTAATAATGGATAACCGGAATCTCACCAATATTGAGGCGACAACACTATTTTACAATTCCGCTGTATATGCAATGCTGGAAACCGAAGCAAGTAAACTTTGGCATTTAAGTCCTTTAATCCTGTATGAACTGCTTGAAGAAGAACTTGCAACCGGAAGCATTAATTATCCGGAAGAAGCATGAAACATAGAGGTTAGCATAGTATGGAAAACGTTACCAAATTTTTGGTGTATTGTGTTGAAATCTATAAAACCGCCCATAAATTAAATGGTAGGCAGGTTATGCAGTTGTTTAACCAATGCGGAATTCCTGACTATATTGTAAAATGTTATGGTGCCCTGCATACCACCGGGCCGGAATATATTATCGAAGATATTGCGGGGCTAATAAAAGAACGACAGCATAAAGAGTAAAAACTTGACTCAAAGATTTATTCCAGCAGAGGGAGGCGCTGCTACATTACTCCGCCAAATTGTTAATATTTATGGCAATAAAATTAATCAGTTCTTTTTGGGACAATTCGTCCACTGTTTGCAGACTGTACAAAAAGGTCTCCCAGTTTTTAATAAAATCGGCGGTAATCCGCTGGTTAAGGGGAAGATTTTTGCCGGCAAGGATGCTTTCACTGTCCTTGTTGCGCCATAAGGTATCGGTTTTGCAGACAATTCTTATATCGCTTAAAACATTTTTCTGGGTTTTTACCAGAAAGACCACTACTTTACTGTTGCTTCCCTGTCCTGAAAATTTTTTGTATGCCGAATAGTCCCATGTTTCCAGCGGTATTCTGATTCTGGTAAGCAGTTCATGGGTATTCAGGGCGGAGAGGCCCGGCGCCGCGCAAAAACGGGTTGCGGAAATCCAGCGGGAGGACTGGGCGCTGCGCAGTTCGTATTGGGCGTCCAGGGCCATGAGCGCCGCGGAACTGTCCAGGCGGCCGCCCCGGAAACAAAGGCTGCCCCCTATGGTAGCCATATTGCGAACCTGCGGACCGGCTATGTTTTCCAGACAATGCCGCAGCGCAACGGGGACAATTTTCCCCAGATCAATTATCTGACTCAGTTTTGCCATCGCGCCAATTTCCAGATAACGCTCGGAACGGCTGATGCGGTGCATTTCTTCCAGTCTTTCAAGCGAGAGAATAATGGACGGTAATTCAAGAATCGGCCTGCCCTGTTCGCGGATTAAAGCGGTGCCGCCCGCATAGGGTACGGCTTTGGGATAACGATTCCATGCGTTAAAAAGTTCTGAATAACTTGAGGGGAAAAAAACCAGGTTAAGCTGATCTGCCATAGAGCCTCCGCTGCCGTAATTCAACCGCCTTCTCTATTCCCTCAACCAATTTTTCCGGGTCGGTACAGCGGCATTTTATACCGCTGAAAGCCTGCAGTATTTCCTGCCGCGAAGGACGTTTTATCCTCTCCAGCAATGCCCCCGCATTGAGGACTTTGCTGGTAGTGCAGTAGCCGCAGCTTTCCAGTTGCGCTTCGGCAAAGCCCGCCATAATATCCTGATACTCATAGGTTTGGGAAAACCCCTCTATGGTGATGACTTCGCTGCCCCTCAGCCTGAATGCGGGAACCAGGCAGGCATGGTTGACGCTGCCGTTGAATATTACCGCGCAGAATCCGCATTTTCCGGTAAGGCAGCCGGCCTTCGTTTTCAAAAGGCCGAAATTAACCCGCAGTATATCAATAAGCCGTACATTCGCGTCGCTGCGAATCACGACATCTTCTCCGTTCAAAATAAAACCTATCGTCATACCGGTTCCTTGTTCTCCCGTTTTATTTTAAACGCTTCCCACACATCCATGGCCTTAATCGGTATGGATTGAAAGTGATAATCCATTGCCTGGGAAATCGCCTGTACATAGGCGGCCGGTATGCAGGAAAAAGGGAGATCGCCTATGCCTTTTGATTCATCCGTGGCGCCTGCGATAAATTCAATATTGACCGGCGGTATTTCCGCAGGGTCGGGAATATCAAAATTTTCATAGTGTTCCGCCGGAATTGCCCCGTTGACATAACTAATTTGTTCGCGGTATGCCCAGCCCAGAGCCTGTACCGCGGATGTTTTCAGGCTTTTGCGGGCAAGGTCCGGTGAAAGGATTTTTCCGCCGTCCACGCCCATCCATACGCCCCGAATCCGGGGAAGGTACTCGATAGGGTCTATTTCCACCTCGACAATGGCCGATGCCCAGCCGGGCCGGGTAAAGCCGCTATGATCAACCAGGCCCGCCGGTGAACCGGAGAAAACCTCATCCCATGCGGGATTTTTCTGGGGGCGAACCGTTTTACGGACGCTTATGGGCAGAGGATTGCGAAAACGTTTTTTGCTGATGGCATTGCACGCCTGTTCCAGCATTTTGGTAAGCACCGTGACGGAGCGCGACATGGTCAAAGGCCCGGAATCGGGGCAGCCGGAACCGGAATTTATCCGTACCATGTTTTTATCCATGCCCAGAATCCTTGACGCACTATCCGCCCACACGCCGCCGCAGCCGGAACCGGCCACGCTGGTTTTTATTTCCAGCGATCCGTCCTTTTCCAGAATCAATTCCATGCTGTAGCAGCCCTTGTCACAACCCGGGTATAAAAGGCCGTTCCCCTGATAGCCCAAGGCAATGCCGATGCCCCGCAGGCTCTCACCCCTTTCCGCCTCGCGCCCTTTCCGGTTTTGCCGGAGTAATTCATACGAAGCCCACTTGCGGCGATAGTCGCTTGTCTTTACCACGGTATCGACCATCAGCTTGACCGGCGGGGCGTCTTTCGTTGTCGTACCGGGAGGAAGAATCCCCTCTTTAACGCTGTTATCGTAACGCCATTGGGCGGGGTCCTGGTTCAGCGTATCGGCAATGCGGGAAACATGGCGTTCCTGGGCAAAAATGCCCTGGGCAAGGCCAAAACCGGCGCAGGGCCCCTGCGGGGGAATGTTTGTTTTAACGGCAACGCTCGATAACCGTACATTTTTTGCCTTGTAAACCCCTAAACTTCCCAGGTTAACATGGTCGAGTATCTCATTGGCGTTAACCCCATAAGCGCCCAGGTTAACGGTTGTATTAACTGTTATTCCGGTAATATCCCCTTTTTCATCAAGGGCGTTTTCAATAGTTATTTCCGTTTCACAGCGCTTGGGCGAGAAGGAAAAATCCTCTCTTCTGGTTAAAATCAGTCGTACCGGCCTTTGGGTAATCCATGCGCCCAGCGCCGCATGGCAGGCAATGAGCGAAGGATACCACAATTTTCCGTCCAGATGGAGGCCGGTTATGGTTGGTTCTACCTGTACCTTCATGGCCGCCAGACCAAGAACCCGCGAGACGGAACGTTTGACATGGAAGGGCCATTGGGTAGCGGTTCGTACTATCAGGCCCGGGCTGTTTGTTTCATCCGGCCATGCCGCCGCGCCGGTAGGCTCGGCATACCAGTGTTCCTGAATACCGCTGCGGTAACTGCCCCGCACAACGGACGCAGCCTGGGCAAAGGCCGCGTCAGGGTCGCCGATGCGTATATCCCGCCGCGCCGCTATCATTGCGTCATCCGCCCCGACGGGGGAAAAAACCGGCTCTTCTTCCTGAACAATAACTTTGCAATGCCGGGAATAATCTTCCAGTGTGTTTTTATCCGGCCCCAGCAGCAGGGCTACCGGCTCGCCGATGTAGGAAAGTTCATCGGCGGCCAGCACCGGCAGCAGGGTATCTTCAAGGGAATTATTGCCGGGAATATCCTGCGCCCTTATCAGCGCATAACTGCCGGGGAGTTTGGGACATTCAACGGATATAAGCCTGCCCTTCGGGGCGGACGACCTGACCGTAAGGGCATAGAGCATCTGCGGAAGATAAATATCTGTTACAAAGCAGGGCGCTTCCATTAGCTATAAATTCAGGCTGCCCAGATAATCCGTATACGCTTTTTGGGCATTTTTTACCTCTGTCTTGAGTTTATCAAGTTCCTCGATAATTTTGTCAATATCATTGTCAAGCGACTGTAAACGTTTCAGGTATTCCTGCCCCTGCTGGGTTTGACTGCCCGTTACCTCAATATTTTTCCGTATGCGTTCCTGTTCATAAACCAGGAAAGAACGGCGGTTATCCGCTTCGGTGACGGCAGCTTCGGCGGCATTAACCGCGTTCCACAGGTTAACCGCCTGCCGCAGGGCGGCCTGTACCGCGGCGGGAATCTCCTGACTGCTCACATAGGACAAAAAAGATTCCTGCCTGAGCTGCATTAAACTTATCCTCTCCATAATGGGACGCGACTCACGAACCATGAGTGTAATTTCTTTTTCAGCGGGCAGAGTCATGGTAAAGCGGTATGCCGTAAGAGTCTGTTCATCGGCCTGGGGAGATTCCAGAACTGCCTGCGGAGTGCGGGGATGTTCAACCATGATAAATTTTGGCTGTACCGCCGTATTATGAAAGGTATAGGTTTTTATATATTCCTGGCTGCGGTTAATGGTCATAACGCCGCCTGAGATTTTGACCGAGATGGTTGTCCGTGAATTGCTGTCAAAAGCCGCCGCGATAACGGAAAGGTCTTCGCCAAAAGAAATCAGCCGCTTCTCGCCTTCGTTCCAGAATTCGATAAGGGCGTCTCCCGCATAGGTTCCCCCGTCGTACACGGTAATGGGGCCGGCAGGAAGTTTTATCCCGCTGGTATTGGTCAGTTCCGCGCCCAGACGGGGATGCCGACTATGGTCTCCGGCGGCCATTACCCCGGAAAAAAACAGCATCCGGCGGGCTTCAACCGGGGATTCCACCAGAGGGAGCATCGCGCTCATCCGGCGGTCAAGGTTTACCGGATTTTTGACGGTAAATTCAAACTGATCCCCTGCGGCGGCGCCTGCCGCGGTTTCAATTACCCCGCCGGCCATGCTGCCGGCTATGCCGCCGTTTGCGCCGTCTTCATATTCCATCCTGGAATAATCGGCGGACGCATCCTTTGCCATTGCCATCATCCTTTGCGCGGAAGGGCGCGGTTCGACAGGGGCGGCGGATGGCGCCGCGCCGTAACCTGTATCGTGGCTTGCGCCGGCGGCGGCCCCGGCTATGGCAAGGGGCACAACGGGGCGGGACAAATAGTAGGGCGGGTACAGGTTTTGGACAAACGAGGCGGGCCTGCCCGCAATCAGCGAAAGTTCAACCCTGTTCCAGTCCGAATCGCTGTCATTGTCAACAATGGCCCAGCCCTGCAGCAGGGGCTTTCCCCCCGTTTTTTCCCGGCCCAAATCCAGCCGGTATGAAACCTTCCAGACCGGCGCGGGAATAACGTAACTTAAAGACACCGGGCGGCTGCCGCTTCCCGGCAGATTGACCGCCAAATCCCGTGAACGGGAATTGCGCGACAATACGATTAAATCCAGCGCCCGTTTCAGGTCTTCGCCAATCTGCGGGTCTTTAAAATTCAGGGCGGCAATATCTTTCAGATTAAACATTTTGATTCCCTGATCCGTATACAGGGAAAGCCAGGGATCAAGCGTTACGCCGCCCGATGAGGCGGTTTGCGGACGGTATTCAATACCCACGATTCGTCCGTTGACGGGGCCGGGAGCGGCAATTTCAAGTTCTGTTCCCCGCAGGCTGTTT
>JAIRRB010000028.1 GCA_031256195.1 Treponema sp.
GGTGTTGAGTCTGACAATCATCAGAGCCCTGACTGTTTCATCGTCAAAATAATCTCCCATGCCGCAGCCGTGGAAACGGGTTAAATTAATTGTCAGTTCCCGGTATTGTTCCGCTTTGATTGTTTCGGTACAAGAATCGCCGTAACCGGTGGTAACGCCGTAGATTCCGCCGTGTTGAGTCAGCATCAAATCAAGAAGAGCCGCCCCTTCCCTGATTTTTGATTCAAATTCGGCGCTGCGGCAAAGCTGAACCTGTATTTGTCTTTTTGCCGCGGCGGCAAGGGTTTCGATAGTGAGCCTGTCCCTGCCAATTTCCAGTATTTCTTTATTCATTCAAATTCCTGAATATGAGCGAGGTATTGATTCCCCCAAAGGCGAAGTTATTCGACATGATGTATTCCCCGTCAATCTCCCGTCCGTTTCCGGTGAGATAATCCAGCGGCCCGCAGCGTGGATCGAGTTCTTCAAGGTTAAGGTTGGGGCAGAACCATTTTTCCTTCATCATGTTTATGGCAATCCACGCTTCAATGACACCGCAGGCTCCCAAAGTGTGGCCTATGTAATTCTTTAAGGTGCTTGCCGGAACGGGTCTTTGAAAAACATCCGCAGTAGCCCAGCTTTCTGCCACATCCCCGGAATCGGTAGCGGTTCCGTGGGTATTCACATAAACGATTGCGTCAGGATTTAACTGAGAATCTTCCAGAGCCAGTTTCATGGCGATACCCATAGTGCTGCGGTTCGGCTGGGTAATGTGAGTGCCGTCAGTGTTGGTTCCGAATCCTGCAATCTCGGCAATTATTTTTGCTCCACGTCTTTTTGCGTGTTCATATTCTTCCAGAATCATGGTTCCCGCCCCTTCGCCGACAACCAGTCCGTCACGGTTTTTGTCATAAGCGGCTGGAGTTTTTTCGGGAGTGTCGTTTTTGGAACTTGCGGCAAAAAGGGTGTCAAAGACCGCTGCATCTGCGGCGTTTAATTCTTCAGCGCCGCCAGCCAGCATAATGTCCTGAGCGCCCTGCCGTATGGTCTCATAAGCAAAACCAATAGCCTGACTGCTCGATGTGCACGCTGTGTTAGTTGTAATAATTCTTCCGGTCAAGCCGAAGAATACGCCAATGTTTGCAGCGCAGGTCTGGGGCATGGCTTTGATGTAGGTGGTTGCGGTCATATTGCTGAGATCATCCATAACAAGCATACTGTAGAAATCCATAATGGAGTCAATACTGCCCATTGAGGAACCGTAAGCGACGCCGCAACGGCCGTTTTTCAATTCCGGGTCGTCCGCGTTTATGCCTGCGTTTGCCAATGCCCTGTCTGCGGAAACCAGAGCAAGCTGAGCCACTCTGCCAAGTCCGCGGGTCTTCTTGCGTGGATAATCAGGCATGGTAAAATCCACCGGAACGGCGAGTCTTGTATTCATACGGGCGTATCTGTCCCAGTCATCCATGCGGCGGACGCAGTTTTTTCCAGCTTTAAGTTTCGCCAATATATCCGTCCATTCGCTGCCCAATGCGCTGACTATCGAACCGCCGGTAATGACTACCCGTCTTTTCATACTAACCTCTGCTGAATAAAATCAAAAATGAAACGAAGTTTCATACCATTCCCCCGTTAACTGAAATTACCTGCCGCGTTATATACGAAGCCGATTCGGAAAGGAGAAACACCGCCAGAGCCGCCACTTCTTCCGGTTTTCCGGTACGTCCCATGGGAATTGACGGAAGAACTATGTCCATCGGTACATTGCGGATCATTTCAGTTTCAATGATTCCTGGCGCGATGCAGTTTGCCGTTATGGAGCGGCTGGCAAGTTCCACTGCCAGGGCTTTTGTTGCGCCGATAATGCCCGCCTTGGCTGCGCTGTAATTTACCTGCCCCCGGTTTCCCGTTATCCCCGATACCGAAGAAATGGTAATGATACGCCCCTGCTTTTTGCGGCAGATTGGCATAATGAGGGGATGAATCACATTGTAAAAACTGTCAAGATCGGTGCGAAGAACCGAATCCCAATATTCCCCGCTCATGCCCGGAAAGGAATCGTCGGCTGATATTCCCGCATTGCAGATAATTCCCCAAAACGCGCCGTTTTCTTCCGTCCATTGTTCGAGTTTTTTCTGACATTCGTCGCGGTTACTCACATCAAATTGCATTAATTCAATGCTTCCGCCTTTTTGGAGAATTTCATTTTGCAGCGATTCCGCCACTTCTTTTCCCTTGTGATAATGGGCTGTTACATGATAACCCGCGCCGGATACAGCCAGAGCAATGGCGCGTCCTATGCCCCTGCTTGCCCCGGTTACCAGAACTTTTTTTCCTTCGTTCACCTCGGCAGCACTCCCCCGGTCAGCATCATAAACCGTTCATCGCTTACTTCCATAACCATTAATTTTCCTTCCATAACTTTTTTGCCTTCTATAGAAGCCGCTCCCTCAAAAGTATAAATCATATCCGTACAATCAAGTTCTTTCACACTGACCTCTACTGAACAGCCGGGCTTAAACAGCTGAATTTCCATCCGCATTGACGGGATGCTCAAAATAAACCCGAGTTTTGGTTTTTCGCCTTTTTCCCGGCTCCTGATTCCTGAAAGAACAGAAATTGCCTGAGCCATAAATTCAAAACCTGCCCAGACAGGTACGCCTTCCGCCGCCGGATCGTAAAAAAGACAATCCCCTGTAATATCATATTCCGCCCGTATACCATGTTCAATATCATATTCAATGATCCGGCTGAGGAGCATCATTTTTCCTTCGTGCGGCAGAAGGGTTTTTAGTTCTTCTTTTTCAATCAATTATCTTCCTCCCAAAATAAGGCTGACATTGCATCCGCCAAAAGCAAAATTATTGCTCATACAAATTGTGGGCGCTTTTTGACCTGCCCCTTCGCCGGGGAAAACGGGGATTTCCTCGTCCCTGACGCCGTCCCAGCAATGTACCGGAATGCCCCTTTTTTCGGTCAAGACCATCCAGCAAACAGCCGCTTCCAATGCCCCTGCTGCGCCCAGAGTATGACCGGTGATGGGCTTGGTTGAACTTATGGGTGGCGTCGAAAAATTCTGCTCGTCAAATACCGACTTCATGGCAAGGGCTTCGGCCTTGTCGTTAAGCTCAGTTCCCGTCCCATGAAGATTTACATAGTCAATGTGTCCGGGTGACAGCCCCGCGTCCGCAAGAGCGGCTTTCATTGCCTTTGCCGGACCTGCACCGTCCAGACCGGGAGCGGTTATGTGACAGGCATCGGCGCTTTCCCCAGCGCCCAAAAGTTCTACGGCGGAATTTTCATTTGAATCAAGGAGAAAAAACGCCGCTCCTTCGCCGAGATTGATTCCCTTGCGGTTTTTACTGAATGGGTT
>JAIRRB010000044.1 GCA_031256195.1 Treponema sp.
CCTTTCAACCTTGAAGGCTATAACGGTTTTCTGCACCACCTTGAGGAACGGCTTAAAAAAAGCAACCATGCGGTGGTTGTCGTAGCGGAAGGGGCCATGCAGGAACAGCTCCTGACCGAGCATAAAACCGACGCGGGGGGCAACCTGAAAATGGCCGATGTAGGTACTTACATGCGGGACCGAATCGTCAAATATTTTGAAGAGAAGAAAATGGAGATTAATCTTAAATACATCGACCCCAGTTATGTGATACGTTCCTCTCCGGCGAATCCGGGGGATTCGGTTTATTGTGAGCGGTTGGGCAATGCGGCAGTTCATGCGGCAATGGCGGGAAAAACCAAGCTGATAATCGGCCTGGTAAACAATGAATTTGTGCATCTGCCCATTAAGGCGGCTATCGCCCAGCGCAGCCATGTTAATCCCGAAGGAAATCTCTGGCGCGATACTTTGGACGCAACTCATCAACCGGCGCTTATGGTGAACAAATTTGGTTAAGTAACCAAGTGACCATGATGAAACAGTCAGACAAAACTTTTTTGAACAGGGGCGGTGCGGCGCTGGATATTTCTGACAGCGAAATTGACGCTCTTTTTGCGCAGTCTCTGGCGCAGGCCTGCGCTGAGGCTGGCCCGGTTTCTTCGGCACTGATGCTTCCGCCTGACATTACCCGCTTCCATTCACGGGCGGGTTTCCTTACCGGTATCGCTTACCGTGAATTAACCAAAGCGGGAATCGCCGTCACGGTATTGCCTGCGCTGGGAACTCACATTCCCCTTACTGCCGCCGAGCGTGAACGCATGTTTCCCGGCCTGCCGGAATCGTTGTTTCGTGTCCATGACTGGCGTAATGATGTGGTGGAACTTGGCCGTATTGAACGGGAGTGGGTAGAGGAAGCCACCGGAAAAGCGGTAAGTTACGACTGGCCGGTACAGGTAAACAAACTGCTGCTGGACGGCGGTTTCGACCTGATTGTCTCGTTGGGGCAGGTGGTTCCCCATGAGGTAATCGGCATGGCAAATCACGCAAAAAATATCTTTGTAGGAACCGGCGGCAAAGAAGCCATCGACAAGAGTCATTTTGCCGGAGCCGCTTTTGGCATGGAAAAAATGATGGGTCGTACCGATACGCCGGTGCGGGCCATGTTTGATGAGGGTCTGCGCCGTTATGCTGATAAACTGCCCCCTGTGTTATACGCTCTGACTGTTTTAAGCGCCCGTAACGAAACTGAAGCCGCAGCAGCGGGCATGCAGCGGGGAAGCCTTGCCCTGCGGGGCCTTTACTGTGGTTTTGGCCGTGACTGTTTTGAACAGGCCGCCGCCCTTGCCCGCCGGATAAATGTTGACCTTTTGGACGAACCCATACAAAAGGCCGTGGTGTACCTTGATCCGGATGAATTTCGCACCACCTGGCTGGGAAACAAAGCTGTTTACCGCACCCGCATGGCAATGGCCGATGGCGGCGAACTGTTGATTATCGCGCCGGGCCTGGAACGTTTTGGCGAAGACATGGGCATTGACGCATTAATCCGCAAGCACGGCTACCGTCCGGCCAAAATCATCCGGGAAAAACTCAACGCGGATGCGGAATTGGCAAACAGTCTCAGCGCGGCGGCCCACCTTATTCACGGTTCCAGTGAAGGCCGTTTTACGGTGCGTTACTGTCCGGGGCCGGGCCTGAGCCGGCAGGAAATTGAATCGGCGGGTTATGAGTGGGGCGACATTGGCAATGCAATGGCCCGTTACGATGTTACTAAACTCGCAACAGGCTGGAATACCGGCGCTGACGGCGAGCGGTTTTTCTTTGTGCCAAATCCGGCATTGGGTCTGTGGGCGTTAAGAAATACTTTCAACTAACGCCATGAGCGAACCATACAGGGACTGCTGCCGTATCGTGGGCAGCGAAATACATGCCGCCATAAAAGCTCTGCCCGGCGCCTCAAAAACAGAATTCGCCGGAACAGAGACAGGGCGGCTGCGGGTACGTCTTGCCGCCGCGCCGGAAGACGGCAAAGCCAATGCCGAACTTATCGCTTTCTTTGCCAAAACGCTCGGCTGTCCCAAACGGGATATAGTTGTGCTGCGCGGAGAAAAATCCCGCCTTAAAACCATCGCCCTGCCCCTTGCATGCGGGCCAGGGCTGGAAGAAATTATTGGGATGTAAGACCGCGAAAAAGAGAATTACTTAACGCGCCGGCAAAATCGTAAATATCCGCTCTGGACAGGGAACGTAACGGAATAATCCGGCGCAGCGGTTTTTCTTCGCCTTCCATGTCGATTAACTCGCAGGAAGCGGTGTAAGTTCCGGCAAGCGATTCGCTGATACTGATATCAAGCCTGAAACGGGCTGTGCCGTTTTTGGCGGTAACGCGGGAAAAGCCCGCTTTTGCAAGCGCCCGATACAGGGTTTTTTCCCTTCCGGCGTAACGCAGATTAATTTCCAAAGGCAGGCTTATCCCCGCCTGAAGCAGCGCCCCGCGGTTCAGGGCAAAAAGTTCCACAGCGGCGGTCTGACGCTCACCGCGCTGTGACCCGCGAAGGGCAAATTCACGGTAACATTCGGAAATTAAATCACGTTCCCAGAGCGCATCAAGCCCGTCCAGCGCCTTTGCCGTCAGATTTTTATCGTGTAACAAAACGCCCTTTTCAAGATTATATGAAGCTCCCGATGCGGGGATAAGAGTGGTTTCAAAAGCCTCCGCCTTGTTCAGGTAGAAAAAGGTGCGGCGGGGATATGTTTCAAAAGCGTTGTAATATTGAATAAACTGATCAAGAGGCGAAGTATCGCTGGAATAGGCGTCTCCGGCGGCAAGACTGTATTTTTGAAAAAGTTTGCGGTGAATTGCGGCATAAAACCGGCATGAAATTGATTTATACACAGAACGAATCTTTTTACCCGCTGTTCCGCAGGGCGCAAATTGTTCAGCACGAGCAAGCCCCGAATATGTCTTATACAGAATTTCATGAATATCCCGCTTGTAACGAATCGGGTCTATTCCGTAATTAATCATCCATGACTGGTCGCCCGCTTTCAGGCAGTCAAGGGCGTAAAGGCGGGCCTCTTCCAGCCTGCCGGAAATTTGGTAGATTTGGGCAAGGTTGATTTTTGACAATGGGGAAGGGTCTATCTCGCGGGCAGCCTGAAAATCCGCATGGGCTTTTTCCAAATCCAGCCGCCGCATATTCAACTCGCCCCGCGCCAAAAAACCCGATGCCCGGTTGAGGGCTTCAAGCGAGGCATTTGCCTCATCCATTGACAAATCATAACGGTAAAAGCGTGACTCCAAAATCGAAAGATTGTAATGCGCAACGGCGGAAAAACTCCGCATCGATTCAGCCAGGGCTATGGCTTTTTTATACGAGCGTTTCCCTTCATCATAACGGTACATGTCCGAATAAAGGGTCGCCAGCGTCATGGAAAAATCGGCGTCATCGCCAAAACGCTCAAGCGCGGAGACAAGCAGCCGCTCGCCGTCCTCAAGCCGGTGAACCTTGTAGTACATCCATCCCAACGTGCTGATTGCTTCCCTGTTATCAGCATCAAGCGTAAGCAATTTCTCAAGATACGCCACCGATGTCTTGTCATGATTAAGGTAGCCGGCGGTATTTGCCAGCCGGAGCAGATTGTAGGTATCAAAGGGGCTTATCTGCTCCACCTTTCGGTACTCGTCCCAGGCAAGACCGTACAGCGAACGGCTGTAATAAAGATGCCCCAGGGCGCGGGGAAACCGGGAATCGTTGGGATATTTGACGCCGCCTTCCTTAAAAAGGTCGATAGCCCGTTCCCAATACTCGGAATATTCCGCTTCAAGGGCTTTACGGAACAAATCGTTTGCACCAAGGCCATTTTCTTCAGAAGACAAGTCCGGATTGACATCCTGCGCCCTGGTATCCATGCCAACCGAAAGAAGCGCCAGTAGCAGTAACATTGTTAACCCGGAGGGGAGACTTTGAATAAGGGCAATGGGCGGAAGAATCCACGCAAGAAAACGCCGCCACAGGGAAATATTTTTCCGGTAAAAGCCGGAAAAAACGCGATAGGCATTTTGCAGTGAAACAAAATCTTCATGTTCATATTCCGGCGCAAAGCGGGCGGCGGCAACCCCAATATACATCGCATAAGTTCCGTTAACCAGCGTATCACAATGAAGCGCCCATTCGGATTCGGGCAGCGATGAGGGACAGCCAAGCCCCGCAAGCTGCAAACGCCGGCGGGTATGTTTCCACAGATAAACCGCTTTTTTGCGCACATCATGGCGTATAACAGATAAAAACAAATAACCGCATCTGATTAACACAAAAATTATTAACAATGACAGTATTAATAACGGCGGTAATATTTTTTTAACCAATACGGTAGTTAAACGCGCCAGCGAATAACCGTCGGTTAATGCGCCTTTACCGTCCTGCCCCATTTTTATTTTCAGCCGCGAGCGGTTTTCCAGAATTTCGCGCATCAGCCGCTCAAACAGGTTGGGGTCAACACCGGCGGAAAAACGGAATTCCTCGCCTTCCGCCAAATTTTCCGAAGTTGGGTCAAATTCTATCCAGCCGCAGCCGGGGAAAGGAACCTCAACCCAGGCATGGGCCATATCCGAGCGCACCGGATAATAGTCAAAGGCGGCGGTTTCAGGATCAATAAAAAAGCCCGCCGCCACCCGCGCCGGAATTCCCAAAGAACGGAGCAGCAGAGTCATGGCAAATGCGTAATAGGAACAGTAACCTTTTTTGGAATTAAAAAGAAACCATGCAAGCTGGTCGCCGTCCGGCGCAATACCCGGCTTGAGGCTGTAACGGAATTCGCCGTATTTCAGCCAGTTATAAATCATGTCCACCTTGTCATCGTAACTGCTGATATTTTGGGTTATTTCTTCGGCCAGCAATCGAATCCGCTCATCGCCGCCATAGGCCGTATACACCGCAAATTCTTTTTCACCTAACCCTAGCTCCTGCGGCTCAGGCCAAAAAACATCGCCTTCTTCATTATTGAACATTATACTGCCGGCCAAACTTTCCACCGAATAGGCGGATTTAAACGAAGACGAATCCCAGCTTTCGTAGGGAATAATTTCTGCCGGTTCTTTCATGCCGATAAATGCGTTTGCGTCAAAATTCACCAGAAAATATTCCTGATAAACCCGCTGCACCGGTTTGAATTCCGCCGGAAACAGGGTTATTGGATGAGCGGGCAGACGCTGCGGATGGGTTTTTTCGTCGATTTCTTCAATGCGGTAAAACCCCTGTTTTTTGCTGTAACCCGATAACACCGAGCGGCGCATCAGGATATGATGGTCATTCGGGTCTTTTTTTACAATAAGGACAAGATCATCACTCATGCTGATTTCCGTATCCAGCCTGAGAAACTGCGAAAAATCAAAACTGAAAAGTTTGGGTTCCAGCAGGCCGCCGCCTTTTTGGACAGCCCGTTCCTGAGACGGCTTCAAAAAAATCAGTCCGCCGAAAAAAATCAACAGCAGCAGCGCGGTTATCGCGGCGAGCTTTTCGCCTTTTCGCAGATTAATTTCCGGCGGCAGGGAAAACAGCAAGGCCAAAGCCTGCACAAAAACAATACCGGCAAGCAAAACAATCATTATAATGGGCCAGCGGTATATCGTTAAATCAGAAAGGCGGGTAAAACTAAAAACCACTATCAAAAGTACGGCATCGGCAATTACAGCGGCCCGTAAAAACACACGCGAGCGAATCGAAAACCATGTCGTTGCGGCAGCCCAGTAAAAGGGCAGCAGGGAAACAAAATTATTCCGGTCAAAGTTTAACAAAAGGGAATCAAGGTTGACGGCAAGGCTAAAATTCCCGCCGGAAATTAACAGCCGGGGTATGGCGATAAAAGCCCTGACAATCCACGGGCTTAAACCCAGGGTAACAAGCGCGGCAGGTGAATTAATTTTTTTGCCGCCCATGTTCAGGCAGGCAAGAAAAACCGCCGCCCCAAAAGCGGCAAACAGCGTCACGGAAAAAACCGCCGTATCCGCCAAATCATCGGCGGCAAGCCGAAGCTGGAACAGAATGGCAAAAAGCGCCGCAGAACGGAAAGCACCGGCAATTTTATTGCCGACGGCAACATTATTGCCGATAACAGCGTTATCATTAACTGCGTTTGTCATAACAAACTGGTTCACCGTTATATTATACCCCAAATAGCCGCGCTCTTACACCGGGGCGCTGGTTATACAGTGTAACGCAGACCTCGGCAGCGGCGTCGGCGGCGTTGCCGTACAGAAAAAGTAGTTCTATCATGCGGGCATTATTTTCCCGGGAGCGGCGATGGGCGGTACTGTTCAAAAAGCGGTCAAGACTTGAGCTTTCCGCTCTGGAACGGGGAAGGGCCAAAATAAGAATGCCGCAGTTGTCGGGCGCGGCGGGTAGTTCCGCAGAAGCGGATAACGGTAAGGCGGCAGGCCAGGCAAGCGATGCGGCAAGTTCCGCGGCATTCCCCCCGCAAATTGCGCCAGTCTGCCGGGCGCCGCCGGAATATCCGGTAAGCACTTCCATCCCCGATTCGGCGCAGGCAAGAGCCGCCGCCAGCGCAGTTTCACATAACATATCAATCCCCTGCCGCGCCGCTGATTTACTGTACAGCAGGGGATCATACTCGGTATCAATTAAAATAATCAGGTTCGATTGCGGCGGCGGCTCATGCTCCCCTTCACGGACAAAAAGCCCGCCGCCGTGGCTAAAAAGTTTCCAGTTAATCCGCCGGGGATCGTCTCCCGGCACATAGGGCCGGTGGTCAATAAAATTGTCGGTACGTTGCAGGGAGAATTCCGGCTTTAACATGGATTCCCCGGCGCGGGCATTTACCGCAGGCGGCTCATCCGCCGCACGGGGACTTGCCAGCAGCCGCGCATTGCTTTCGGCAGGCAGGCGGAAGGCAAAACGAAAAAAGCCCAAAATGTCAAAAACGGCAAATTCATCGTAAGCGGAAAAATACGCGCCGCGTTTTTCCGCCGTAAAAAAATGCGGAGATGGAACGGCTGCGTTAAAATCATACTGTATGCGCCGCCCGTCTTTGGTAGCGAGCAGCAACCGGCAGCGAATCAGAATCCCCGGCAGCTGAATAATTTTTTTTGCGGGTGCGGTTGTTTCCCCTTCGGAATACACCGCTTCCGTTTGATCGCCCGCGGCGATTTCACGGGGGCTTACACGGATAAAAGAGCGGCGGGCGCGGCGCCGGTGTATCAGCGCAAGGAGCAATGTCAGTATAAGGCAATAAACCCACAAGGCCAAAAAAACCGCTCCGGTCAATATAAGCGCCCATTCCTGCCGCAGCGCACCGGCTGTAAAAGCAAAAATAATTACCGATAGAATGAAAATCCCCATAGGCCGGGGGAGAAAGACAGCCCGCGATGCCTTCATTCAGTTTTAATTCCGACGGTTTTTATATCACCGGTATTTATACCGTTAACCCGGGTAAGGCATATTTCCCGAATCAGTTTTTCCGCCTGGGTTCTGGGGTCGCGGAGTTTTACACGGTGGGCAAGCACCGGCACGGCAAGCATTGTCAAATCTTCATCAATAACATAATTACGCCCCCGCACCAAAGCCAGCGCTTTGACCGCTTCCAGAAAATGCAAACCGGCGCGGGGACTTGCCCCCAAAACAAAACCCCGGTGAATTCGGGTATCCCGAATAATGTCGGCAATCGCCTCTTTAAGCGCCTGATGACAAAACACCGCCGCCGCCGCTTCTTTTGCCGCCATAAAATCAGCCAGATTGATTACCGGCTCCAGTTTGGCAAGCCCTTTCTCAACGGGATTTTCATCCAAAATCGCCAGTTCCGCGCTGCGGTCCGGGTAGCCCATGGAAAGCCTCATCATAAAACGGTCAAGCTGGGCCGCCGGCAGGGGAAAAGTTCCTTCGCTTTCGATGGGATTTTCCGTGGCAATTACCAAAAACGGTTCAGGAGGGCGGTGGCTTATCTGCCCGATAGTTACCTGCCGTTCCGCCATCACTTCCAGCAGGGCGGACTGCACCTTGGGCGTCGCGCGGTTTATTTCATCAGCCAATACAATATTTGCCAGCACGGGGCCGGGTACAAAACGAAATTTAAGCGTCTTGGGGTCAAATACATCAACGCCGGTTATGTCATAGGGCAGCAAATCGGGAGTAAACTGAATCCGCTTAAAAACCAGTTTTTTTTTGCCGTCAATCAGTTTTGCCAGCGTTTTTGCTACCGTGGTTTTTCCCAGCCCCGGATTATCCTCGATAAGTACATGACCGCCGGCAAACAGCGCCGCGGCAAGCAGTTCCAAAAATTCCCGCTTGCCCTTGATGATGTGCTGCAATCCGTGTATCAGAGCGGCAGCAGTATTTTCAGATTTCATGGAAAAAGCATAGCATATAATAAACCCCTCGCATACAATTATCTAAACCAATATATAGGGAAAATACCCGACAAAAAGGGCTGCCCCTGCGGACAGCCCTATTAAAACGTTACATGGTTACTACTACGGTCTGGTGCCGCTGGTATTGAATACAATGCCATAGGTGCCGGTATCGCCTGAATCATACGACTCAACCATAACATAAACCGTGTCGTTTGAACTGGCAGTAAAAGACTGCGGAGAGCTCCACCCGCTATCAGTAGCGGTAAAAATAGGAGTCTCGTCACTATAATAAGCGCTTACCACTACATCCAGCGTTTTTGAGCCATCACCGGCATAATCGTCATTCCACCAGACGTAATAGGTTGTTCCACTGGTAACAGGGAATTTATACCAAACCTCATCAGTGCCAGTGTTGATGGAACCATTTGCCCATACGCCCGTGGTCAGCTGAATAGAAGCAGGAGGCCAGGCGGGAGGAATAGGGGCGTTGCCGATAGGGAGAGATCCATAATAGTCAAAATACCTGACACCGTTGATTTCATATTCCCAGTTATTATAATTCCCCAAAATGACTTTAGAATTGGAATAAGGACTTTTATATTCGACACCGGGGGCGACAAGGAAACCAAAGGATTGTGTCATGGTGTCAATTCTGTAATCAGAATTAAGCTCCAGTATAACATTATCATTATCCACGCCGGTGTATTCTATTTTCTTTATGTCAAGAAAGAGAATTTCATTACTTTTACCTGCCACTTGCGCCATGGTGTTGGGAGCAGGAGAAGCTCCGGTATAAACAAAAATCTTGAAGTTCTTGTTGAAGTCGCTCAGACTCATGATGCTGGGATAGTAAAATGTACCTGAGACATTGATGTTATTAAAGGACAGCTTAAGAACGACGTTTTTGTTTCCTTTATCGGCTCTCTCCAGGGATAGACCTCTGGTTAGAGGAGTAGTGGTTAGAGAGGCTGTCCTTAATATACGACTCGTATCGGTAGCAATATATGTCCATGCGTTAGACACAGCGGTCTTGTCGGTAAAAACAGTGTCGCCACTGTGATCTGTTACTCTCATCCGCTGAGTCACGCCATACCAGGTTCCTACGGTCAGGTTTTCAACACCTCCCACTTCAACACGGTAGGTTTGTAAATCTTCGGGGGTGAAAGTAACCCGAATATCGCCGGTATTATTGTAGGTAAAATTCGCTCCGCTGACATCTTGCCAACTGCTTCCATTAAATTTTTTAACTTTGAAGCTGAGTTTACTCACCAAACTGCCCATAATGGTATCTTTCATTGTGGTAGGGACGTTTGAAGTAGCGACAATCGCCTCATGTGAACCAGCGGTAATAGTGGGGGAAAAAGTTACAATATCAAGTGTCCATGATTTATAGGGGTGTAAAAAATCGCCTGGCTCTGAACTTTTGCGTATAGTCTTATACACATCATAATACTCGGTACCGGCCTTTGTATCCCCGGCTGCGCCCAGTTGTTTACCGCCGGCGAAGGTGTATTTAGTTGCCAGGACCCTTGCCACCAAACTACCGCTGACAATATTAATTTTAACCGTGATTGCGGTAGTTAAAGCGCCTGGCTTTCTGCTTACAAAGCTATAAGTATATCCAGCGCCCAGAGAGTCGGCATCGGTGCTGGCTACCCCCTTGGTATAGGCATAAAACTTGATACTGTCGGACATTTTTTGCGCAATGTTCGCATTGCTTTCCCGCAGCACATCAGCATCGTTGGGGAGTGTTATGGTTACCTCATTATCAGAATTGATATCATCAGAAAAACCAGGCTCCTTACTCCTCATGTTAATCGATAACTTGGTAGCATCTTTATCGGCTGTTACTTCCTTCCAGTCACGTTTGCTGAGTTCTACTTCCGGCGCGCATGACAGCGCCGCCAAAACCACTATCGCCGCCAGGAGCAGTATCACTCGCGGAGCGTTCGCTTTTAGAGCGTTTATTGTTGTTTTCATCTATTCGTTCTCCTTGTAATTAAAATTTAATGGAAAATAGGACATTGACGCTTGCCAGGTCTACGGTAAAACTGTTGTTGGTCATTGCAGTCAAACCCAGGTCCAGCGCCGCTGTGGGGGTAAAATTAAACGTAAAACCGCCGGAAATGGTACCCATATACCCAGCCCAGGTATTGCTTACGACAATTTTATCCTCAGCAGAGGCGCCGTTGGTCGGACTTACCGTCACTTCGTCCAGGTCTACATTACCGTCCCTGTTCGTATTTTTTTCTTTGGTAACACGTGATACGCTGTTCGGTAAGGTTTTGGTTACCGTTTGGGTAAAGTTGGCCGGGGTTGCCGAGATTCCCGCGTTAATGGTAAAGCGGTCGGGTATTAGCTTGTAACTGGCGCCCAGCTTCAGGTCAAGTTGTGCGCCCAGAGTGGATGTTTCGGTATTGCTGACATTGGTATGTGTCGTTTTAGAGTATTTATCTTTGGTACCGTCTGTGTATTTGTTTTCGGTAATGTTGTATTCATCGGTGTAATTTTTGGATGACTGCGACTGGAATTTCAGGGGAACCTGCGCGATAAAGCCTACGCGGAAACCATCCGCCGGTTCGCCGGTAATCTTGTAGATGGGGGTGACCGTATGGGTGGTGTTTGTTATTTCGGTAATATCCAATGTTAATTGGGTTTGGGTTTCTGTCCGATTTAAATATTTGGTTGTCCGGTTGACATAACCATCATTACCCCCTATCCCCCACCACTTAACAGTCCCATTGACTGAATCGCCTTTATACCCGGTCGCCTCGTAGTCGTTGCCGTACAGGAACATATCCAGTTTGTACTTTAATTCCAGCGTTGTCTGTATGGTTTCCTTTTTGGCAAGGTCAAACTTGGCGCCAACTATCCCCACCGGACGCAAATACCCGTTGTTCCATCCCTCTCCAACAGAGGTCTTTTCATCGTTTTGCTTCTTGCCGTGGAGTTTGCTGTAGTCCCGGTAGTTGTTGACCTGTGTATCGTTGTATACATCCATACTGACATCAAGATAGGGCATTAGATTTCCACCCGCCACAGCTATATTGGTTCCCCAGCCCAGGTAGGGCTTCAGTGTTCCTTTTTTCACGGTGTATTCGTCAACCATGTATTGATACTGGACAAAGCCATTTTTTAAATCGATTTCCGTTTCGTTCTGGCCCGGTTTACCGTCATTTTCATTAATCGCCAGAGACTCATAAAACCCGAGCTTAATCCCCTGACCGGCAACGCCGATTAAGAATTCAATCTGGTTAGTGGTATTAATCCATCCTTCGGTATAAGCGGTCGTTTTTGTGGTCTGCTCCAATATCTGGCTGTCATTGTCATACCGCGGCGTCAGGGTAACGGTTTTATCTCCGCCACTGGTATTTTGGTATATATTACCCTGGTACCAGGTCCCCAGATACAGACTGCCAAAATGACGGGCATAACCCGTACTGAGCCAACCGGTAGGATCATTAGCTGAATACGGTTTGCCGGTAATAAAGCCGAACCAACTGTCAAATTTAACGCTGGAATATTTGTGATAGTTAATGTAATTATCCACATCGGTGCTAAAAACCGTGGCGGTGGCTGTTTTCGAGATCGATGTCAACGTTTGAGCCGAACCAAGAGCATAGGGGTCAATATTCTGGGCAGCCAGCGGCATAGCCATAATCAGGGCGGTTATGACTCCGAATATCATAACCTTACTTTCTTTTTGCATAAAAAACTCCTTAAGATAAAAATATTGAAACTAAATTCCAAAGTTTATACGGTATTAATATTGATTTTTTGGTAAAAAGTCAACAGATTTCTTGACTATTTTTCAAATTTTACTATACTTATAGATAGAATGAGTGCGAATAAACCAAAGTCTCATGTTTTCAGGTTTCGTTTGAATGGTTTCCTTGCTATTGCGGCGATTCTGGCGCTGGCGGCCTGCACAACGACCGATTATTCCGCCAATACGACGGGGGTTTCGGATTTTGCGGCCCTTGCGGTCAAGGACTTTGTCACTCTGGGTATAGTGACCGTTCAAACCACGGAGATACATTATTCCAGCGCCTTTGGCTTAAAAAAGAGCATTGAAGGGTCAAAAGTTACTTTTGCGGACCTTATGCAGGAGGCGGCCAAACTGGAAGCGGACGATATTATTAACGTACGAATCGATACCAACGCCAATTATGTAAAGGGCGCTTTTGACTGGCTTTCCGGCTGGTCCCGCACTTACACCCACACCGGCACCGCCCTGGCAATTAAGTACACCGAAAAGCTGGAGTCCAGAAGCAGCGACTCACAGGTGAGCGGCATCCCCAAAGCGCCGGAAGCAACCAGTGCGGTAAAAACCTCAAGGTCGGGCAAGACTACGCTGAAGTAGAAGGCTTTATCTTAAAAATCTTGTATATCAGCAGCAGGATATTGTAATAGACAAAGGGAAAAATCCGCAGCAGTTTGAGGGGGTTTTGCAGGCAGTAGCCTATCCATTCCAGGCCAAGGTCGAAAATCGTTCGGGACGGATGCCGTTTCCGTTCGGCGAAAACATCAAAAAGGTCGCTGCACCACAGCCGGAGTCCCTTTCCCAGCCGTTTGCCGTTTCGGGTAATCCAGTGTTCTCCGCCCCGCACCCCTTTACCGACCAACAGCAGCGACGGCGACGCTTTGCGGATTGCTTCGATTATGGTCGCTTCATCCTGCCGCTTAAACGAGCCGGGATACCGTCCGACAATGCGGAGGCCGGGAAAAGTTTCACGAATATTTTTTTCGACTTTTCCCAGAATACGTTTTTTGCCACCCAAAAAATAACTTGAAAATTCGTAACTCTCCAGCGTTCTTAACAGGCTTATTACAAAATCAAAAGGCATATAACGAATGGCCTGTTTTCCCAGCAAAAACCGGATGCCGCTGATAACGCTTTTTGAAATGGGAATTACCAGCGCCGCCTGTTTTACATATTCCCGGTATTCAGCATTCCGCCGGGCGCGCAAAAGGTCCCACAGGGAGAGCAAGATGATGTTCTGCTCTTTTCCTTCCGCCAGCAGTTGAAATATCAAAAGACCAAGCCGGCCTGGATCAACAATATCAACAGGTATTTTGAGGAAGTCTAGGCGTTCTCTGGCCTGGTCTTTATAGTCGGCAAGGCCCGATGTTATTTCATCTCCCACAAATCTTTCTCCCATAAAAGTATCCGTACCGCCGCATGAGCGTAAAGAGCGGCTGTTTCCGTGCGCAGGATTGTATCCCCAACAGTAAAGGGTTTGAATCCCGCGGCCAGAAACCGCTCTGCCTCGGCGGAGGAAAAACCTCCCTCCGGTCCAATGGTCAGTACAACCGCTTCGGGACTACTATTAAGATACCCGTGGAGGCTCATCTTTGCAAGGGGCAAATGGTGAAATAACAGGCCCAGAGCGCCGGGCTGCCGCGTTGTAATCTGCTCCCAGTATGCAAAGAGTCCGTCTATGGACAGCGGCTGCCGTATTATTGTTGCCGTGGCTGAGCCGCTTTGCTGCCGCGCCTCTTTGATTATCCGTTCCCAGCGGGAAAATTTTTGACCGCCGCTTTTTTCGATTTTTACGGCGGAGAATTCCGACACAAAGGGTACAATTTCGGCAAGCCCCCCTTCGGCGGCCTGCCTGACAATCAGGTCCATTTTTTCGCCTTTGGGCATGGCCTGAAACAGGATGATGGGCGGCAGCGGGGAACCGGGCTGATGATTTTCATTATGCGGATTTTCGCCATGAAGAATTTCGCCGACAACGGTCTTATTATCAACCGAGCAAATCCGTACCATTACTTCAACGCCGTCGGGAAGAAGGGCGGGAAAATACTCGCCGGGGGCAAGGCGGCGTACCCGTATCAGATAACGGTAATCGCCGCCTTCAAGCCGGACCCGGCCGTTTTTGTCCGGGTCGCGGTTAAGGATAAATTGCTTCATAACCCGCCGGTTTATGAGGCCAGAGCCATTTCTCCGGCTGCTTCTTCCTGCAAAGCTTTGAGCGTTTTGGTGGTCTGCATCAGAGTACGGAAATTTTCACGTCTCAGGATATTCACCGCCTCCTGAAGCTGAACATCATACTCAAGGTCATAAACCGGGGCGATAGTCGTCCGGTTTTGTTCATTGCGGATAAGACGTTTAAGCAGGGAAAAGTCGAGGTTGTATTCTTTTTCCAGCGATTTCGCAAAATTCTCAACCTGGGCAGGAGTTGCCTGGGGGTTACTGCTCACAAATGACCGAATTTTGTTGTCGTTAATTAATTTACCCAGTTTCTCCGCATCGGCATCGGTAAATTCAGGAAATTTGATTAAACGGTCGGGCGGTATGCCGATTTTGTCGATGTTGACATCGCTCGGTGTGTAGTAGCGGGCGGTGGTTATTTTAAAGCCGGCGGTATCCAGCGGGTACACCTGCTGCACCGAACCTTTGCCGAAAGATTTTTCACCTACCAGATAGGCCCTGCCCCGGTCTTTCAATGCCCCGGCGACAATTTCCGATGCGGAAGCGGAACCTTTGTTAATCAACACAACAACAGGAATGTTAGGCGAAACCAATGTGTTGCTGCGGGCGTTAAAGATGTGGTTTTCCGTTGGTATCCGCGACTTGGTGCTGACTACCACCCCGCCGTCCAGAAACAGGCCGCTGATGTCCACCGCCGAATTCAGTAATCCGCCGTAATTGTTCCGCAGATCAAGGATCATGCCCTGATAGTTTTTTGCCCTAAATTCGTTGATGGCATCGGCGGCGCGGTCAGCCGTCATGGGGGTAAAAGTCAGCAGTTTCAGGTAGCCGATATTGCCTATCATGGCGTGTTTGGCGGTAGGAACTTCGATAATGGCGCGGGTCAGGCTGATGGGAAATTCCAGTTTTTCACCCCGCCGTATCAGTAAATTAACCACGACTCCGGGCGTTCCCCTTAACCGGGACAAAACTTCATCCGTGGAAAGTTTGTCAGTGGATTCACCGTTTATTTCAATGATTAAATCGCCGGGGTTAATGCCGGCCCGCCAGCCCGGAGTATCCTCGATGGGCGATGCCACTTCAATAAAGGAGGACTCTCCGGTAAGTTTATGGATATACAGGCCCACCCCGCCGAAAGTTCCCTGGGTGGTGTCGTTCAAATCTCTCATTTCCGATTCCGGCAAAAAGGTTGAATAGGGGTCTCTCAGGGCGTTAAAAATCCCCGTCATGGCCCCTTCAAAAATTACTTTGGAATCGACCTCTTCTACATAATGCCGCTGTATAAAATCGAATACTTGCTGAATAATGAGGGTATATTTGCGGTTTTTCTGGGTATTATCGTTTATCCCCGACGCCTGCGCCCCTCCCTCGCGTACCTGTCCAAGCGCCTGTGGAACCGAAGCAAAGGCAAACACCACGCACAACAGCGCTGTAGACGCAATCCATACCCACGAAAAAGGCATTTTTCGCCGCTGGGGCTTATTTTTGAGGGGAAAACCGTTATCGTTCATAATACACTCCTTATACACTCCTTTGGTAATTATCGGCAAAATACGGTCTTGCCTGATATTTTTCAGTCGAAGTCTCTTACCGCCAGGCCTTTACCGAATTCAGGTATTCAATTACCCGCAGGCCGGCGGCGGCTTCGGAACGGGGCTGTCTGCCGGGCTCTTGTACGCAGGAAACGGCATCCTGTACCATGTTGGCAAAATAACCGGTGGGGCCGTTAAAAACTTCGCCGGTATGTTTAAGGGAACGGAATTTTTCGGCGTAAGGGCTGGGGACGCTTTCCCACACTTCAAAAATGCCGTTGCCAATCCGCAGACGGCCTTTTTCGCAGGAGAATTCCATTTCAAATACCAGGTGGTCCCGCCCCGCGCCGATTTCCATAACAACCGGAACAGGCATAGCGGATTTTTCTTTGCATAATTCCCCTTCCAGCCAGGCGGTTCCGGTGTTCGCGTTCAGTTTTGCGCCCCAGCGCCGCCGGTGTTTCAGCGTTCCGTTGGCAAGAAACATGATGGCATCCGCCAGATGGGTTCCGTCATGCCAGAGGACATCTACAAGCCGTTTGGTTTTGCCCATGTAGAGAACGGTCCGCACGCTTAAAAGCCGTCCCAATACGGCTTTATCCAGAATGTCCCGCGCGCGGATATAATCATTCGCATAACGCCGCTCGTGGTTGGTAATAATAACCGGACCATTATTACGATTTACAAGGCGGGCGATTTTGCGGGCTTCCCTGATATTGTCAGCCAGTGGCTTTTCGCAGATTATAACCGGAACGCCGGAAGCGGCGGCAAGGCGGCAGTAACGGTAATGGCTGTCCGGGTGGGTGGCGATAGCCAGAATTTGCGGCGCGTGAATACGCAGCATTTCGGCGGCATCCGCATAAACCGGAACCTGCCATTTTTCCGCAAAAAGGCTGCGGCGTTCTTCATCAATGTCGCAGCCGGCCGCAAGAACGCAGCCGGGGTTGGCGGCCAGCGCGCCGGCATGGGTGCAGGGTTTTTCCCGCAGGCTGTCTGCTTCCAGCAGGCTGGCAATGCGGCCCAGACCGATAATGGCGGTGTTGATTTTTTCCATAATTTACCTCTTGAGAATAACTTCCGTTCTGCCAAAACCGCCCATTTCCGGGCGGGAAAAATAGTAGTCCGCAACGGCAGATTCCTGTTTCAGCCATTGATGGACTCCCTTTTGTAAAATGCCGTCTCCCTTGCCATGAACCACGGAAAATTCCCCCAGCCCGTGCAGCAGCGCCGTGTCGATTTGGCGGCGCAGGGTTTCAAGGGCCTCATCCAGCCTCATTCCGCAGAGATTTATTTCAAAGCGGGGGGAGGAGGGGGGTGAGACAATATCAACTGCCGCAATATGCGGTTTATGTTGATGGGGGGGGAGGGGGGGGGCCGGAGTTAATTCACGTTCAGGAAAACTGATTTTAAGCGAGCCGATTTCTACGACCCAGGTATTTCCGGCGGTGCTTTTTTTATCCGGCCGAATCAGTATGCCGCGCCGCTGAGGTTTACCGGCAAATACTTCCATGCCCGGGGCAAATTCCACCGTACCGGTTTTTGTTTCCGTTGTTTCAGCGCGCCGCTGTTCATCGGCGATTGCCTGCTCTTCCGCTTCAAGCGCCGCGTCTTCCGCCGCAACAGTACGGGCAAGGTCTCCCAAAAATTCTTTTACCTTGAGGGTTTTCTCGCGTGTCAGCGCGCCTTCGGAAGTTGATTCTTCCTTTAATTCCCGCACCAGATTTTCCAGGGTTTTCCGGCTTTCGTCCAGAAGCAGGCGGAGTTTTCCCGCAAGACCGGCTTTAAGTTCAAGTTCCTTCTGCCTCAGCCGCAATTCTTTCAGGTCCGCTTTTCGGCGCTCATCCGTTAGGCGAATATCCTCAGAACGGGTTTTTTCGGTCAGTGTGTCAAGTTCGCGGTGTTTTTCCTTTAACCCGCTGATAAGAGCGGAAACATCGGAATGTCCTGAGTCCAGATAAGTTTTTGCCTGCGCGATAATATCCGGCGGCAGTCCGTTTCGTCCGGCTATTTCAAGGGCGCGGCTTTCGCCGGGTATGCCCGTGATGATACGGTAGGTAGGCGAAAGGGTGCGCACATCAAATTCCACCGATGCGTTTTCTACCTCCTGCCGGCTGTACCCGTAATTTTTCAGAATGCCGTGGTGGGTGGTGATAATCAGCCGCGCTTTTCTTTCGATAAGCCGGTCAAGGATAGCCATAGCGATGGCGCTGCCTTCCTGCGGGTCAGTGCCGGAGCCGAGCTCATCGAGCAGCGCCAGGGAACGAGCGGTGGAATGGCTGACAATGTTGGCGATATTGGTAATGTGGGCGGAAAAAGTTGAAAGCGACTGCCCGATGGACTGCTCATCGCCAATGTCGGCAAACACGCCGTCAAATACCGGAAGCATAGTGCCCGCAGCTGCGGGCAGGGCAAGGCCGATTTGATTCATCATGGCGAAAATACCGGCGGTTTTGAGCGCGACTGTTTTGCCGCCGGTGTTCGACCCGGTGATGATTAAAGCCAGTGTACCGCCGTCCATTGTCAGGTCAATGGGAACGGCATTGTTCAACAGGGGATGCCGTGCCTGTACGAGGGCCATCTCCCCCGATTCTTCATCAGGTGAAAAATATCCGCCGGTATCAAGCGAGTATCGGGCCTTTGCCATTAATATTTCAATATTTATTACCGTTAGGCGAAACTCTTTTAACGCGGCGCTGTGCTCCGATATTGTTTTGGTTACATCGAGCATGATTTTTCTGATTTCAGCTTGAAAATTCTGCTGTTCAACAAGAATTTCATTGTTTTTTTCTACGACATTTTCCGGTTCAATAAAAATGGTCTGCCCGCTGGAAGAAACCTCGTGTACTATGCCCCGGATGCGTCCGCGGAAATTTGCCTTTACCGCCAGTACCGTCCTGCCGTCCCGCTGCGACGGTACGGTTGATTGCAGCATACGCCTGATGTCTTCATCGGCGGTATAGCGGGAAACCGCCGCTTCCAGCCCCGCATTTAGGTTTTGTATCCGCCGCTTGATTGCCCGCAGTTCCGGCAGGTCGCGGAGTTTGGCTTCCCGGTCCATAATGCGGAAAACAGCGTTGGCAATGTCCCCGCAGTCCGGCGTATCACTCAGCATGGCGGCAAAAAGCGGATGGGGCAGCAGCCACTTTTTAAGTTCTTCACCGCGTTCACAGAACAGGCCAATGGCGCAGGCTTCGTCAACTTCAAGAATCATTCCCTCTACTTCAAGTTTGGGAATTAAAAAACCGACGGATGGCAGATAACGGCGCGGATCGCCGCCTTCGCTGGTGATGCGGGAAATTATCGCCTGCACTGCCGTTTTTGTTTGCGCTACCGCAGCGGAATCGTCCAAAGGTTTTTCTGCGCGGATTATCGCCGAGGCTTCCTCACTCATTGAATGATACGCAAGTCTGTCCAGTATGCGGTCAAATTCAAGCAGCGCTGCCGTTTTGTGCATTAACGCGGTTTTTTCAATCTGCATGATTCTTGCCCGCAAGTTCGTCATAAATACGGAGGAAGCTGTTGTAGCGGTCTTCGTGAATGACGCCCGCATTTACCGCCTCCATAATTTTACAGCCGGGTTCGGTGCGATGGGAACAGGAAAGGCCGAAGGTACATTTTCCCGCAAGCGGGGCAAATTCCCGCATATTAAGAATCAGGTTTTCCGGGCCAATTCCGTCAGGTACAAAACGGCGTATCCCCGGCGTGTCAATTATCCGGGTATCCGGCGCGGCTTCCACCATAACCGCCAAAGTGGTGGTATGGTTTCCCCGGTCATACTTTTCGTTAATGGCCCCGGTTTTAATGTTCAGTTCCGGCAGCAGGGCGTTGATAAGACTCGACTTGCCCACTCCTGATTGCCCCGCCAAAACAGAACATTTTCCGGCAATGCGCCGGCGCAATTCATCAAGCCCCCGGCCTGTCTTTACGGAAATTTCAAGGACCTCATGGCCTATGCGCCTGAAATCTTCCAGCCGCTCATCAATATCCAAGCTGTCTGCGCAGTTGTCGAGGTCGATTTTATTGCAGATAACAAGAGAAGGAATTCCCGCAATATCCGCCTGCAGCAAAACACGGTCAAGAAAACGGGGCCTAAAGGGCGGCGACTGGCGCGTTGTCATACAGAGAACCAAATCGACATTTGCCGCAATCAATTGAGTACAATTCCCCTTCTGATTAAAACGGCTGAAAAAATTTGTGCGCTCTTCCCGCGCAATTATCATTCCCTTCTGTGAATGTTCCGTATCCGTTTCTATTTTTACCCGGTCTCCCGGCGCAAGGGGATTATAAAGGTCTTCCGCTCCTTTAAGAATTTTTCCCTTTATGCGGCATTCAAGGTTCGCATCACCATCGCCGGTACGCACGGTAAAAACATTGCGCGAGCCGTACAGCACGAGTCCGTGGTTCATAATTCTCCCAGCAGCGAAAGGTCAAAGCCCAGACCTTCCGCCCATGCCGCCCATGAAGGTTCAGGAGCGTCCGTTCCGGTAAGCAGCAGGCGGTTATGCGTAACGGACACGGTTTCTTCCTGCGGGGCGGCTTCCGCCAGCAATGATTCTATGCGCTGCGATATTCCCTTGACCGATTCAAATACGGCAATACCGGGAGCGGCTTCCTGCCGAAAATCTTCTTCCAAAAAAAGAAAATGGGTGCAGCCCAACACCACCGCGTCAACTCCGGCTGCGCGGAAATGATTTAAATAGCGCCGCACTATTTCCCTTTTTTCTTCCGGCGTTGCGGAATCAAGACGGTTTTCGATAAATTCAACCAGTTCCGGCGCGGCGATACCGGTAATTTCACCATTGCCGTATTGGGCGGCCAGTTCCCTGATATACGATTCTTTGATGGTTAGTTCCGTACCCAGTACGCCGATTTTTCCGGTTTTTGACGCAAGAGCGGCAGGCTTTACTGCCGGTACTGTTCCCACAAAGGGAAGCGCGGGAAAATGTTCCCGCAGTTGGGAAAGCGCCGCAAGGGTGGCGGTATTGCAGGCTACCACAATAATTTGGGGATTGACGGTTTGAACAAGCTGTTCTACCAGTTTTATTAAGACCGCGGCAAGCTCCGCTTTCTCCCAGTTGCCGTAGGGAAAATGCAGGCGGTCGGCAAGGTACACAATGCTCTGGCCGGGATTTCGCTGGTGAAAATAACGGCAGTAAGGAATACCGCCAATGCCTGAATCCAAAAAAAGAACTGGTTTCATTAACTAAATAAATTATCGAAGGCGGCTTTTGCCGCACCGGCTTTTTCCATGTCTTTTTTTTGCCCCGCTGTTTCGCCCCGGTATTTTTTGTCCAGGGAAAACCAGTCGCAAAAATTGGCCCGCTCTTTATCCGCCGTCGGCTCCGCGCTTGTTTCCGAACAGTCCCCCCGTGCGCCGGAAAGATAGAATCGGCAATTTCGGCAGGAACGCAGGTCTTTTCCGCATACGGCGCAGAGAAGTGAACGGCTAAAAGGCTCCTGTTCGGCTACCGGCGAGCCGCAGTACCAGCACATGATTAATAATAACGCGGACGATACTGGTTGACAAGACGGAAAAATGCTAAAATTGGGTATGTTTACCATAAACCCCTGCGCCGCGGGATGCGGGCGGCCCGCCATAAGCGGTTCCCATATTTGTTTTCTTCACCAGGCGGATCAGGAGCAGGAAATCGAGCGGATTGTCGCTTACATTTCCAAAAACAACACCATAAAAGATATGAATGTTCCCGGAATGCGGTTTAACGGCGTTGATTTTTCCGAGCGCCGGTTTTACGGTTGTAATTTTAAGGAAGCGAGTTTTACCAAATGTATGTTTTCCGGGTCTTTAATGCGAATGTGTTTTTTTGATTTTGCGGAATTTATCGACTGTGACTTTTCCAAATCCGACCTGCAATTTTTATCATTTGCCGGCACGCGAATTTCCGGCTGTCTTTTTGAAGGGTCGGAACTGGTTCACGCAAATTTTCTGGGAGCCGCCGTTTCCCAAACATCATTCAGTAATTCCAATTTATACAACAGCCGTTTTATCAACGCTGATTTGGAAGATTCAAAATTCATTGACTGTAATTTAAGGCGGGTCTATTTTGTTAATGCTTCCCAAAAGGAAATCAATTTCAAATCATCCAATACTGCGGAAGCGGTATTTAAACTGGAAGAAACATGAAACTTTATTTTCATTATTGTTTATCTCATTCCAGCAACTGTTATATACTGGGTGCGGAAGATCGCCCTGATGCCATAATCATTGATCCGGGCAGCATGGACGAACAGATTCTTGAGTATCTTGAAAAAGATAATTTAAATCCAAAAGCCGTACTGATTACCCACGATCACCCGGGCCATATACGCGGGCTGCGGACTTTAATGCGCATATATCAGGTTGATATTTTTGCGATAAATCGTCATATCCTTGACAACAGGACAACACCGGTCAAGGATGGCAACAAAATAACTGTTGGCCCTTTTGTCATAGAAGTAATTTCAATACCCGGTCATTCCGCCGATTCCGCCGTTTACCGGATTGACAGCCTGCTCTTTACCGGCGATGCGCTGACAACAGGCCTGACGGGCTCAACCGCCAGCTCCTACGGCGCGGCAACCCAGATTAACCGGCTGCGCAGCCGCCTCCTGTCCCTGCCCGGCGACTTTACGGTGCTTCCCGGCCACGGCCCCCCTTCCACTCTGGAAGCGGAGCGGCGCTATAACATAGGCATTACCCGTCACAGTGAAATACAGGCCCGCAAGCCGTCTTTCAGGCTGGGCTATTTGAAGGATTAGGAAAGAACCTAAGTTTTCAGCCTGTTTGTCCAACTGCGAATTTGATAGGCGGCCCAATGGATTATCAGCAGATGAAGGCGCTGGTAGGAAGCCATCTCATTGTCCAGCAGAACTTCGGAAAAAATGGTTTGGGCAACTTCAAATACGGGGTCGCGGGAAAAAACAGGGGAAGGAAGTTCCAGTATCCAGCGGGAAAGAACCGAACCGTCATGCTCATGCACAAAGGCTGAAACCGCGGCCTGAATACTTTCCGCCTGCCGGGAAAGAACCGGCAGTTCGTCCTTTTTTCTGGCGCCCTTTCGTCCGCTTAAATTGGTTTTGAAAAATTCATAAGCCGCTTCCGCCTCGTCCATGGCAAGCGCCGGGGCAAGATTAGCGTCCGAATGAAAACAAACCAGCAGACGGTAAAATTGCGACTGAGTGTCAAGGATAGCCGCCATTGCCAGAACAACTTCATCCCGCAGGTAGGGCGGCGGATTGGCGCCCCGGAGCATTTCCAGCAGGGAATACAATGAACGGGGCGAAGCAAAAATGCCCAGAGACTCCGCTCCCATAATTTTGAGACGGGGGTTATCGGTATGAAGTATTACTTGTTCTATTTGGGGACAAAAAGTCGTGTCCCACAATTTTGCCAGCGCAATCATCGACTCACCGGCAAGCATATAATCGGTTGATGATACCAAATCCCGTAGCAGGGGAATGGCGGAAACGCAGCCGTGGTTTCCCAAAATGCGGGCGGAAATATAGGCAGTAGTAAAAGGATTATTGACAATATCGTTCATGAGCGCCGTTTCGGCGTCTTCGCTCAGGTTTTCAAGGCGTTCAAGGGCGCGTATTGATTCAAAGCGCGTAACCAGCCGGGGAGACCGCGCCCGCTCCAGCAGGTCTCTGATCGCCAGAGGGGAAGGCGCATCGTGCAGCGCACCCAGCAGCAGTTCCTCCTGACGGGAATCCTGGGTTTTGTTCAGGCGGTCAAGCAGTGATATGGCCTGTAATTCGCGGTAGGAAAACATTATCTTTACCGCTCCTCCCAAAGAAAGCGCCCCCAGCGGAACAAGTTTTCGCTGCAAATAAATCGCCATTACTGTTAACGCTATGATAATGGCATAAAGAATTTTGAATGAGACAAATTGTGAACAGCCAACGAATGTTAACATATCCAGCAAAAGTCCTGCCAGAAAAGAACCGCCCGCGCCGGCAACGCCGAAAACAAAAAAATACAGTATCCCCATGTCGAGTGTTTTTTCGGACGGTACTAATCCCATAAAATAGGTCTGCGCGATTCCCTCGGAACCCAAAAAGCCAAAATTCAACATAAAGAACAAAAAAGAAAGGAAGAGGATACCCGTGGTTAAATAGCCCATGGCCGAAGACGGAAAAAACACAATGGGTATCAGGGTTGCCAAACTGACCATGGTACAAATAATGAAAATCGGTTTTGCGCCAATTTTATCAACAAAAAATTTGATGAGCATTCCCGCCAGTAAATTCCCCAGTCCGCCAAAAACCGTAAACAGCAGTATCATGCCGTCTTCCTGAATAAACACTTCACGCGCATACACCACCAAAAAAGTCCGCGACACTCCCGATACCAGCGCGACAAGTAAAAGAATGGTCAGAAAAAGTTTAATGGCGGGCTGCGAAAGGGCCTCCCTGAAAATGCCGGTCAGGTTGATTTTTTCGGTTTGTCCGACGCCGGGCGGTTCAGGTATTTTTTTAATCAACACCCCGCTGGTAATTCCGCAGATAACGCCCACGGTCATAATAAACGAATAAAGAAACAGTGGCGGACTTCTCCCCAAAATAATGGCAATGGCAAAACCGGAAAACATTCCCGTCGCGCTGTTAATAATCTGTATCTGGGTCAGGTAACTGCCCTGATCTGACCCCGCGGAAAGGTAACTCAAAACCGGATTGTTGCCTATCATGCCAATACCGCGGATTATATGAAAAATCGCCACCCCCAGCATGGTCAGGCCCAATGCCGTATCATGATGCCCCGTATAAGCCGCCAACGGCGCGAAAACTACCGGAATCATTCCCAGCGCCCGCACTACCCAGGCAAAACTGTAAATGCTGACTATTTTGAACCGCTGGGCAAGCATCTTTCCCAGGGGCAAAAAAAACAACGACATATAGAGCAGGGCGCTGAGAATACCGATGTAGGTAGAAGACGCACCCAGGCGCAGGGCAAACAGAGTGATAATGCTCCCCACCAGAAGATTCCATGAGAGCGCATTAAAAGTATTGAAGATATTGAATACTGCACGGGCTTTACCCTGGCGGTAAGGCGATAGCGGCGGAATCATAATTCATTTTTATCATAATGATTTGGGGATTATCCGTCAACAATGTAAATAAGCGGTGACATTCAGGCGCACATTATGGTAATATACCACAAATGAAAAACGCCGCCAGTGTTTACGATGAAACGCCTGTTTATGCTTTTGTCAAAACATTAAGTGTTTCTCCATTGCGTCCCGCGGCAATCCGCTGCATTACTTCGATTTTTTATAATTTTTTTCTCCGCCAGTACCGGGCCGCCTGGCTGCCGGGCCGCGTTCCGGTCAGCAGGGTTGATCATCCCCTCGATTTGAAGATTCCCTTTGTCCCCGCATGGATAACCATTTACCTTGATTTTATCGCTTTTTGGGTACGGATGCTGAGTTTTTTGCTGCGAACATACCGGCACAAAGCCTTTGATGCCGTGCGGGATTTTTTAACGTCTATCGGCGAACTGTACCGTTTTGCCGCCGAAACATATCAAAGAAATTTTTCCACGACCAACAGACCCTTTTACATTGCCCGTCCCCGCTTTTTTTTGATTCATCTGGTTGACCCTCATCTGATGTGCATACCAAGCCTGCACGTCATGGTGGTGATTTGGACTTACACCCGATTTGCCGCCATACTCCGCTCGTTACATGAAACGGAACATAGTTCCGCCCTGGTTGGTGAAATGAAACAGGGGGCGCTGGCGATTACCCAGGCGATTTTGTTTGTAAAGCAGCACAGCGTAAACTGCATAGCCGCGGCCCTTTACGCCATGACCCGCTTTGACGAAAAACAGTTTCCCCCGCAGGAAGCGGAAGCCTTTACCGCCCTGCTTTTTGGAGACCCTCCCCCTTCACCGGCAGACGGCCTTCCCCAAAATTACCGCACACGTCCCTGGGCGGCGCCGCGCACAAAACTCCCGGCGGCGGATACCGCTGAAATCAAAACCCACATTGTTAACCTGTACCGGCGTTTTCTTGCGGAAGGAAAAACCGCCCAAAACTGGACAGAGCCGCTTGTGCATTTTTTGCAGCAGTTACCGAAGAAGTAGGGGGGTATTCCCCCTATAAAGTTGAAAAATCCGCCTGACCGTGGTATAATGTAATAATGGGGTATTTCTGTCCAAAAGGTCAGAAACATAAAAGGAGTGTTTTATGAAAAATACCAAGACAGTTGCTCAAAGGCGTAACTTTTTGGCAATTATTGCCCTTACTGCAATAACCGGATTGACCGTCCTGTCCCTGACATCCTGCGAGAACCCCGCATCGTCTACCCCCCACAAACACAACTGGGGCGGCTGGACAGTAGCAAAAGCCGCCACCTGCATGGCGAGAGGTGAGGAAGCCAGGAACTGCGCCCATAACTCATCGCATAAAGAAACACGCTCCCTGGACATAAACCCTTATGCGCATAGCTGGGGCGGCTGGACAGTAACCAAAGCCGTTACCGAAACGGAAGACGGCGAAGAAACCAGAACCTGCGCCTATAACCCTTCGCATAAGGAAAATCGCCCCATTGTTGCCTTAAACCACACTCACGACTGGGGCGGCTGGACAGTAACCAAAGCCGCCACCGAAACGGAAGACGGCGAAGAAACCAGAACCTGCGCCCATAACCCTTCGCATAAAGAAACTCGTCCCATTGTCGCCCTAAACCACGTTCACGACTGGGGCGGCTGGACAGTAACCAAAGCCACTACCGAAGCGGAAGACGGAGAAGAGACCAGGACTTGCGCCAATGACCCCTCGCATAAAGAAACTCGTCCCATTGTCGCCCTAAACCACACTCACGACTGGGGCGGCTGGACAGTAACCAAAGCCGTTACCGAAACGGAAGACGGCGAAGAAACCAGAACCTGCGCCCATAACCCTTCGCATAAAGAAACTCGCCCCATTGTCGCCCTAAACCACACTCACGACTGGGGCGGCTGGACAGTAACCAAAGCCCCTACCGAAACGGAAGACGGCGAAGAAACCAGAACCTGCGCCCATAACCCTTCGCATAAGGAAACTCGCCCCATTGTTGCCCTAAACCACACTCACGACTGGGGCGGCTGGACAGTAACCAAAGCCCCTACCGAAACGGAAGACGGCGAAGAAACCAGAACCTGCGTCAATGACCCATCACATAAAGAAACACGCGCTGTTTCCCAAATATCCTTTACCAGCATCTCCGAATTGAAGGATTATTTGTCCGCTCAACCCGCCAATACCTCCACCACTGCCTATACCATTGTGTTGAATAATGTTGATAGTCTTCAAAAACTCTTAAATCTCAGAACAATACTTTATAGCGAACCAAATAAATATGTCAGCCTCGACCTTTCCGGTAGTGCCATAACCACCATTGGGGATTACACTTTTTACTTTTGCACCAGCCTTGCCAGCATAACCATACCGGACAGCGTTACCACCATTGGGGATAATGCTTTTAGAGGTTGTACCAGCCTTGCCAGCATAACCATACCGGACAGCGTTACCAGTATTGGGAGTTATGCTTTTTGCTTTTGCACCAGCCTTACCAGCATAACCATACCGGACAGCGTTACCACCATTGGGTATGAGGCTTTTTCCGTTTGCAGCAGCCTAACCAGCATAACCATACCGGACAGCGTTACCACCATTGGGCGTTACGCTTTTTCCGATTGCACCAGCCTTACCAGCATAACCATACCGGACAGCGTTACCAGCATTGGGAATTATGCTTTTTCCGGTTGCAGTAATCTATCAATAACGTTGTATTATAACCCGGTTCTTCATCCCTCTCAGGGTGAGTTCAGGAGCTTTCTTACAAACGTTATTATACCGGACAGCGTTACCACCATTGGGGAATCTGCTTTTTACTATTGCACCAGTCTTACCAGCGTAACCATAGGGAACAGCGTTACCAGTATTGGGAGTTATGCTTTTAGAGGTTGTACCAGCCTTACCAGCATAACCATACCGGACAGCGTTACCAGTATTGGGAGTTATGCTTTTTCCGGTTGCACCAGCCTTGCCAGCATAACCATACCGGACAGCGTTACCAGCATTGGGGAATCTGCTTTTTACTATTGCACCAGTCTTACCAGCGTAACCATAGGGAACAGCGTTACCAGTATTGAGGGTTCTGCTTTTTACGGTTGCACCAGTCTTGCCAGCGTAACGTTTGAAGGCACGATTCCTTCGAGCGGGTTTCACGCTGATGCCTTTTCCAATCTCGGCGACTTACGTGCCAAGCACCTTGCTGGAGGCATAGGAACGTATACCACCACCGCGCCCGTGGGCTACAGTTCAGTTTGGACGAAGCAATAGGGTGGCGCTTTGATGGCAGCCACCCAGCAAGAAACGCACTCTTTAGATGACCGCGACAGCGGTCTACCTTGCCGTGTAGATGATAAATGTCGCACGCTGTAGCACCAATGAAGGGTATCATACCGCAGGGCAGAGCCCTGCACCCGCCTAACCGCTTTCAGCGGTCAGGCCTTCCGCAGCAGAGCTGCGGGGTATTAAACCCTTCGTTTCCTCACTCGCTCAGTCATGTCCGTGCAAGCACGGCCACAACTTC
>JAIRRB010000178.1 GCA_031256195.1 Treponema sp.
CGCTCATGGGGCAGCCGTTCTTCGACATAAATGTGCTTGCGGGAATCCACGGCGATTTTGCCGGTGGATTGCAGCGGATAGGAATAAGCCCAGCGGGTTACCTGCGCGCCGTCCTCAACCCTGGTTTTCAGTCCGACCGGTTCGGGGTTGGTTTCATCATTGTAGATCATGAATAAAAGGTCGCCATAGGAATTGTAACGGACAATTTTTCCGCCGTTGTTATCGGCAATATAAAAAAAACCGTCCCGCATTGCCAGCTCAATGTGGCGCAGCCTTCCGTCCCCTCCAAGGCTGTACAGGGCAATCTGGTCTTCCATGGGACCAATGTCAAGGGAAAAGAGGTTTTCACGCTGTATGGAATCAACGTTTGAGGGAGTACAGGCGGCAAAGCCGATGGAAAGTCCAACGACAGCAAGCAAACAGGGTAAGACAGCGTTATCCGGCCAGAGTCTCATGGGTTTCCTTTAACTGCTTTCTGATGGGAAGACTCTGCGGGCATTTGCCCTCACATTGTCCGCATTCAGAACAAGCCGCCGCATTCTTGAAATTTTTCCAGGGAACCTTGCCAATTTCGGCATAAGCGCCTTTGGCAAAATCGGTAATTTGATAAACCCGGTGATAGTTCATAATGGTAAAAATTTCAGGAATATTGATGCCCTCAGGACAGGGCATACAATATCGGCAGCCGGTGCAGTACAATCCTGCCAGACGTTCATTTTCCTGCATCATGGCGTTTACACGGTCAAGTTCTTCGGCGCTGAGAGGACTGGTATTGTCAGCCACACGGGCATTTTCTTCAAGCTGTTCCGTTGTGGAAATACCGGAAAGGGCGATATTAACGTTATTATTGGCCAGCACAAAACGAAGGGCCAGTTCCGCGGAACTCCAGCGCTTGCCGGGAAGCATATCCATTATCACTTTTGAAGGAGCGCCCAGCCGTCCCCCGCCGACAGGGCCCATAACCACCGTACCCAATCCCATTTCATGGGCTAAAGCGATTCCCGGCTCCTTGCCCCGGTCCATCAGGTTGTACTGACAAAGAACCGATTCCAGAACACCTTCTGCGTTTTTGAGAATCTCTATCAGATTATCCCCTTCTTTCGGCCCCGCTTCGCCGTCGTGGAAGGAAAAGGAAATATGTTTAATAACGCCCTGCTCCTTGAGTTTTTTGGCCCGGTCAAGCGGCCCGTCTTGTGCCTTAACCGAGGACAGAAAGGCTTTCAGGGATATGCCCCAAAAATGATAAAAGTCGATATATGAAGTGTCCAGATTTTTCAGGGAATTTTCCAGCCGTTTCTCATAATCATCCCCGCTGCTGTTTTCAAGGGGGTTTTTGGTCGAAACAAGAGCCTTCTCCCTTCTGCCGCCCTTGAGGGCCTTCCCCAGAATCACCTCGCTCAATTTATCGCAGTAATAGGGAGCCGTATCAAAATAATTGACCCCCAATTCCATGGCCCGGTGAATAAGGGCGATGCTTTTTTCTTCATCATAAATTGTTGCGCCGTCCTTTTCATAACAGGGCAGCCGCATACAGCCCATACCCAAACGGGAAACCTTAACGCCGGTTTTTCCAAAATCTACATACTGCATATCTTCACTCCTGTTACCATTATATTGACTAAACATCCGCCTGGGAAGTACGCTTGATTATTATGTTTGGCCATTATCTTATGTTTAACCGTAACTGCGCGGAAGCGTTGGAACTGTATGCCAACGCTCTTAACGGCACTATCAGCGAAATGCAAAAATACGGCGATATGCCGCCGAACCCGGCATTTCCGGTTGCCGAAAGCGACAAGGACCTTGTTCTCCACGCGCGGCTACAGTGTGAAGACATGGAAATAATGGCCGCCGATTCTCCGCAGCGCGGCGCAAGCGGCAGCAATATGTATATCACCGTCACTTCAACAGACAAAGCCTATATCGAAAAAGCCTGGAACCTGTTACAGCAGGGCGGGCATATTTATATGAAACTGAGCCCTTCGTTTTTCGCCGTTCTGCACGGTTCGCTGCAAGACCGATTTGGTACCAACTGGATGTTTACTGTTTCAAACGAAACATGACAAAAAAAATTATCAATTAAGTTGAAAAATATTCCACACAGCGGTATAATATTTTTTGATGAGTGTAATTTTCGCCTATATTTCATATATTCCGACACTTCTACAATACGCCGCCATTCGGCAATGTCGAATAACAATGTTCATTATTGTGGAAAAAAGCCAACGGCTTTTTCATATATCACTACAAGGAGTTTCGTATGAAAGAAACAAGTAAACTAAAATCTATCCAAAGGATAGCAGGACTTATTGCCCTTGTTGTGGCAATAGGATTTACCATGGCAGGGTGCAGTGATGACCCCCCACCGCCGCCTTCCGGGCCGATTGCCCTTACTGACAACCAATGGAAACATGGGCAACTTACCGTAGCAAAACCTCAAATCCAGTATAGCTTTTCCGCAGAATCGACGGAAGATTACTATCTTTGGTGGAATGACAGCGGTCAGGGAGACGGCCTGAAAACGGGGGATATCAAGGTAAGCGCCAAGTTCGATGGCGAGAATAAATTTATTTTTGAAAATATAGACAGTGCATGGAACAGCCCACGGGAGATTTCCTGGTGGGACCTGAGTCTTTCCAGTAAAAGCAAAAAAGTCATTATCACCGTGGAACTCAAAAACGAAGATAGTTTTGGCACTTTCGGCATTGTGTACAAGAAAGATTCGGGCTATTTAACTCCTTCCAGACCCGGCGGCGCCTGGCAGTCTCCCCCCGCTACTGCTATTCCCCTTGTCGAAAATACATGGGCAAGCGGAACGATTCCCGATACATCTGTTACACGCTGGTATTCGTTAAACGTAACAAACGGGACCGCCTACCGGTTCTGGTGGAGTGAAAGGAATAACCCCACCGGCGGCATTTATACAGGAAATATTGTGGCAACCGGCTATTACAGTGATGGAACGACAGCTTTTGCCCAAACGGATACGGCATGGTCAAGCGCCAAATCATTCGACTCTACCAAGAGCGGCAAACTGTATGTCTGTGTAACGTTATTTAACTCCTCTTATCCCGGTAGCTACGGCATTGTGTACAGTACTTCATCCACCAGGCCTAACGTTACCCTGGACGGCATCAATGCGGTACAGCTTACCGCAAATACCTGGAAACATGGCGCAATAAGCAGTGCATCCGATACGGACTGGTATAAGGTATCCGTAACAGCAGGAACCACCTACCGGTTCTGGTGGAGTGATAGGGATAATAACAGTATTCATACAGCAGATGTTGAAGTAACCGGCTATAACAATGACCAGACTGTAGTTTCTGGTTTTTCCAATGTTGATTCGGCGTGGACAACTGCCAAATCATTTACCGCTGCAGAGACCGGTACATTGTATCTCGCTGTAAAACTATATAGCGCCTCGTATGCCGGTACCTACGGTATCGTGTATAGTGAGTCCAATACCAGGCCCGCAATGTCTTTAGCCGATGCTGTTGTTGGCGCAACGCCGCTTACCGCAGATAGCTGGGAAGACGGCGTAATTGCCGCAGGCGGCGTACAATGGTACACAATGCAGGTAACCCTGGGAGGCACCTACCGGCTTTGGGGGAATGATTCCTATTCAGGTAACCTGGTAAAAACAGGAAGAATCTATGTTGCCGGTTTTTACAGTAACGGAAGCGCCGCTTTTAGCAGTGACTCTTCTCCGTGGGCTAGCGCTAAAACAATTACCCCCGGCGCGGATGATACGGTATATATCCGGGTAACGCCGTATGACAGCACCTCTGCTGCCGGTACTTACGGCATTGTGTACAGCGCCGGCGCTACCAGACCGATATTTACCTATAATCCCGTCGGCGCCGTTTCACTTACCATGAACGAATGGAAAACTGATACTATAGCCGCCGCAGACGGCACAAAATGGTATACCATTTCCGTAACTTCCGGGACATCATACTATATCTTTTTTAACGACTCAGGCAACGGCAATGGCACAAAAACAGGGAATATCTCGGTAAATGCCTATTACAGTGACTGGGCGCAAGTCTCCAACTCTCTTCCTGTACATAGCGGTTGGAACTCTGCGATAAGTCTTCACGTTGCCTCAACCGGTACGGTATACATTCAGATAATACCGTATAGCGGCAGCGGCAGCAGCGCCAGCCCCTACGGCTCCTACGCCATTGTGTGTGCAACCAAAAATAACAGACCCCTTGATGTCACCGGCGTCACCAACTCAACGGCGCTTACTGAAAAGCAATGGGAAACCACCGGAATTACCCCCAGTGGAAAGTGGTTTTCAATCGCCGCAACTGCCGGAAGCACCTACTATTTCTGGTATGATACTTTAGAATATGGGACTGGTACCATGACAGCGAGAGTCGATATAACCGTCTATGACACTGAAAATTTGTTTAGTTTTAGCCAAAGTAGACAAAATGGATGGTCGACCTCAACAACGCCGTCAATTACCGTTACTTCAAACGGAACGGTGTATATATTTGTGGAACCATATATCAGCTCCAGCATCGGTACTCTCGGTATTCTGTACAACACTGTTAATGTAAGACCTCTTCCTGAAAGCGTCACTTCATCTGCTGTTTCCCTTACCTCAGATACATGGACAACCAGTACACTTACCGCTGAAAATAAGGCTATCTGGTATAAGTTCCCGGTTAATTCAGGGACAACATACCGTATATGGTGGGACGGTTTCTTTGGGGGGAGTGGTACTATGACAGCAGATGTTTCTGCAAGTGCTTATTATGATACAGGTGTGGATATTTTTTCACGAACAAATAGCGGATATTCATCTCCTCGAACGTTTACATCTAGTTCAAACGGTTTTGTATATGTGTTGATAGAACCTTATAGCAGCAATAGCAGTAGAGGTACCGGTACCTTCGGTGTTGTATTCAGCACCGGCAGTACCATGCCTGCGCAATAAGAGCGGCTTAATGTAACAAGAAGCGGTTCCGAACGGAACCGCTTCTTGCTGTACGCCGTTATTGAAATAATTTTCCTTGTTGCCGCTCCAGGAAAGGGTCGTCTATCCCGCGGTGTTGTCGATTTAAGGTATAGGCATCCGTTGCTATTACTTCGGCAAACAAAAGCAGTAAATTAAAAAACAATGACCTTTCCTGGGTATTGGTATAATAAGTTCGTTTTTTTTCCGGATTTAGAATCTTACGTTTAATTTCAGACAAATCCATGAATGAATAGTTATTATCGTAAAAAAACAGGGGATTTAAATGTATAAAATTAATTTTAAATTGCCGGCTCAAATCAGCATTTTCCAACGGCGCCGGATTTTCATCGGCATATGCAAGAGTAAGAAATATAAAAAACATAGCCCCCGCAATGACTATTCTTTTCATAAAAATACCCTGTTTTCTTCATCTTATCGTATTTTGGGGCCGGAGTCAATTATTTTTTTTTCATAAAGAACCGCGGTATTACGGATCAAAAACCGTTTCCACGGGAACCCTGACCAGGCTGACATAATGACCGGGGTAGCGGGACTTAAACGCGTTAAATGAAGTTTCGGCGGCGCTTTCAAAAACGGCGACCTGAAAAATGCCGTATTCGTTAAAGAAGGGAACCAGAGCCGCGACATGAAAATACTGCCGCATCCGGGGCGTTCCGCGGGGGTTGTCTTCGGTTGTTGGGGGGCCTATCTCATTGTTGACCGCGGCAAGGTAGAATTTGCCCGGCTCGTCAATCGCCAGAGCGTAGAGCAGGGGCTGAAGTCCTTCGACACCGTATCCGGCATTTTCCAAAAACCCGGGGTATGACTGAACAACGGTACCGGTGCGGCTGCGTATAATTACCTGGGAAAACGGTTCGCCGCGCACCTCAATTTCGTTCAGGCTGCCAAAGGCAGGTGAGTACAAGGTTGCCCCCGCCTGCGCGGCAAGATTCCTTATCCAGTCAAGCCCAAAGAAGGGGTCGCGCCATTTTTCCCACAATGCGGTAAACGACGAGCCGCGTTCCCCAAAAGGCGCTTTTAACGGGGGAATGGGCAGCCGCTCCCCGGTAACGGGCCTGAGAATGCCGTCTATCAGCCATTTGGCGAATCCTGAACAATTAAGCCCCGGCTGTTCCTGCTGGTCAAGACCGGTGTTGATATACACATAACGCCCCGTCTGGTCAATGGCGCCGTCATTGGCAAAGCGCAGCGCCGGCAGCCGCTCCCGTACTTTCCCTATAAAAAGCCGCTGGTCGCGGTAATTGGTCGGATCAGGCTCAAAATACCTGCGGGGGAATTTATTTCCGGCAAGATTAATTATTTCGTTTAACTGCATGGTATACAGCCGTTCCAGGGGAACCGGCAGGGGCAGGGAACGGACCATATAGGCATCGTACAGCACCACGTCCATCAGGCACTTGTCGGCGGCGAAAGGCCGGAACTGAATATAGGTATGGTAATCGCTGCGGAGGAATATCCGTATTCTGGCGGCGGCTCCGGTATCTTTCTGGCGGGTCAGTATCCAGGAACCCTGCGCCCAGCCGGGGAACTGCCCGGAATTGCTGTTGAGTTCACGGGCAAAAATCACCATAAACTCGTCCTGTGCCGCCTCGGTCCGCAGTTCAACCCTGCCGCCTGAATCCAGATTATACAGGACACGGGGCTTTGCCAGCACTTTGCCGGGGACTTCGGTAAGCCAGGAATCTCTGACGCTGGTTCTCAGGGCGGAATCATCGGTGATTTTCCCAATACTGACATCCATGCCCAGAGCAGGAAACCCCGTTAAACCCAGAATCAGGCAAAAAACGATGATAAAAGAACGCATGTCAGGGTGATGGTATTTTTTATGATTCATGGGCACTATACCGGAACAGTTCTGCCAAAGGCGAGTTCTTCCGTATTTTGCACGAGTAAAAAGAAAATACTGTTGTCCTGGACACATCTTCTTTCATTATCGGTGTTTTTCATATATAATTATAGAGGAGGAGCATGACGCGATGAAACTTTATAGCCGTGCGCAGGTGGTATTTTTTTCAATTTTGAGCGGCCTGATAGCGGTGCTGTTTATGCTGGGCGTGGGGCTGCCGTCCCGATTGGTCAAAAAGCCGGAGGCAAACCAGCAGATAGATGCGCAGGAAACGGCAGCCGATACGGATATGCCGGATTATCTGTCTGAGGCCCAGCCGCCGGCCATATCCGGAACATTGGCCTTTGAGCCGCAGACCGTACAGGCGGTTATCCCCTATACCGAAGACGAGCGTGAAAATATTTTTGTCTACGAAAAACTCAACGCGGCGGTGGTCAATATTACCACCGAAACCATGGCGATAAACTGGTTTCTTGAGCCGGTTCTTCAGGAGGGAGGCTCCGGTTCCGGTTCCATTATTGATACCCGCGGCTATGTACTGACCAATAACCATGTTATACAAAACGCCCATAAGGTGTTTATCAACCTTGCCGACGGCACCCAGTTTGAGGGAACCGTTGTGGGTATTGACCCGGAAAATGACATCGCCGTTGTAAAATTCGATCCTCCCCGCGGCATGGAACTGCGGACGGTTCCTTACGGCGATTCAAACAGCCTGAAAGTAGGGCAGAAGGTGCTGGCTATCGGGAATCCCTTTGCCCTTGAGCGGACCCTTACCGTCGGCATTGTTTCCGGTCTGGGCAGACCGATTCAGATTAACCGCCAGCACGTTGTCCGCGACATGATTCAAACCGATGCTTCGATTAACCCCGGCAATTCGGGCGGCCCCCTTTTGGACACTCTGGGCCGGATGATAGGAATCAATACGATGATTTATTCTCCTTCCGGCGGCTCGGTGGGCATAGGTTTTGCCGTTCCGGTAAATACCGCCAAACGGGTGGTCAATGAGTTGATTCAGTACGGCAAAGTCCGGCGGGGCTGGATTGACGCGACCATGGTGCAGCTTTTTCCCGCTTTGGTTCGTTATGCGAAATTTCCGGTTAACGCCGGCCTGCTGGTTTCCCGCACCCGCCGGGGGGGGCTTGCCGATACGGCGGGCCTGCGCCAGGGCTCTGAGCCGGTGCAATACGGACGCAGCGTTATTTATCTGGGCGGCGACATTATTACTGCGGTTGACGGCGTAAAAATCAATACCCTGTCCGATTTGTACTCGGCCCTTGAACACAGTAAACCCGGCGGCAAGGTTAAACTTGAAGTCATTCGGGGCGGAAATCCGGTGAAACTGGAAGTGCCGCTGGCCGACCGGGAAGAAGTATTGAATCAATAATGGGACTGAACGACACTCCTTCCGCCAACCGTATCCACATAGGCTTTTTTGGCCGCCGTAATGCGGGAAAATCAAGTCTGGTGAATGCGGTAACCGGTCAGGATATGGCCGTTGTTTCTGACGTCAAGGGAACCACTACCGACCCGGTGTACAAGGCGATGGAACTCCTGCCCCTCGGCCCGGTTATGATTATTGACACCCCCGGCATTGATGACGAGGGCGCTCTGGGAGAACTGCGGGTGCGCCGCGCCCGGCGGGTTCTCAACAAAACCGATGTCGCCGTGCTGGCGCTCGATTCAAAATCTTCGCCTAACGATGCGCTGTGTCCCGCCGAAGAAGAACTCATCGCCATTTTTAATGAAAAGAAAATCCCGTATATTGTGGTGCGGAACAAATGCGATTTATGTATGAATACAGAAGGAGAGGGGGCAGCCTTTCCGGTCAGCGCCAAAACCGGATACAACATTAATCTGCTCAAGGAAAAAATCGCCGCCCTTGCCCAAACCGCGGATTCTTCGCGACCGCTGCTTTCCGGCCTTGTCCGTCCCCTGGATTTTGTAGTCCTGGTGATTCCCCTTGACAAAGCCGCTCCCCAGGGGCGATTGATTCTTCCCCAGCAGCAAACAATCCGCAGCATTTTGGACGCAGGCGCTACCGCCATTGCTGTCAGGGATTTTGAACTGCGGGATACTTTGGCGCATCTGGGCAAAAAGCCCGCTCTGGTAATAACCGACAGTCAGGTCTTCGCGCAGACTGCCGCCGAAACGCCGCCTGAAATTCCCCTCACTTCATTTTCAATTTTATTTGCCCGTTACAAGGGCTGGCTGGAAACCGCCGTTCGGGGCGTTGGCGCGCTGGACAGTTTGCAGGACGGCGGCACAATTCTGATTTGCGAAGGCTGCACCCACCACCGCCAATGCGATGACATCGGTACGGTAAAACTCCCCCGCATGATACAAAATTACACCGGCAAAAAGCCTGAATTCT
>JAIRRB010000064.1 GCA_031256195.1 Treponema sp.
ACTTTCAAATTAAACTATACTTTTGAAAATACTCCGTGGGATAAGGAATGGCAGTTTTTACGGACATTCGAGAAAGAATGTTTTGTATTCGGTAAAGACAGTTTAAAAATAAAAAGTACCGGTGATAATATTGATATGCCAGGCACACCCGCGTTCATTGGACTTCACCAAAAAGAATTTGACATGGAATTGTCATTTACAGTAACTGTATTGGACGGCGAAGCAGGCTTGAGTATTTACATGGATGAAAAGCATCACTATGATCTCGCTCTGGCTAAAAACAACGATGGTTGCAGCATAATGTTAAAACTTAACATTGGGGATATTAAGCACAAGCAAGCAGATGTCCCGCTCTCGCGCAACAAGGTCAGTTTTAGGGTACGGTCAAACGCGGCGAATTATTCTTTTTTCTATTGCGAAGGGAACAATGAAATAAGCCTTGGCAGCGCACAAACCAAATATTTGTCATCTGAAGTAGCGGGAAATTTTACCGGCGTAGTTCTTGGATTTTACAGTCAGGACGGCTTAAATAATTTATTTAACGAATTTACGGCGTTTGAGTGCAATTTTACCCTTGCCGCCAGGACAATCCTCTATTGACACTTTATCACCATACGATTAATGTGGAGTAAATGAGAGACTAGCTCATGTGGATAGAGCGTCAGCCTCCGGAGCTGAAGGTGGTGGGTTCGAGTCCCGCGTCTCTCAGTATGGAATCATCCCGGCTCCTGCGAACTGTCCTGTGTGTATATGAGTGTATGCGGCTTGCCTTTCTGGTAGGGACTTTTGTGCTGTTACAGCCCGAAGGAGCGATAACCTTTCCCTGGCTTGCGCTGATTGCGCCGGGAGCGATGTTTTTGCTTATGGTTCTGTTTTGGCGGCTGAATATGTCCCGTTACCGGGTCTACGGCCCGCTGTATCTGGCGGGGAAGGGGCTGAGCGTAATAACCACCATGTTCTGGCTTTTTTTTGTAAGAAGTTATATGATAAGGGAACTGCTTTTTTACGGCGCGGCCCTGATTATCGCGCCGGGTATAGTTTTCTTTCTGATACTGGGGGATATGCTCTCGGTATGGCTGGTTGGTAGAATGATGAGGAGTACATAATGCGTATAATTCCGGTAGCAAGCGGAAAAGGCGGGGTAGGCAAGTCGCTGGTCGCCGCGAATTTGGGTGTGGCCTTTGCCCAGACAGGGCAAAAAGTGGTGATTGCGGACCTGGACCTTGGCGCTTCAAATCTGCATCTGGTACTGGGGCATCGCGCCCCCAAAAAGGGGATTGGAACCTTCCTGAATAACACGAAGGGAAATTTTGAAGAAGTAATAACCGAGACCGATGTAAAAAACCTCCGCTTTATTCCCGGCGATACGGAGATTCCCGGACTGGCCAACCTGAAGGCTTCCCAGCTTAAAGCATTGGTAAAACGGCTTGTAGCCCTGCAGAGCGCTACCGACATTTTGCTGCTCGATTTGGGTGCGGGAACCCATCAGTCGATTCTTGATTTTTTTCTGCTCTCGGGGCAGGGCATTGTCGTATCCGCCCCCGCGGTAACCGCCGTACTTAATGCGTATGTTTTCCTGAAGAATACTGTTTTCCGTCTTATGTTTACCTCGTTTCCCAAAAATTCCCGGGCGCGGGCCTATCTTGAAAAATTGCGCGCAGACGGCGCCGACCCGCAAAAACTCTATATCCCCAACTTGCTGCCGGGGATAAAACATATTGATAAAGCTTCCTATAATGCCTTTAGCTCCCGGCTTGAAAAACTGTGTCCGCGGCTTATTATGAACATGGTAGACGACCCCAAAGACGCCGATGTCGCGATGAAGATACGCCGTTCCTGTGAAGAATATCTGGACCTTAAGATTGAACATCTGGGGGTGATGTACCGTGACACCCTGCAGGATACGGCGCTTGCCTCACGGCTGCCCATTACCCTGTACAAACCCCAGTCGATACTTTCCCAGGCGATTTACCGTATTGCCGAAAAAATCCTGCAAAGCAAAGATGATACTGTTTTGCCGGATGACCGGCAGATTGAAGAGAGTTTTCAGGAAGCGGAGATTGAAGCGGAAACCGATTTTGAAAACAGAAATGATTATGTCGGCGAACTGCTCCATTCAGGCGCGCTCAGTCAGGGCGATATTATCGAAACGGTAAAATCGCAGCAAATTGAAATTGCCAAACTTAAAAAGGAAAATAGTTTTATAAAACTCAAACTTTCACAGGCGCTGTCACAGGGCTTTAAGGTTTAACCCTCACCGCAACAAGCCCGCGTAAAAAAGGCGGGCTTGTTGCGGCAAAATGGTGCGACCTGTCCCTTCATTTCAGCACGGACTGGTCATAATCTTCCGGCGGAATGTAACCTAACAACTGTATACAGGTTGCGGCAATCGAACTGATTCCCAAACCTTCCCTCAGGCAGCCTTCTTTCGGCTCGTTGGGATATTCGCCCCTATAATCAGGATCGTAGATAATGCAGGGCACGGGGTTAAGGCTGTGGCTGGTCTTGGCTTTGGGCGAGCCGTCCGGTTTCAGGGAAACCGCTCCGGTTTTTTTGTCATGCTCGAACATATCGTCACTGTTGCCGTGGTCGGCGGTAATGATCATCACCGCTCCGGCTTCATCAACCGCTTTGACAAGTCTGCCCAACTGAATGTCCATGCCTTCCATGGAACACACCACCGCCTGATAAATGCCGGTATGCCCCACCATGTCACCGTTGGGATAGTTAAGCCGGATAAAGTCATATTTACCGCTGCCGACTGCCTCAATAACCTGATCGGTAATTTCCGCGCATTTCATCCAGGGACGCTGCTCAAAGGGAATGACATCGCTTTTTATTTCAACATAATTTTCCAGCTTGTCATTGAATTTGCCGGTGCG
>JAIRRB010000155.1 GCA_031256195.1 Treponema sp.
TTGAGGTGTTTGACTGCGCCGGAAGAAATGTGGGTCAGTTTTGCCATGTCCAGAATCACCGCAAGGGATTCGGTCATCTCGCTTCCGTGTTCCAGGATTGCCGGTAGTTTATCCGACAAAACGGATTCTGTGGTTATGGGCGGGCGGGATTTTTGTTCCCTTATCTCTGACAATTCCTTTAAAATCATTTCCGCATTTTCGGTTTCCATTTGACCGTTCAGCTCAAGCACAACGGCATCCTGCTCAATTTTGCGTATAACAACAAATTTCTCTTCCTGCAGCATCAGGTTAATAAAGCCGGTCATTTCAAAAATTTCCCGGATAGAATCGCGCATGTTTTTTATGGTTAATATGCGGTTTTCCGCTTTTAATGTTTTTTTGGCTTGCAGCAAAACACGCAGACCCATACTGGAAATATATTCCAGGTCCGTAAAATCAAGAATCAACTCAGTAATTTCTTCTCCCCACTGTTTAATCTTCCGTTCCAGCAGGGGGGCGCTTGCCGTATCAAGGCGTCCGTTAAGAATCAACGCTATCGTTGCCTTGCCCGTTTTTTCAGCGTTTATGGTCATTCTCCCTCCTTGTTCCAGGACTTGCCGAGCGTCAGGCGGTTTGTCCCATCCTCACGGTTATACTGTATTGTATCCATTGTTTTCCTGACAATCAATAAGCCCAGCCCTCCCGGTTCCCGCTCTTCCAGGGGCAGGCTTATATCGGGGTCTTTATGTTCCAGCGGGTTAAAGGCGCGGCCCCGGTCAGAAAAAAGAAGAGTCATGGTCATCCCCTCAGGCAATGATTCGGTACAACATTCAACCGTTACTTCCCCGCCGACTTCATCGTACGCATAGCGGGCAATATTAACAAAAATTTCTTCGACGGCATGTTCAATTTGATCGCGTACCTGCCGGGGACAGCCTGAAGCGTCAAACTCGCTGCCGATAAAAGCGGTCAATGTATCCAGTTCGGCAATATCGGCTTTTAGCGTGACAGCGCCCGGCGAGGAATTTTTTTCGTTCCTGTTAATGCGAACGGCCAGCATGGTAATGTCATCCGATTGCGCGGCCCTGCTGGCAGAGCCGTCATTGGCTCCGCCGGCAAAGACCGCTATGTCGGCGCGAAGAAGGGGGAGCATCTCGTTCAGGGGCCGTGCGGCATGGGCATTAAGGAAATTTCTTAACCGCTCTTTGCCATAAAAAGCGTCATCGGTAAACATGAGAGCGCTTTCCGCTTCAACAACGCCGTCGGTGTAGAGGAACAGCGTGTCGCCCGGGTTAAGGCGCATTTCACCGGGATGGTAACGGGTATCGTTCATTCCCGCAAGAATCAAATCGGGCGGCGAAACCAGAAAGGTAAAACTTTGATTCTTCCGCCTGAGCAGGGGCGGATTATGGCCGGCATTAACATACACCAGACGCCCCGAGGAAATTTCCAGCACGCAGAGCCAGACGGTAACAAACATATCGGTAATGTTATTGTCGCACAGCTGGCGGTTGATAATCTCCAGCGCCAGAGCAGGGTCTTCTCCGCTTTGCAGACGGTTTTTGATAAGGGTTTTGGTCATTGCCATAAACAGCGCCGCTGGTATTCCCTTGCCGGAAACATCGGCGATAACCATGGCAAAGTGATTATTATCAACAAAAAAGAAATCGTAAAAATCACCGCCTACTTCCCGTGCGGGATGTACTTCCGCATAGAGGTCAAATTCATTTTTTCTGCCGGGAAAGGGGGGGAAAACATTGGGCAGTATACTCATCTGAATTTGAGTGGCTATATCCAGCTCCGTATCCATACGCTGTTTTTCCGCGGTCGCCCTGGCTATTTCTTCAATATGCCTGCGCAGCCGGGAAGTCATCATGTTAAACGACACTGCAAGCTGCTCAATTTCATCGCCGGTTTTAACGATTACTTCACGTTCCAGATTGCCGGCAGCGACTTCGTGTACCCCGTCATTCAGCGCAAGTATGGGGCCGGTAACGGCATGGGTAAAACGAACCGCAAAAACGGCAATGCCCAGTATTGTAAAAAACAGCAAAAGGGCGATGAGTCCCCCCAAGAGAGCTATGTAGCGGTTCATGACGGCTTTGGTATCATCGGTAACTTTCCATATCTGATTTTCGATTAACTGGGCGGAAAAAGATAATTCCTGAAAAGGAACCGCTACGCCCAGACTCCAGCCCAGTGTCTGAATGGGAGCGTAGGCGACATAGTTGAGAAGGCCGTCCATTTCAAGTCCGGTCATGCCCGATGCGCCCAGAGTCATGCTCATGCCCAGACTACGCAGATGCGGGTTTTGACTTTCAAGAAAATTCTCTCCTTCTACCCCCCCTCCCCCCCCCGGCTGCACTTTAATGCCATTGGATGAAAAGATTTTTATTCCCTCACGATTCAAAAGAAAAAGCTCGCCGGTTCTCCCCATTCCCGCGGTATCGGTTATCCGTGAAAAATCAGAAAGCAGAACCGTACTGCGGGCAACGCCTCTTATGACGCGGCTTGTTCCGGCTTGTTCATAAAAGGGAACGGCGCAGGAAATTATCAGTCCCCTGCCCCGCGAGTCATTGTATACATCGGTCCAATACAACGATTCCCGCTCTTTTGCCTCCTGATACCAGGAAAAAGTCCGTGAATCAAAATCACTGACGGGCCAGGGGAATACATCCATCATAATGGAATAACCCGATTCGCCGGCTATGACGCTGGTGGTAATGCCCGGATCAACCACCTTGATTTGTCTGAGTATGTCGCTGATATTTCCCGCCAGATAAACTTCACCGCTGATGCGGGAAAAATCAACCCCCGGCGCGAGGTACAGGTAAGGGTCTGCCGACGAGACATCTCCCGATCTGACACGGGGCAGCGATTTGGGATTCCAGCCCTGTTTGTTGGCGTAAATGGATTCCGTTATATCGGCGGTCATGCGGGTATGACTTTCGATTTTTTTTAAACGCTCATCCAGTATGAGCGCCATGTCCTGAGCAATACGTTCAATTTTACCGGTAAGCTGCTCTTCCAGCGCATAAGAGCCAATGTCGGCGGCGCTGTTTCCCAAATCGTTGGAATTGGCAAGCACGGTATTTCTGATTCCGGCAACGGAAAGAAAAAACGCCGCCCCCAACACCAGAATAAGCGCCAGAGAAGCGCTTAACGTCTGAATCAAAATATGGTTTCTTATTTTCATGGAACCGTCACAGGTGTCGTCATGGAGGTTGGCAGAATGCGCAGATATTTTTCTTCCGCCTTTTTCAGTTCGTTCATCCAGGGGTAATGATCAAACAATCCCCAGGCATCCCCCCACGATGGAACCATTGCCGAAATGTTAACAATATTTACCGCATGATTTAAGTCCGCCGCCTTTAATAACTGCGGGGTAAATAAAACCGTATCCGGCAGAGTCTCGCCCGCCAGAGCGGCGGTCAGTATCCGCATATTCACCGTACCGGCAAGTTTGGGGTCAACCGCCACATTTGCCAGCCACGTTTCACGGCGGCTCTGCATCATGCGTATATCATCATTGGAAATGCCGATACTGACCAGTTTAATGTCCTGCCGTCCCATTGAAGCAAGCGCCTGAACGCAGCCTTCAGCGATTTTATCGTGAGGCGTCCAGAGGGCATCAACCGACCCCGGCGGAAAACGGGGCAGTACATCGGCAAGCCCCTCCCATGCCGTATGATCCGGATTTTCCATTGCGCCCAGGTTGATATATGCCGCTTCGACAAGCGCGCCCATCCGCACATATTCATCAAAAATCTGCGTGCGGCGGTCCAGAGACGGTATTCCCGGATTTCCGCCGATACGGATAACCCGTACCGGGCGGTTCGCATTGCCGCGGGTATAGGAAAGCAGTACCTCCAGACTCATGCGGGCAAGCCCCGCATCATTCTGAAAAGTAGTGATAAGGCCGTCAAAAAGCCGGGAGATTTGAGGAGAAAATGTTTCAAAAGTAACGATTTTTATGCCTTTTTGGGCAACAGGTTTGAACATATCAATGAAAGGGTCATCAGCGGCTTCACCATCGGCTTCGCCGTAAGCGAAAATAAGCCCGTCATAATCGGCCCGGGCGATACCGGCAACAATTTCCCCGCACCGGCTTATGCCGCGGTCCTTATCAGCGCCTGAAATAAAGGTATCCACGGTAAAGCCCATAGACCTGCCCTCATTGACGCAGCCTTCCAGAAACTGCCGCGACTGGTCTCCCGCCGGAAGGTTCACCAATACGGCGATTTTTACTATACCGTCGGCCATTGCGGCAGGCATATACTGTTCCCGAAGAACCCGCGCCGGCGGTCTTGTTGCCGGCCCCTTCGCGGTAGCGGCTGAAACCGAATCGGCCCGGTTTTCCCTTCCCCGCGCACAGTTTCCGCATACAAGGGGGAGCATCATCGCCAGCAAAAGCCCTTTTCCCATACCAGTATGGTAATGGGAAAAGGCAAAATTCACAACTGAAGGATTTTGTGGCAAAAACTTTTTATTTTCCTGCGGCTGTAACACTTCGTCAACATAAACTATTGCTTTTTTTCGAAAATAGGTATTAAAATAAGCAGTACCTTGATATTGAGGGAATTTTATCGCTGATTTAAGGAGAAGTCCAGAATGGTTAACAGGGAACGGTTGCAGGAGATTTCAGAAATAAGCCTTGCCGGAATTCAGAAAATGGATGAGAGCAAATTTGAAGCCTATGTCCTTGCTTTGAACTCATTTATAGAAGGACTGCCCGATCAGGAAGAAAAAATGAAAACCGCTATGGAGGCAAAAGACTATCCTTCTCTGGCAAAAGCCTTTGCGGATGTCCGGGATTTGCTGGAAGCGATTCATGCGGGCTACATGGCGGATGAATGTACCAAGCAGATTAAGGAACTTAAAAAAGTCAAGCATGAAAAACTCGAAGTTTTTATGACCTATTTTTTAACCAGCCTGTCCATGTTATCCATTGATATTCAAATGGCGGAACTCAAGGAGGATGGCTCGCCTCCTGATGAAAAGTCCCTGAAAAATAAAGGCAAAACGAAAGAACAAAAAATCATATTGGCGGTTGACGATACGGCGTTTTTTTTAACCACGCTTAAAACGGTTTTACAGGATACCGATTATAAATTGTACTGCGTCACCTCCGGCGAAGATGCGATACGGTTTTTTGAAAAGCACCGCGCGGATCTTCTCCTTTTGGACATAGAGATGCCCGACATGAACGGCTATGAACTTGCGGAAAACTTGCGGAAGAACGGACAGAAAGCGCCGATTATTTTCCTGACCGGCAACTCCCGGAAGGAAAACGTGGTAAAAGCGGTAGAAGCGGGGGCGGCTGATTTTATCGTTAAACCGGTTAACAAGAAAGAAGTTCTTGACAAAATCGGCAGGCACATATAAAAATGGCGGCAATTCGCACCCTGATAAAAAAAGTAACGCCAAAGCGCCTGCTGTATGTGCAGATAGTGTTTACGTTTTTTTCATTTTTGCTGATGGTTATTTTAAGCTATATCTTCACAAGCAATATTGTTCATGGGTATTTATTAAAAAACACTGAAAATATTTTTGTGTCCGTGCAGGCTAAAATCATGTCCGACCTGCTGGAACCCCAAATAACGCTGGACGGTCTTGCGCGGACAGTACGGAACATGATTCTGCGCGGTGACGACTTAAACAAGTTACATGAATATTACAACGACATATCGGATTATTTATCTTCAGGCATAGATGAGCACCTGACGAGTTTTAATGGTTTTCTGGGATATTTTGAAACGTTTGCGAACGGAACTGCTTTTATTGAAACTTTTGTCTGGGATAGACCTGACGACCAGGACATCACAGAACGCCCCTGGTATCTGGATGCGGTTGCGGCGAACGGTAAAATGTCGGAAACTTTGATGTTTCGGGATGCAATCTACGAGGAACCGGTGCTCATATACGCAATCTGCATTTTTGATGATGATGGCCGCAGGATGGGCGTTATCGGTCTGAGGGTACTGATAGACGCTGTAGGAGAATATGTCGTTAATACCGCTATGGCTCAAAACGGTTACGGAATGCTGATAGACAAGGATATAATACTCGCCCACCCGAATCATGGTTTTCAGGGCAGAAATATACACGACCCGATTATTCCCTTTTCATTCTTTGCGGATGAATTAAAAAATGGGGAGGAAATTAATGAACGAGCGCTCATTTCATATAAAAACGAACCCGCTTTAGCTTTTTTTCGCATGCTCCCCAACGGCTGGTACATGGGCGTTGTACTGCCCAAAGGTCCGTATTATCAGAGCGTAACCAATATGGCCCTGATTCTCATCGCATTGGGCACCGTGTTTGCGTCAGTGCTGATCTTCGTTCTGCTTCGCGTTGATGCGGCCAGAAATAAATCGGATATGGAGAGCAGACAAAAGAGTTCCTTCCTGGCCAACATGAGCCACGAGATACGCACCCCCATGAACGCCATAATCGGCATGACCGATCTTTTGCTGTACGAGCCGCTTAACAGGCGGCAGATGAGTTTTGTCAATGATATAAAAGTGTCCGCCCGTTCGCTTCTTTCCATTATCAACGACATACTGGACTTGTCGAAAATCGAATCCGGCAAGCTGGAGCTTAACCCGGTTGATTACGATTTTCACGCGCTTCTGGATAATATTTTATCCATGTTCAATTATGTGGCGCGCAAGAAAAACCTGGAAGTCAGGTTTGAAACTGAAGGAGAAATGCCCGATTACCTCTACGGAGACGATATACGGCTCAAACAGGTGTTAATCAATATCTTCGGAAATGCGGTGAAATATACCGAAAAAGGTTATGTGAAATTAAAGGTAAGCGCTGCGGACGGTAATCTTACATTTGAGATTAGGGATACCGGCATGGGAATCCGTAAAGAAGATTTGTCGAAATTATTTAACACTTTCCAGCGGGTCGAAACGGCAAAAAACCGGAGTATAGTCGGGACGGGTTTGGGGCTTTCCATCAGCAAATCTTTCGTGGAAATGATGGGTGGAAAAATTCTTGTTGACAGCGAATATGAGCAGGGAAGCGTTTTTATAGTGATAGTTCCGGCTGTAGCGGGCAGCAAGGCGAAGGTAAAGCTCAAAAAAGGTTTACCGGAAGGACACGCCTTTTATGCGCCCGCCGCCAATGTGCTGGTTGTGGACGACAACGAGTTTAATATGAGGGTTGCGCAAGGGCTGCTCGGCCTGTTTAAAATTGATGTACAAACGGCTTTCTCCGGCAGGGAAGCCATCGATCTGGTTCAAAAGAACGAATACGATATTGTGTTCATGGATCATATGATGCCGGAAATGGACGGCGTTGAGGCAACCGGCGAAATAAGAAAACTGGGCGGAAAGTATAAAGACCTGCCTATTATTGCGCTGACCGCGAACGCGGTTCAGGGCGCGAGAGAAATGTTCTTGTCCAACGGATTTGTCGGGTTTATTTCAAAACCAATTGATTTGCAGGAAATGTACGGAATATTAAAAGAATGGCTGCCGCCTGAAAAAATAAAAGAGAGGATGGAAGAGTCTCACGAAAAAACATCCGGTGATTTCATGGATGCCCTGAACAAGGTAAGCGAAATCAACACGGAGATTGGTTTAAGCCGTGTTTCCGGCATGGAAAAAATATACCGGGAAACAGTAGAGCTTTTCAATAAAAAGCTCGTAACGGAATGCGACGTAATGTCCGCCAACGTACACAAGGGGGATATAAAGAATTTTTCGATTTCAGTACATGCCATGAAATCCGCCCTGTCCACCATAGGGGCGATGAATTTGTCTGAAACCGCATCAAAACTGGAAACGGCTTCCAAAGACAACGATATTGAATACTGTACGGAACGATTCCCGGCTTTCAAAGATAAACTGTTAAACCTGCATGAAGCGTTGTCGGCGATTTTTTCGGGCGGGGAAACCGTGGCGGATAAAAAAGCCGGAGATGCCGGTTATTTACGGAAAAACATAGAAAAAGCGCTGGCCGCCGCTTCTGACTTTGACGGGGATGCCGGTCTTGAGGCTCTCAACGATTTACTTGCCTTTGATTTCGGCGAACAAAGCAACGCCGTTTTGGAAAACGCCGCTGCGGCGTTCAGGGATTTTAAATTTGACGCCGCTGTGGAATTGTTGAACGGACTAAAAGAAGGATAAAGGTAAATTTCTTCTCTACTTTATTACAGCGTTAATTTTTTTACTCTTCGGCGACAAAGACCGCTTCTCCTCTGGGGATATTGACCGATTTTAAAATCAGTTTGAGCGAATCATTAGGCGTAATTTCTTTCCGCAGGGGAACCTGGGTTTCCAGAGCAAGGGCGGGAATCATCACCGCCCAGCGGTTTCCTTTTTTTTCCAGGGCAAGGGCGTCCCAAACTGAATCTCTTTTGTCCGAAAGGTACACCATAATCCAGTGGCTGCGGGATGCCCGTTCAGCCTGGGTAACGGCTGTTGCCGCCGCTTCTGTGGCGGCAATCCGGGCGGAAACTTCATCGGCGGAAAGAACTTCGCCGCCCTGCAAAAACCCGCGAATTTGGATATGGGACAAAAGGTCTGTGTAGCGGCGCAGGGGGCTGGTTACCTGAGTATAAACATCCAGGCCAAGGCCCCCGTGCCATCCGGGTTTTACTGAAAGGATTCGGGGCCGCATACAACGGCGAAGCTGATATGAACCTGCCATGCCGGGAAAAATTTCATGGGGCATTTCGGCAATTTCCTGCTCAATATAGGGGAAAGGCACATTATGCTGCATGGCCCATAAACCGGCCCCTTCACCAGCAAGCAGCATACATTCCCGTACCATAAGCGCGGAACGGTACGGCACGATGGGTTCAATGGTTACCTGTGCCCCGGATTTTGGATTCAGGCCAATATGGACCTCCGGCAATTCAATGCTTACCGCGCCTGCCGAACAGCGTCGGCTTAAATTCCGTTCAGCCATCCGGTAAATATCAGCTAACATGGCGGCTTCCGTGCCGCCGGAATTTGCCATACGCTCATCAGCTTCTTTATAGCTCAGGCGCGATACTTTTACCCTTGACGGAAAAATTTCAGTCTCTTCAACTTTACCGCCGCTGTTAAGCGTCATTTTGAAAGTAAGGGCGATAGATGATTCGGCAAGGCCCAGGGCAAACAGGGGCAGGGCTTCTTCGGCAAGCATACGAAAACTGCCTTCGGGGATATAGAGCGTCGCCCCGCGGTCGCGGGCTTCTTTTTCAGGCGGACTGTCAGAGGCTACGGAAGCCGCCGGATCGGCCACATGAACATACAGTACCTGCCTGCCGTTTTCAGTTTCAAGGGAAATGGCATCATCGGGATCATGACTCCAGGGGCTGTCAATGGCAAAAGCGGCTAGATGGCTAAGGTTGCGGCGGTCTTCATCGGGCGGCGGGTTCGGCGTGCTGTTTGCCGGCAGCAGGGAAACGCCCAGGCGGCCGGGGTGGGGATTTATTTGTTCAGTCCAAAAACCGCATTCCAAAAGCAAGGCATGGGCCTCCTCTGCCGTTTCCCCCAGGCCAATATCTTTCATGGTGCGGTTTTTATTGGACTTCCCATAGGCCAGCGCCTCAATATCCTGCATAAAACGCCAGTCATCGGACTCTGAATCGGATGAAAGATTTGGCCGCCGTTTCCGCAGCCGTTCCAGAAAAAGTTCCCGTTCCCCGTTTGCCCTGAATTTGTCCGCACGTTTTTTTTCATCCGCCTCAACCTGCTCTTTCTGCCGGGGATGAATGGCGCTGATTGTTCCCGAAAAATAAAGGCCGTCCGGCAGCAGACAAAAAGCGGCCCAGGCGGAAGCGGGGCTGTATTCGCCAAAGGCAAGCTCCGCAAGTTCCTTCAGCGAAAGCGGTTTTTCTTCTGTTAACAGAAGTTCCCAGGTTTCCCGTACAGCGTTTTCCGCTTGGGTACTGCCGCCTTCAATAATTTTGTCAAGATTTTTTACCGGGCCGGGATGAATTATCTCTATGTCTTTTTCCCTTACCTTTACCGAAACGCCGTCGGAAAGGGCAATAACTATTTTATCCTGTTTTTTTTCCTTTACCACCGCGGGCTTGTTTTTATATACAGCCAGTGCATCAAGATTCTCGCTCATCATGGGAAACAATTATTGCACATATTGTTGTTTTTTGATACTGTACAACTATTATGGTAGTAATGAAATTTGGCGGAAGTTCTGTTGCGGATGCCCAGCGGATACGCCATGTTGTCGAAATTGTAAAGACACAGCTTGAACGGAAGCCGGTTTTGGTGCTGTCCGCGATGGGGGATACAACCGATCATCTGCTTGAAGCGGGCAATGACGCCTTTCAAAAAGGCGTGGCATTAATTGAACGGATTGAAAAGCACCATTTTGATACCATTAAAAAACTCAAATTGCCAGGCCATGTCCAAAAGGAAACAGCGGCGCTGCTGAAAGAACTGGAACGGCTGCTTGCCGGCATTTCCTTAATTCGGGAGATGACCCCCCGGACAAAAGATTTTCTAGTTTCTTTTGGCGAGCGGCTTTCCGTGCGGATAGCCGCGGCTTACTGTAATTCCCTGAAAATCAAGGCGGCGGCCTGCGACGCCTGGGACATTGGCTTTATTTCTGATTCCAACTTTACGTCTGCCGAACTGGTCAAGAAAAGCTGGGAACTTATTCCCGAAAAAATACTCCCCTTGCTTAAAACAGGCGTGGTGCCCATTGTAACGGGTTTTATCGCCAGGGACCATAACGGCAACATCACCACTTTGGGGCGGGGCGGCTCTGACCTTTCCGCAACGATGATTGCCGCTGCCTGCAAAGCGGAGGAAGTGCAGGTCTGGAAAGATGTTGACGGTATACTAACCGCCGACCCCCGCATTGTCACCAATGCGCAGCCCGTTGAATCCGTAACCTACGAAGAGGCGGCGGAACTTGCGTATTTTGGCGCGCAGGTTTTGCACCCCAGGGCCATGCAGCCCTGCATCAAAACCGGAACTCCGGTTCTGGTAAAAAATTCGTATAACATCACCGCTCCCGGAACCCGAATATCCGCCGCGTTGCAGAAAAAAAGTACTCCGGTACGGGCCATTACCTTCCGCCGGAAGGTAACGCTGGTGGACATTGTTTCAACCCGTATGCTGGGGCAATACGGTTTTCTTGCCGAAGTGTTTTCCGGTTTTGCCCGGCATAACATTTCAGTCGATATGGTGGCCACCAGCGAAGTTTCAGTTTCACTGACTCTTGATGCGGCGCATGACCTTGCCGTTCTTAAAAAAGACCTTGCCCGCATCGCCAGTGTCGATATAAAAACCGACAAGGCGATAGTTACCATTGTCGGCAATGTTAAGCGATCTTCGGAAATTCTTGCCCGGGCTTTCAGAACCTGCCAGCTTATTGGCGTATCGGTGCAGATGGTTTCCCAGGGGGCAAGCAAGGTAAATATCAGTTTTATTGTCAATGACACCGAAGCGGTGGAAGTAGTCAAGGCGCTGCACCTTGATTTTTTTGCTGATCAAGGGAGTCAAAAATGAAAATTGCCATTATCGGTTACGGAAAAATGGGAAAAATGGTTGAACAGGCAGCCCGGGAACAGGGGCATACTGTTACCGCTATTGTGGAACCCTTGTCGCAGGAATCGAATCCGCCGCCAGGCGCGCCGTCAGGTGCGAAAATGTTTCAGGGAATCGCCGAAGCGGGAGACCTTTGCGGGGCGGAAGCCGCCATTGAATTCACCCAGCCCGGTACGGCGCTTGCCAATATCAAGGCTTTGGCGGACAAAAAAATCCCCTCGGTCATTGGCACTACGGGCTGGTATGATCAGATTGACGAAGCCCGGCGGGCGGTAGAACAGTCCGGCGCGGCGCTTATCTGGGCTTCCAATTTTTCTCTGGGTGTTAATATTTTTTACCGTATTGCCTGGTATGCCGCGCAGCTTGCCGATTCTTTTCCCGAATACGATGTGGGCGGGTTTGAGTCTCATCACAATAAAAAACTGGACAGCCCGTCAGGAACGGCGAAGACTCTGGTTGAAGGGACGCTTGCCCGAATCAAACGAAAAGACAAGGTTGTCTGGGAAACCCTGGACCGCCGCCCGCAGTCCAATGAACTTCATTTTCCCAGTCTGCGCCTCGGTTCCGTACCCGGCCAGCACAGCCTCTTGTTCGATTCTCCGGCGGATACCATCGAAATTACCCACACCGCCCGCAGCCGCGAAGGTTTTGCATCCGGCGCCGTCCGCGCCGCACAGTGGCTGTTGAATTCCGCCGCGGCGGGCAGCCGCACCGGCTTTTTCTCCATTGACGATATGATGAAAGATATACTGGACATATCAGGGATGTAATTCGTCCCAAAGCCGCTGCGCCTCACTCCGCACCTGATCCACAGCGGTCTGGTAATTGGCTTTGAGGGCGTTGAGGTTCTGATTGTAAAACGCGGCAAATTCCGGGTCCTGAAACGGGTCAAGGCGGATTTCCCTGCCCATGCGGCGGGAAAGTTCTTCTTCTTTTTGGCGGAGTTTGGGGGCGTACTGTTGACGTATCGCCTGTTCAAACTGGGCCGCTTCACCAAGGTAATCGGACAGAACCTGAACAAGTTGTTTGTACATGGCGGCGAAACGCCCGTTTTTTATCAGCAGTTGCAGGCCTCTGCCCACAGCCTCAATGCGGGGCAAATCTTCCGCGGTCACCGGAAGGGTAATTTGCGGGGTCAATACTTCAAAAATACCCTGCTTCAGGCTTTCCCACTGATCTTTGGGGTATTTATTTAATTCATCTTCCGGATTTTTTGACGGGTCGGCAAGAAAAGCGTTGGCAAGCCGTTTCCCCTGTTGTTTTGTCTCATAAAGGCCGATACTGGCCTTGTCGGTTTTTACCGATTCGGTGCGTTCCAGTGCGATTTCCAAAGCGCTCTTGATTCTTCCCATTGTATTGTTTCCTTTCTGTCTATATACTATATTGATTGACTGCTTATTTCAAGAACAATTCTTTAAGGAGGAATTATGTCAGGTAACATACAGATGTTGATTGGCATGGGAGCCTATTTGGTGACGATGGTCACCATTGGTTTGTGGTATGCCCGCAGGAGTAATACCAATCTTGAGGAATATTTTCTGGCCAGGCGGAGGTTCGGCCCTTGGGTAGCGGCGCTGAGCGCCGAGGCGTCGGATATGTCGGGCTGGCTTCTCATGGGGCTGCCGGGTGTGGCTTACTTTACCGGACTTGGGGAGGCGTTCTGGACCGCGTTGGGCCTGTTCATCGGCACATGGATTAATTGGGCCTTTGTCGCCAAACGGCTGCGTTCCTATTCGCAGGTTGCCGACAATGCCATTACCCTGCCGGAATTTTTCAGCAAACGTTTCCATGATAAAAAACGGATACTGCTGGCAATCGCCGCCATTATTAGTCTGGTGTTTTTCTCGATTTATGTGGGAGCGCAGCTCATCACCTTTGGGAAACTGTTCAATAGTCTTTTTGGCGTGAGTACGATAGCCATGGTGATTGTTGGTGCCATAATAGTCCTCTCCTATACCATGCTCGGCGGTTTCTGGGCGGTAGGTGTAACTGACCTTATCCAGGGCCTGTTAATGGTAACCGCTCTGGTGTTGGTGTTGATTTTCGGCATTGTTTACGCGGGCGGCCTTTCCGGCGTTGCCGAAAACTTAAGAAATTTTCCCCACTTCCTCGATTTCTTTGGCGTGGCCGATCCCCAGGGTATGAACAATGGGGTTCCCCTGTTCGGGGCAGAAGGGACAAGATACAGTTTCCTCACCATTGTGAGCATTATGGCCTGGGGGCTTGGCTACTTTGGAATGCCCCAGGTTCTGGTCAGATTCATGGCGATTAAAAAGACTTCGATGATCCGCCGTTCATTGACTATCGCCGTTGTCTGGTGTTTTATAGCCCAGCTTGCGGCTGTCTCTATCGGTCTTGTCGGCAGGGCTCTATTCCCCGGTATTTTTGACTCAGGCAGCGCGGCGGAAAGTATCTTTATCAGGCTGTCGGGAAGTTTCTTCCCGCCCCTGCTGGCAGGTATTATCATATCGGGGATTCTTGCCGCCAGCATGAGTTCCGGCGATTCCTATATGCTGATTGTATCATCGTCTTTGGCAAATGATATTTACAAGGATATTTTCAAAAAAGACGCTTCTGAAACATCAGTCATGTGGGTTGCCCGCATCAGTATGCTTTTGGTTGCGCTGTTTGGCATTTTAGTCGCTGTTTCCGGCAACCAGTCAATTTTCCGGGTGGTATCTTACGCATGGGCAGGGCTGGGCGCGGCATTCGGCCCTCTGGTACTGTTTTCCCTGTTCTGGAAACGAACCACTTTTGCTGGAGCTCTGGCGGGAATGGTAACCGGCGGCGCCATGGTGGTTATATGGAAGAACCTTATCGCCAAAATCGGCGGTCCTTTTGCCGTATACGAACTGCTGCCGGCCTTCATCATTTCCGGTCTGGTAATTCTGTGTGTCAGCCTTGCGACAGAAAAACCATCCGCGGAAATTGAAAAGGAATTTGAGACAGCAAAAACGGCGGAATTTTAGGTTAAAGAAGCATTTTTTACCACGGAGGGCACGGAGTTTTTAGTATGAAAATCATCTTTAGATTCTCCGTGTCCTCCGCGGTAAAAATTCTTTTTATTCATTGTTTTTGCAGACGGTAGAAAGAGCCGCCTTGACGGCTGCTTTCCTGTTTTTTCAGACCGTCCGTAATCCAGCTCAATAATACCGTGATTCGTCTGTTTATGTTCGGAGTAAGATTTATTCTATTGGCGATAAAACCCGGTAAATAAATTCCGGACATACTGTAGACAAGTGTTCCCTCTTTAACAGGCTCCAGGTAAATTACGGCGGTAAATTTTTCCGCTTTCATAATGCGAAAAATCGAATAACGAACATCCCTAAAGTTGGTCATACTGTAGGTTATGCCGTACAGGCTTACCGATATGTCTCCCCTAAGATACAAATCCCCCATATACGGGTCTATAAAACGAAGATACATGGTTTCTGAATAAGGGAGCGTATCTGCGGGCGGAGGGTCGGGAATGGGTTTTCTGTTCCGGGTGCTTTCAAGCCGGGTTGTTTCCGTAAAAATATATATTTCCCTGTCATTCCAGGGAATCGAATGGTCTTTGAGTTCCTTGATTTTTCTCAGCGCATTGTAAATATCCAATATGTCAAGTTCTCTTTCGGTATAGGGCACGACGACAAGAGCCTCAATAACATGAGAAGGTTTTTTTGCCATGACACTGCTGAGAAGGTCAATCCCCGAATCCGGATTGGGAAGCAGCGTTGGGGAACCATCCTTCTCAAAAGAATATCTGAGCCCTTCATCGCTCATTACAGCTGCTTTTTGGCGGCGCGAAAGACCGGAAAAAACCGCATCAAAGGAACGGGACTCATAAACGGGAGAGGCTTCAAAAATGAGGGGGGTGCCTTCAAAAATGAGGGTTTCATCACTGGTGAGATATTCATCGCCGGGGAGAGGAGTTTCACCATGAGAGGATTCCTCACTGACATGCGACTCCGCACCGGAAGGAGGTTCCTCACCGGTGAGCGTTTCCGCGGAAAGGGATGAGATGAAAATCAATATTCCCCCCAAAAGACCCAAACCGGCAATTATTTTGGTTGAATGCAT
>JAIRRB010000160.1 GCA_031256195.1 Treponema sp.
TTTCCCTGAGCCACCGGCAAAGGTTTTCCTGGTGAATGCCCAGTTCATCCGCTACTTCTTTTGTTGTCTTCTCGTCGCTGTGGTTGTTGTAGATTTCTATGGCTGACTCCTTAAACTCCTTCGTGTACGTTCTTCGTCTTATCATGATTCCCTCTCCTTGGGTTTATCACGCTCTTAACTTACTGTCCACTATTCCGGGGGAAGTCCATAGAGAAAAGATTTCCGTATCAAAACTCTGTGGGTACTCCGTGACCTCCGTGGTTAAATTCTTGCTTAATTGGATACCTCTGTATTCTCCGTGGTTATTGAGGGACAAGTTCTAAATTTATACGACTCTTTTTGGACAAATATACGAGTAATGTATTATAATTATACAGGGGGGATAAAAGCGGAAAAAAGAGGGATTTTATGCGTTTTAATACGTCTTCTTCCAAAGATAACGCAAAAACGGCTTATGACCTTAAAAAAGCGGCGCGAAAGCGAAAACGTTTCATCAGAGATGTTGTTTTTGGCTTGATTCTGGTAGGAATACTGGTTGGTATTGGCACCTGCGTCCAGTGTATAGGCCGTAAGTCCGACACGGGGATTGTCAGAACCGTATCCGATATTGCCGATTTATCCATTGTTTTTATCAATGATGAAGCAGTATTGTCCTGGGTTGACCCCCCTGACATTTTCATTGATCATATTGAAGTTTTGTTTTGGCCCGACGGCAGAGGAACGGAAAATGTCGCCCAAAGGGCGGAAAAATATGTTGTTTCCGGCCTTCAGGAGGGAAGGGATTACTTCTTCACCTTAAAGGCGGTGGACAGATGGGGAAATAAATCCAATACATCAGCAGGCGGTACCGGTATGCTGTTCCGGCAGCAAAGTTCCGGCAGTGCGCTCAAAGGAACGCCGGTCGCGGGACAGGTAACACTGAGTTGGAACAATTTCCCCGATGCGGAATATGACTATATCGAAATAAACTATGATCTCAATCAGAAAGCGCCCATCCGGGTTCACCGGGGAGTGGAAAGCAAGTTACTGATGAATCTTGTCAACGGCCTTGAACATACATTTTCCATTGTGGCAGTGAACGCTCAAGGTAACCGCAAGATTTTGAATGAGACCGGCATATTCATTCCCGATTATGCCACTTCGCCGGATTCTGTTGCGGGCAGACCATCAGCCGGTCAGGTTACCCTGAGCTGGCAGGAACCTTACAATTCCCTGATTGATTATGTCGAAATTGCGTACAGCCCCGAAGATAGAATGCCCATAACCATTGCCGGAGGCGAGGAGACCGGAACCGTTACCGGACTTTCCGATATTATCGATTACGAATTTACCGTATACGCGGTAAATGCCGCCGGACGCCGGCAGCCCCTGAAAGATGTAAAAGCATCATCCCCGGCGATACCGGTATTCAACGGAAGAAACGCGGAAATAACAGAGGTTATGGTTCAGCCTGTCGGCGGACAGGTTATTTTTGAATGGAATGATCCTGAAATGGCAGACCTTGACCATATTGCGATTATTTACGATCCGAATGAAGGTGATCCGCCGGCAACGGCCGAGAAGGGAACGGAAACCACAACGGTGTCCGGCCTTTCCGATGACCGGGAATATCGTTTTCTGGTGTATGGCGTTGACACGGAAAACAATAACCGGGTTATTACCGGGGTAAAATATTCAACTCCGCAATTACCCGATCTTCGGGTAAGGCCGGTTTCGGGAAGAGCGACGCTGGTATGGAACAGGCCGGATGACCCCGATCTTGACCATTTTGAACTTACCCGCAGTCCGGGCGGAGAAGCTCCGATACGGGTAGCGAAAGGGGCGGAATCCTATACCTTTACCGGTCTTTCCGATAATCAGGAATACCAGTTTAAGGTTACCGCGGTGAACACCAAGAATAATGTTTACACCATACCAAAGGTAAATGTCGTTGTTACCAGACTGCCTATTGTTATCGGTACGCCCGTTAACAGAAGTTTGTCGCTTGCCTGGATTGACCCGGCGGATGTAAGAACGGACCATATCGAAATTGTATATTCCCCCGGTAGCGGACGGGCGCAGTCTGTCCCCAAGGGAATGGAAAGCTATACTTTTACCAATCTGACAAATAATACCGAATATACCTTTACCGTTTATGCGTTGGATACTGCCGGTAACCGGTATCCGGTAAGGTCGGCAAAGCTCTTTGATCCCAATACGGCCTTTAGTCTTCGTTCGGATTCGATGTTTCAAACCGGCGAACTTGGCCCGCTCATCTGGAGATCCGCCGGTAACACCGCTTTTGGCGACAGTACGGTATATGCCCTGTCATTTGGCATTGCCGCCAACGGGACAGACCGCTGGGTTGCCGGCGGCAGCGAGGGCAAAATATCCTATTCCAATGATTACGGCGGCAGTTGGATAGCGGCAGGCGACAGTACCTTCGGGAATTTTTCCGTTAATACCATTGGCTACGGTAACGGACGCTGGATTGCTGGGGGGAAAAGCGGCAGAATAGCATGGTCAACCAATGCCAGCGCCTGGAATGCGGTAAAAAAGACCAATTTTTCCAATAGCCAAACCATCAATGCGATTGCCTTTGGTAACGGTCACTGGGTAGCGGGAGGCAGTAACGGCATTATCATTTTGTCGGATGATTCCGGCGTTACCTGGCGCCGCAGTTCCACCAATGCCTTTGGAAAATCCGCAATAAATACCATTGCATTCCATGAAGGCCGCTGGATGGCCGGCGGCGCGGGGGGGAAAATCGCTTATTCCAATGATAACGGCCTTACCTGGACTGCCGCTGAAAACAGCGCTTTTGAAAACTCCGCCATTAATGTTATTGTGTACGACCGGAATCGCTGGATGGCCGGCGGCTATGCCCAGCGCACCGCATGGTCCGAAGATGGCATAACATGGCGGCCTTTGACGCGGCCCTTCTACATATTATGCATGGGTTTCAACGGTACCCGTTGGGTAGTCGGCGGACAGGAAGGCAGAATGGCCTGGTCCGGCGACGGCGGCGAAAGCTGGGTGATGGATGAACTGGGCCATAACATCTTTGGCGGTAACTGGGTTCAGGCTATTGCTTCCGGCAGGTCTTCCACCGGTAAAAGACGCTGGCTTTCCGGCGGTCAAAACGGGAAAATTATCTATGCGGATGAGCCATAAATAGAAGCTGATCTATTGCCTTGAATTCCTCTTTTTGCTACAATAAGCCTAGATTTAATGTTTGGAGTTTAATAGATGGCAATTCTCAGTACGGTACTTTTGGTTTTCTTTGTTATAGTGGCTATTCTGCTGGTATTACTGGTGCTTGTTCAAGGTGAAGAAGGGGATAGTCTGGGAGGGATTTTTGCCGGAGGCAGCAGTTCCGCTTTTGGCTCCCGTTCGGGAAATGTGCTTACCAGAGCCACAACGATATTGGGGACATTATTCCTGATTATCAGCCTTGGCCTTGCCCTGCTCAACCGGACACCCGGCGGTACGGGCGTTGAGGCGGCTGGCCGGGAGCTTTCCGGCGAAGCGGCAGCCTCTAACTGGCTGGAAGAAGAGCTGAATCCGGCGCTTGACCCTGAGCCGGAGAATGTAATCACTTTTGATGAAATTTTGGAAGCCGAGGCTGCCGAGTAACGTTGGCAAAGCCGGGAGGTATAGATGTTCCTACAGGATGTGTTTTTGCCCAACTTCATCAAAGTTAACCTGGAAGCAGAAGACAAAGAAGAGGCTTTTGAAGAACTGGTCGATCATTTCTGTCAATCGCATGAATCAAATATTCGGGAAGAACTCCTTTCTGCCTTAAATGAACGCGAAGCAAAAATGTCAACCGGTATCCAGAAAGGTGTAGCGATACCCCACGGAAATACCAATGCGGTAGACGCGGTATGCGGCGTACTGGGTATCTCCCGCAAGGGAATTGAATATGACGCCCTTGACAGCAAGCCGGTGTACCTGTTGTTTATGATTGTTGCGCCCCATGAAGATTTTGAGACACATTTGCGGGTTCTCAAGCGTGTGGCGGAACTTTTGGAGAATCCGGAATTCTCTACTGAGTTACAGGCTCAGAAAGATGCGCAGGGCGCATTCAGGGTGATTTGCAAATATGAAAATATAATGTCAACACTGGACTAAAATTGGGTAAGAAATGGATAACGATGAGGTCCTTGGCCACCTGTTAAAAATTGAATCTGAGGCTGCCGCGCTGGTCAATGACGCCCAGGCGGAAGCGGACAGGCGGGTGCTTGAAGCGGAAAAGCAAAACCATGCCGTTTATGAGGAACGTTACCGCGCAGAAGGCGAAAGGCTGGAAAATGAATTCCAGGCATCAAAAGAAAAAATACGGCAGCAGTATCAAACAGAACTGGAATCCTACGATAAAAAAATCGCTTCCCTTCATGTTGATGTAAACCGGTTTTCCGCCCTGCTGGACAGGCTTGTCACGGAGGAATCATAATGCCGGTGACGGCCCGCCAGGCGCTGGGGGGGGATGGACGACTTGCGCGGTCGCCTTCACGATTGCCGGTACGGACGGCTGCGAAAACCTCTCATGATACGGGAGAGCGGGCCTTTGCCTTTGCCAAGGCGTGTGGAATTATCGGCAAGTCTTTTATCGGGAAACGAATTACGGCGCTGGAAAAACTTCACTCGCTGAATGAACTGGACCGGCTGGTTTTTCCCGAAATTTCACGGGAACTGCCGGGGCGGGAACTGTTGCACGATCTTGAAAACCGGATTTTGCAGAGAACAACACGGCACATACTTGCCATACTTGATTCATTTTCCCGTCCGCCGGAATTGTTGATTCGCCAGCTCTGCGTCTGCGAATATACCGACCTTAAAACCTGCCTGCACCATATTTCCGCCGGAAAACCAATCCCGTCCATGTTAAGCGACATTGGCCGTTTCAGGACAGTGCGTTTTAAGGCATACCCCGATATTGCCGCAATGCTTGCCGGCACTGAATTTGAATTTATTCTGTCAAAAGACCTAAAAGCCATGAAATCCGCTGACTTCGACTTTACCCCGATTGAAGCGGAACTTGACCTGCATTATTATACTTTGCTGGTACAGAGCCTGGGCCGCCTTTCATCCGCCGACAGTATGCTTGCCCGGCGAATCCTTGCCGATGAAATTTCCCTGCGTAACTGCGTCTGGGCCCTGCGGCTGCGTACCTATTTCAGAAAAAAGCCGGATGAAGCGGCGAAATACCTCATGGATCAAAAAATATCCTGCGATTTTACGGAAATCCCCGGAGCCATTCAACCCAAAGATTCAGGCGGGGAAATTTCCCTCGCCGCCGAGGCCTCTGCATCGCTGCAATTTGCCCTGGATACCCGTTCAGACTGGGAGAACTGGCGCTGGGAAAGTCTACTCAACCCCGAAAAGCCGGGCGGAAACTGGATTGCCGATCCCCGCTATTTTCAAAACGCCGCTTCCCGTTACATTTACCGCCTGTCCCTGCGCTGTTTCCGGCTCATGCCCTTTTCAATCAATTCAATTTTTTGTTACATAAAACTTAAACAATTTGAGGAAGACCTCCTTACCAGCATCACCGAAGGTCTGGGGCTGGGAATGGCCGG